>NZ_JBBMFP010000014.1:0-143235 GCF_040095955.1 Blautia caccae | reverse complement strand
TGGTGATTTGGACATAAAAATACCTCCTAAGTAGCTTTTGGTTATTTCCATTGTCTACTTAAGAGGTATCATATCAACCATGGCTGCCGTCTCCTTTTTCTCCATGGCAGACCAGACAAGGCTCTTGTCCAGCTTGACGGTATCCAGGGGAGTGTTCATCACGGATACGATGTTGGAGTAACCTGTTCCGAAATCATCCAGCTCGATCAGAATGCCCCTCTGCTGCATTTCCAGGGCGAACTCTTCTACTGTCTCCGCATTGTCGGCAAGTATGCTCTCGGTTATCTCAATCTTGATCTTGGAAAAAGGTGTATGGTTTGCCTCAATGATTCCCTCCACCTTTTCCGCCAGCCCAATCTGGGAAAACTGCTGTCCGGAGAAGTTCACATGCACTCCGTCAAACTCAATGCCGTTCTCAGACAGCCGGTTCACAAATTTGCATACCTTATCAAGTATCTGGTAGGTGATCTCCACGATCATCCCTGTCTCCTCCGCAACAGGAATAAACTCATTGGGAAAGAGTGGGCCAAGGGGGGAATCCGGTATGCGCAGCAGAGACTCTGCAACCGTATATTTACCTGTGGCTGTGGAAATGATAGGCTGATAATAGACGGAAAAGCTGTTGTTCTTCAGGTTCTCCTCCAGTATCTCCACTATTTTCCGGCGCCTTCTCAGGGAGGCAAGCATCTCGTGGCCGCAGTAATAGACATTCGTGTCAGATGCCGCCTTTGCCATGGAGACAGCGTATTCAATCCCGCTGATCAAATCCTCCGCTGTGTTGGCGCATTCCGGATATCCCACAACACCGATGACCGCCGGAATGACACAACTGTTTTCCCCTGATATCCAGGGCTGCTGCATTCTCTGCTCCAGTTTCTTCACATTATGACTCATACTGGCATCAAACGGCCCATAAGACAAAATGACAAACTCATCGCCGCCGAAACGGTACAGACAGTGAGGTTCTGAAATGCTTTTAAGGTAAGATGCAATCTCCTGCAGAAACAGATCCCCGTTATGCTGCCCATAGGTATCATTGATCCGCTTAAATCCTCTTAAGGAGAGGACCGTGATATTAAAATATTTGGACTTTCTGATCAGCAGCTCTATCATTTTAAGGAACTCCTGCCGGTTGGGCAGCCCCGTGAGATAGTCTACGGAATTTTGTTTGTTCTGGAGATAGAGATAAATGATCAGCAGCGCGCAGGTCGCCGCCGAACCGGAGAGGATCACAGTGGGATAAAGCTGCTGTACAATGATGACCAGCAGCGCGATCATGGGAAATATGACAAGTATCCTTCTGATCGCCGGTTCCATATATTTTCTCCATATCACAACCACCGCCATGGCTGCCACACCATACAGATAAAAGATAATATATGTAACGGAGATCAGAGGTCCCCGTGTATATGTGCCGTCGGGGCAGATGCTGAATAATACATTTGAAAACAGATTCATGATCACCAGCAGGAAATACACTGTCCCGGGCAGAGATGTCCATATAATGATCTTCATGGTATTTCCTTTATTTTCAAACACAGCAGCCAGAGTGTAGAAAAAATAAGCCATGCCCATGAGAGGGGTGGCAACAAAATAAACCGTTGTGACCAGCCAGGTCAGAAAACAGGGGAATTTCTCAGGATAGGCGATCATGACTGTTGACGCAATGTTGAAGGACATGGCGCAAAAAGTCACAAAAAAGCAGAACTGAAACAGACGGTTCCTGAGTGAAGGAACCAGATTACTTTTCCTTGAATAAAACCAGATGATGATAAGGTTGATTTCGGAAATACACTCCGCCACTATATTCCAATGCATAACTTTTCCTCGATTATGTGCGACTTATAAAGTTATTTTATAATTATTCCTTTACTTAATCAACCTATAAATAAAAAATCGTACACGGAAACAAACCGATGGTTCCGGCTGAGATCCGTCTAAACCATCGGTTTGTTTCGTTCAGGTCAGGCCTTGTGGTCACTGCCCAGAACATTCACTATCTTATGTGCCACCAGTTCTTTGACATTGGCTCTTCCGGCTTTCAGATATTCCCTGGGGTCAAAGGCTGAGGGCTTCTGCACCAGTACCTGCCGGACGCCTGCTGTCATGGCAAGGCGCAGATCTGAATCAATGTTTATCTTGCACACAGCGGATTTTGCAGCACGACGAAGCATATCCTCCGGGATCCCTATGGCGTCAGCAAGTTCTCCTCCGTTTTCCTGTATGATCTTCACATACTCCCGGGACACACTGGAGGCTCCGTGGAGGACAATGGGGAAATCGGGAAGGCGTTTTGTGATCTCCTCCAATATATCAAACCGGAGCTGAGGTTTCTGGCCCGGCTTGAACTTGAAGGCGCCGTGGCTGGTGCCTATGGCGATGGCCAGGGAGTCCACGCCTGTGCGCTCCACGAACTCCTGCACCTCATCGGGATGCGTGTACATGGCGTCAGAGGCGTCCACTTTTACATCGTCCTCCACACCTGCCAGTTTTCCCAGTTCCCCCTCTACCACTACACCTTTTTCGTGGGCATATTCCACTACCTGTCTGGTGATCTCCACATTCTTTTCAAAATCGTACTGTGAGCCATCGATCATGACGGATGTAAAACCGCCGTCGATACAAGCCTTACAGGTTGCAAAATCCGGGCCGTGGTCCAGATGGAGGGCCATGGGGATATCATTTTCTATGAGGGCAGCCTCCACCAGTTTCACAAGATAGGTGTGGTTGGCGTATGCCCTTGCGCCTTTGGACACCTGGAGGATGACCGGAGACTTCAGCTCTCCTGCCGCCTCTGTGATACCCTGTACGATCTCCATATTATTTACATTGAAGGCTCCGATGGCATAGCCGCCCTCATAAGCTTTCTGAAACATATCCTTTGTTGTCACTAATCCCATGATAAACTTCTCCTTCTCCTATTTTCTGCAGACAAACAGCGGCAGGCCGTCCTCATCCACGGGGACCTGCACGTTTCCTTTTACAAGCGGTTTTGCATATGTCAAAAATTCCTCTCCCAAATCTGTCCAGTCACCTGTGATCCAGGACAGGGGAACCGTTTTTTCCCGGTTGCAGATATGATCCACATCCTCCAGACCACAGGACAGGCTGTAGGGTGCATCGCTTTTTCTGATGAAGGAGATCATTTTGCCTGTTTCCCCCTCAAGAGCTGCCTGCACACCGTATCTGCCTGCCATGACAGCCTCCTGCTGGTCCGCGGCTGACAGCATGGAGACAGAGCAGCGCTGGCTTACATTTAATTCCACGGAGCGGGCCTTCACACCCAGTCTTCCCCGCACCAGACGCTCCAGGTATTTCCCGCAGCCTGCCAGCATCTTGTGGCCAAAACTGTCCAGTCCGGCCTCGCTGTCGTATTCGCATACAAATACACCGTCTTTGTCACGGATTCCCTCTGAGACGCACACGACCACCGCATTGTTCACGGAAAAGCACTCCTCCACCTTTTTCAGGAACGCCTCCTGGTCAAAGGGCACCTCCGGCAGATATACAAGCAGAGGGTTGTCTCCCCTGAATTTCCTTGCCAGCACCCCTGCGGCTGTCAGCCAGCCTGCATGACGGCCCATGATCTCCACGATCGTGACGGACCTGGTGTCATATACGCCTGCGTCAACGCAGATTTCCCGCACTGTGGATGCCACATATCTGGCAGCGCTGCCAAAACCCGGCGTATGGTCTGTGAGGACAAGGTCATTGTCAATGGTCTTCGGTTCCCCAAGCACTACAATACTGCTGCCCATCTTTCTCCCGTACCGCGACAGCTTGCTCACGGTATCCATGGAATCATTTCCGCCGATATAGAGGAAATATCCGATGCCCATGTCCTCAAACTTTTCAAACAGTGTCCTGTACACCGGGTCCTCCAGATCCTCCGGCAGCTTATATCTGCAGGAACCAAGATAGGCTCCGGGGGTGGTCAGAAGCCCTTTCAGCTCATCGCCGGGAAGCGCCTCGTCAAGATCCAGGACTTTTCCCTTTAAAAATCCTTCAATTCCGTTCACCATGCCGAAGCATTTTCCTATCTTTTCCGGGTGCAGCCTCGCCTGGGCCGCAGCACCGTATAGGCTGCTGTTGATGACAGCCGTCGGCCCTCCGGACTGGCCGACCAGTATATTCTTTAACTCCATGATCAAAAATACCTCCGTTTTTCACAGCCTGTCTGTTCAGGCTTTGTCCCCTTCTATCAGATCAATTCTCCTCTGGTGCCGTTCGGCCCCTGAAAATTCTGTGTGGAGGAACGTATCCGCGATCTTCACCGCCAGGCCGGGCCCCACCACTCTGCCGCCCAGGGCCAGGACATTGGCATTGTTGTGCTGCCTGGTGGCCTCCGCGCAGAAACAGTCCGTACACAGGGCTGCCCGGATGCCCGGCACCTTATTGGCAGCTATGGAGATTCCGATGCCGGTTCCGCAGATCAGGATTCCTTTCTCACAGGTGCCGCTCTTTATGGCGTCTGTCACTTTTCTGGCATAGACAGGATAATCCACTGCATCCCTGCCCTCACATCCCAGATCTATATATTCTATATTTTCATCTTTCAGGTAACGGATGATCTCCAGTTTCAAATCGTATCCGCCATGGTCACATGCAATCGCTATCATGGGCCTCCTCCTTCTCTCATTACATATTAATGTAAAAATACCCCGTCCACTCACCGGAGTGCGTCTGCATACAAACATACTCCGGGCAATGAATGGACAGGGCATCAATCAAATGGCTGTAAGCGGAAATTGTTTTGAACGAGGGCTATTTCTCTGTATCCGTAAATGGAATATCAGCAAAATATGTTTTTCTTACAGCCGTATTCAGATTGTCTGTTACTTTGTTTGCCATCATCTCATAGATTTTCTGGTGCGCCTCAAATAATTCCCGGCCTCTTCCAGTCTTGATCATTGTCTCCACTGTCTTCATCCTCATGGAATATGTCAGCACCCGCACCACCTGGTTGATCTTATTCACCAGGGGATTCTTTCCCATATCTGATATGGTATTATGGAATTCATTGTCAGCCAGGAAAGCATTCTCTACGTTCTCCGGCCCTTTTTCTATCTCTTTCTCCATGCGGTTCAGCTTCTCTTTCAGTATATGTAAATCGGCCTCCTGAATCTTCTGCATGGCGAGCTGCATCACACCAACTTCTATCAGTTCACGCAGTTCCATAAGATTTTCATATGAATCCTCTTTGTCTAAAATAATACCGTAAATCATAGGGTCTATCATGCTCTCAGAAAATCCCTCACAGACAAAGGTTCCCTCTGCCCGCCTGATTTCAAGCACTCCCAGATATACCAGGATCTTAATGGCCTCCCGGATGGAATTTCTTCCCACACCCATGCTCTCAGCCAGTTCCGCCTCTGTGGGAATCTTATCCCCGGGGCGCAGTTCCCTGTTGAGCATGGCCTCCGTCAGCGCATTGATCACCTGCTGCACTACCGATTCACTGTTTACTTTCTTTAAATAACTGATGTTCTGCATTCTACTCACCCCTTTATCGGTTTATCCTACAACCAACATACTACCATAAAAATCAGATTTTGTCTATTACAGCCGGATAAAATAAGGGGGTGTCTGCATTTGGTTAATCCATATGGGAACCGCCGTTGATGTCGATCTCTTCGCCTGTAATATAGGACGCTTCTCTGGATGCCAGGAATACAATGGCATTTGCCACTTCCTGTGTCTCACCGGGGCGGCCCATGGGGATTCCGTCAATGATCTTATCTGCATCTTCTTTGGGAAGTGATTTCCAGATCTCTGTGTTGATCAGTCCCGGGCAGACACTGTTCACGGTGATGCCTTCTGCAGAGATCTCTCTGGAAAGGTTTTTGGAAAATGCAAGTACAGCCGCTTTGGATGCTGAGTAGTGTGCTCCGCCGAATACGCCGCCGCCTCTTTTGGCAGATACAGAGGACAGGTTAACGATCCTTCCGTATTTCTGGTCACGCATTACCTTCATGCACTTCTGTGTGCAGAGGAACAGGCCGAACATGTTGACTTCAAAAATCTTTCTCATATCTGCCAGTGTCATGTCCGCAACCGTCACCTTCTGGGAAATACCTGCGTTGTTAATCAGCACGTCGATTCTGCCATAGGCGTCCATGATGTCATCCACCATTTTCTGTACGGATGCTTCATCTGTGACATTTACCGTCACTCCCATAGCCTCTCCGCCCTCTGCCCTGATCTCATTTACGGTGTCCTGTACACCGGCCTCATTCATATCCGCAATCACTACGGCTGCTTTTTGTTTTGCAAAAGTTTTTGCAATGGTCCTGCCGATTCCTTTCGGTGAGCCGCTTCCTGTTACGATTACTACCTGTCCGTCAAAATCAAACATTTTCTTATCCTCCTGATAATTCTTCTCATACTTATTTCACTAATTCTTTTGCTGTCTCCACAATATTTTCCACTGTGATTCCGTTCATTTCCAGCAGCCTCTCATAAGGAGCAGACTGTCCGAACTGATCCCGGATACCGATGCGTTTTACCATGCATCTGCCTGTCTCTGCTGCCACTTCGCTGACTGCGCTGCCCAGGCCGTTCATGATGTTGTGGTCTTCCACTGTGATGATCTTACCGGTCTCATTGACACACTCCATAACCGCATCTGTGTCCAGAGGTTTGATGGTGTGCATATCCAGCAGTTTCACGGATACACCCTGTGCCTCTAACTGCTCTGCCGCTTTCAATGCGATGGAAACGGTATCGCCGTTGGCAATGATAGAAATATCTTTTCCTTCTTTTAATTTGTTGGCTTTTCCAATCTTAAATTCTGCGTCTTCCGGGTAGATGACCGGAATCGCATCCCTTGTAAAACGCAGATACACAGGCCCTTCATATTCTGCCGCTGCTTTTACCAGTTTTTTTGCTGCATGATAGTCTGCAGGCATGAGCACGGTCATGTTGGGTATGGTGCGCAGAACACCCATGTCCTCAATGCTCTGATGGCTTGCGCCGTCATTGGCAGGGGTAACGCCGCCGTGGGAGCACGCGATCTTCACATTCAGTTTCGGGTAACAGATTTCCTGGCGGATCATCTCGCACATCCTCAGGGAACCGAATACCGCGTAGGTCACTACAAACGGGATTTTTCCGCAGGTCGCAAGACCTGCCGCAACACCGGCTGCGTTCTGCTCCGCTATGCCCACATTCAGATACTGCTTGGGGAGCTGTTTGCGGAACTCTCCTGTCTTGCAGGATTTGCCTATATCTATGTCCACTACATATATATCATTGTCCAGTTTGCCCAGCTTTACAATCTCTTCACCAAAGCCATCTCTGGTCGCTTTCTTTACTTCGCTCATATTCTTATCCTCCATCCGCTTATGCTGATTTTCTGACTTCCAGTTTTTTAAGCTGCGCGTCCAGCTCGTTCATTGCCTGCGCATACTGCTCATCATTTGGTGCCACTCCGTGCCATCCGCACTGGTTCTCCATAAAGGAAACGCCTTTTCCTTTTACTGTGTTGGCAAAGATGCATTTTGGTTTTCCGTTCTTTCTCATGCGGATTCTGTCCAGAGTGTCCACGATCTGCTTCATATCGTGTCCGTCGATCTCATAGGTATCGAATCCGAATGCCTTGAATTTCTCACCCAGGTTGATGTTGGGCATGACCTCATCTGTGGTGCCGTCAAGCTGCAGATTATTGTTGTCTACGAATACTACCAGGTTATCCAGCTCATATTTGTGCGCAGTCTGGGCTGCCTCCCAGATTTCACCTTCCTGGCATTCGCCGTCGCCTACGACCACAAATACGCGGTAGTCCCTGTTGTCCTTTTTCGCTGCGATTCCCATTCCTACGCCGCAGGCAAGTCCCTGGCCGAGAGAACCTGTGGAGATATCAATGCCGGGACATTTTTTCATATCCGGATGGCCCTGCAGAATGGAACCTTCCTGGCGGAGGGTGCCAAGCACGGATTCATCGAAGAATCCAAGCGTTGCCAGAGCCGCATACTGTACAGGGCATACATGGCCTTTTGACAATACAAAGCGGTCTCTGTCTTCCCATTTCGGGTTCTTCGGGTCCAGATTCATCTCCCTGAAATACAGGGCTGTCACAAAGTCAGCAGCGGAGAGGGAGCCGCCGGGATGTCCGGATTTTGCTTTGTGGATCATGGTGATCACCTTTTTCCTCAGTTCAATACTCTGTCTCTCCAGTTCTTCAACACTTACATTTTTCATATTCCTCGCTCCTTTTTATAAGAATAATAATGAGATTTTAGGTATATAGGTTACTAACAGCAGTACGATCAATGCCGCTATGATCAGTGATACAACTGCTTTTGATATCTGCTTCAGATTTACATTTCCCACACCGCAGGCCACATAGAGGTTTACACCTACCGGAGGTGTGAAAAGTCCGATTGCCAGGTTGACGATCATCACAACGCCCAGGTGGATCAGATTCACGCCCAGCGCCTGTGCCACCGGTACGAACAGGGGGGTAAAGATATATAACGCTGAGGTCGAATCCAGGAAGCATCCTGCAATCAACAGGATAATATTTACTATAATGAAGAAGACAATTACATTTCCGCCTGTGGCATTCTGAAGTGCGGAACTGATTGCCACGTCAAGTCTTGCCCTTGTGAGCACATAGGCAAACAGGCTGGCTGCCGCTGTGATGAACATGACGGTGGCTGTTGTGGATGTGGTATCAAGAAGCAGGGCATAGAATTCTTTCAGCCTTATTTTCTTGTAAATAAAGATTCCTACAAACAGACCGTATACCACAGATACCGCCGCGGCCTCTGTGGGGGTAAAGATACCGCCGTAGATACCGCCCAGGATGATGACCGGCATCATGAGTCCCCAGAAAGCATCCTTGAATGCCAGCCAGCGCTCTTTTCTGCTGGCCTTCGGCAGTGTCTTCAGATCGGATTTTCTTCCTACCAGAAGCGCCACTACCATGAGTGCGAATCCCATCAGGAGACCCGGTACCAGTCCTGCGATAAACAGGTCCCCGATGGATGTATCGGCGATGGAGCCATATACCACAAAGGTTATGGAGGGAGGAATGATGACCCCTATGGCTCCGGCCGCTGCCATTAACGCTGCGGAAAACGCAGGTTTATAGCCTGATTTGATCATGGCCGGCACGATGATAACTCCCAGTGCCGCCACGGTTGCCGGGCCTGAACCGGAAATTGCCGCGAAGAAGCAGGCAACGATGACACATACAATGGCAAGTCCGCCTCTGATATGTCCTACACAGGCCTCGGCCAGTTTGATGAGTTTCTCAGATATTCCCGCTTTCTCCATGATGTTTCCTGCCAGGATGAAGAAAGGAATTGCCAGTAATACGAATTTGCTGGTTGACGCCGACACGATCATGGGAAGACTGCTCATTACCGTATCCAGCGGTCTTCCTGCCCCCTGGGCAATCATAGCTACCACGCTGGAGGTACCGAGGCACACAGCTATGGGCGCTCCCATGAGAAGCAGTACGGCGAAGCTGATAAATAGAATTGCTGCTACCACTATTTGCTTACCTCCTCTTCCGGATTTCTCTTAATCTCTTCTATCAGAACCTGTATAAACCGTATTGTCGCAAAGAATGCACCGATCGGCACAAAGGAACCGAAGATCCATTCCGGCCACTGCATGCCTGCTGTGACCTGTCCCAGAATCCTCTGATTCCTCACCATAAGGATTCCATAGTAGAAAATAGCTCCGGTAAACAAAACTGCCACAAAGTAACCGATGATCTTCAGCACCTTCTCTGCCTTCGGCCCGACTGCGTCGGTCACAATGCTCAGTCCCAGGTGCGCTCTCCGCTTTGCCGCTATGGCTGTACCCAGCATACTCAGCAGTACGAAGAGATATGTGGTGATCTCCTCCGAGAAAGAAAAGGATGCACTGAACAGGTATCTGGCAACCACGTTCGCAAATGTGAGGATCGTCATAACGATCAGGCAGGCCGCCGCCAGTATCTCCTCTATCTTGTCAAATATCCGCATTTTATTTCCTCCCTCTCCTATTCGCTCTCTATCCGGAAAGCTTCGCAGGCTTTCTCGCCGTATTTTTCAATAAATTCCTGTTTCACGCCGCTGATCTCTTCCTTGAAAGCATCCAGTTCTTCCTCCGTCAGTTCTGTCACGGTCATACCCTCGGATCTGAACTCCTCCACAATGTCAGCCTCCTCCTGCTCCACAGTATCTCTTCCCCACTCACAGGCTTCCTTTGCCTTCTCCTGGAGAAGGTCCCTTGTTTTTTGCTCCAGGGATTCCCAGATCTCTGTGTTGGCTACAAACAGGTCGTTCTCATATGTATAGTTCCATAAAGTGAGGTAGTCCTGGATCTCATCCATCTTGGCGGACTCTGTAATGCAGATACCGTTCTCCTGTCCGTCGATGGTTCCCTGCTGGATGGCTGTGAAGACTTCGCTCCAGCTCATGGCCACCGGGTCTGCCCCTAAGGTCTTGAAGAATTTCATATAGACTTCACTGCCCGGCACTCGGATCTTCAGTCTCTTCACATCCTCCGGTGTGCGGACCTCACGCTTGCTGTTGGTAATCTGGCGGAAACCGTTGTGGAAAGAGCCCAGATAGGTGATTCCCTTTGCCTCCAGCCGCTCCGCGTAATATTCCCCTCCGGTGTTGTCAATGATCTCTCTGGCATGCTGGTAATCATCAAAGATCCACGGGATCGTTGCCACGGAAAGCTGTTCGTCAATGACTGCCATAACACATGTGGCATAGGCTGCCAGATCCACGCCTCCGCCTGCGATCATCTCAATTCCCTTTGTGGAGTTTCCTCCTGCAAGCTGGTCGTTGGGATAGACGGCTATGGTCACATTTCCATCGGATGCCTCCTCCACCAGTTCCGCAAATTTGTCCGCCACTCTGGAGTCGATCTGAATGTCCGTTCCGTTCACTGCCATGACCAGTTCAATCTTCTGATACCCTTTTCCGGCTTCCCCGGAAGCCTCCACATTCTTCGTTCCGCCGCTGCACCCCGTAAGCAGCCCTGTCATAACGGCTCCGGCAGTCAGCAGGCTTAACACCCTAGCTTTCATAAATACCTCCTTTAGTGTCCCCCCGTTTTTTAGCATCCTACGTTGGTTGTTTTTCTATGATTACATCCTAACATCCCACGTTTTAAAAGTCAACTGTTTTCGGTAGATTCCATTATATGTACAATTTTTATCTCTATTTTCTGTACATTATGCACAGAAAGAGAATCAGATACCCCTGATTCTCCTTTGCTGAAATCTGTTCTTATCTTCTAATTCTGTTCTGAAGAGGATATGTTCTCTTCACTGATCAGTTCTCCGTTTCTGATCGTGATGGTCTTATCGGAAAACTCCAGGACCCATTCACAGATGTAAGCATCGCCTGCCATCTCATTTTCCCATCCCATGCTGCCTTTGACAAAGAGTCCTTTTCTAAAGCGCAGGGCCTTCAGGTAGGTACGGGTGCCGATGATGTTGCCGCTGCTGTCCTCTATATTTTCTGTCATTCCATTGAATTCCAGTTCGCCTCCTTTTGGCGTCAGCTCCAGATATGCTCCGTTTTCCTTCAGGCCGTAAGACAATTTTACATCACTGGACAGCACATTTCTGCTCCCCATGCTGTACCCTGTAAAAGTCCAGACCAGGGCCGCGGCCAGAATTATGACAGCAAACGCCGCAGCGATCAGTACCTTTTTCCTCTTCTTCCTCATTCCCACGATCAGAGCTGCATCCGTCACGTCCGCTTTCGGCAGGATCTCAGAAACTTCCCCGGTCATCTCCCGGTAATATTTACTGCATTTTTCACATGTCTTTAAATGTTTTTCAATTTCTCTGTTGCTCTCCTCGCTGGTCAGTCCGTCTGCATAGGAAGGCAGAAGGTCCTGTACTACATCACATTTCATGCCTGTTCTCCTCTCTGATTTTCTGCTTGCCCCGGTAAAATGTTACCCGCGCCCAGTTCTCGTCCCTGCCCAGTATCTCCCCAATTTCCCGGAAACTGAAATCCCCGCTGATTCTCAGATACATGACCTCACGTACAGGTTCCGGAAGCTGATGCAGTCTCTTATACAGGTACAGCCTCTCATCCCTGGCTATCAACTCCTCATCGGGCTGCATGGCATCGGAGGGAATTTCCTTTTCCGGCTCATACACTGCTGTCCTCTGTGACTGTTTCACTTCTTTTATCCAGAGGTTCTTCGCAATCTGGCAGAGCCAGACATAGAGTCTGCAGTCACCCCGGAAGCTGTCTATGGATTTCATGGCCCTGAAAAACGTCTCCTGCGTCAGTTCTTCCGCAGTATGGGGATCATGGCAGAGGCTGAACAAGTATTTGTATACCTGGACAGCATATTTTGTGTAAATCTGCTCTATATCCTGCATCTTTCGTCCTCCTTATCCATAAGAGCTGCCAGCGTTTCTTTCGTTACAGATAATTTTAAAATTTATATTTTATTAGTTGTAAATTGTGGTAATAAACAAGACAAGTATATCTTGAATTAATTTCTTGAATCTATTATGATAAAAATATAAAAGGAACAACCGCCCACAAGGTGGGTTGACCTGCTAATAATGGGATGAAAAACCACCCTCAACTGGCCAAGTATTCGGGTGGTTTTCTATGTTAAGTCAATGACAAATCAAATAATAGTGTCAATAAAACCCTGATGATTCAACGCAGCCCGTTACACCTTAGCTTTGAAAAGTGCAATCAACCTTTCAAAGCCAGGGCGTAACGGGCTATATTAATGAAACCTGCAGATTATCTGCATAAATTGCAGGCAGCGTCAGTCCGCATATCTCCGCAGACGCTCCGTTATGCTCTTTCCCGTCATCCGTCTGTACATGAAGACTGCGGTCAGTATACAGATTGCAGGCAGGCTTGCCGCGATTACTGCCGTCCATGCCCAGGGATAATAGAATTTAAAATAGAGCAGGTCCTGTTTTATGGCCTTTCCCAGAAACCAGAGGACAGCGGAGCCCAGCGTAAGAAGAATCCCAATCACACTCAGGCCATAGAATGCACCTTCCAGGACCACCAGCCTGCCAAGCTGTTTTCTGGTCATCCCCACGCTCTCCATAACAGCCAGTTCCTTCTGCCTGGATGACAGACTTGTATAAAGTGTATTGAAATAGTTTGCAATTCCCATCACCATCAGCAGAACGCTCAGTACCCCCATAACAATCCGGCTAGCGCGGATATAGGAGGAGGCGTCATTCAGGGCATCTGATTTGCTGTTCATATAGATGTAGTGCTTTTCATCTCTGGTCCTGTTGTCCTGCTGTATAATTCCGGTAATCTCCTGTTTGATAAGCGGTTCCTTCTGCCTGTCCACATCAATCTGTATACCGAAGATTTTTTCCTTGAAATTCAGGCTCCTGAAAGCCTTCTCTGTCATGATAAAATAATTGATCCCGCTTCCGTGGGTTGTCATATTCAGTTTGGGAAAGTGTTTTTTTGATATATCCAGGTATCCGGCGCAGGAAAGTTCCCCTTTCAGATACTTGTCATCCACTTTATTCTCAAATAGTGAAAGGCTGTAAAAATGCAGAGGCATTCCAATCGTTTCATCACCATCTTCCTGCAATTCTTTTGACAGCTCATGCGTATGCAGAAGCATGGTGCCTGTACCGTTTTCCAGGCTGTCCACATCCGCATTTATCCCATATTCCTCCACATACTCTCTCAGTTCCTCAACAAACGCATCGTCTACAATCTGTACCGTGGCAAAAAAACTTACGGCTGTGGTGCCGTATACAGATTTCAGACGGGGCAGAAGGGCTTCGTCCCCTCCTTCCTCAGTTCCGTTTGTCTCAGAGGGCATATTGATCATGGCAAAGCAGCCTTTTGTATATCCCATTTTGTCTTCAGACACACCATCAACTGCAAGTATTCTGTCTCTTAACTCTTCTGTAATGACCGGTGTGTTATCATCCCAATCATATGATGCATATCCCGCGTCGCGGTCAATGTTTGTAAAAGTACTGATTTCAAAGTCGTGCCGCTCCTCAATACTGTTTGTAATATCCGTCCCCCTGCTTATGACTACTGCTCCCAGCGCACAGATACACCCCATGCTCAGGGACAGCAGGGTGACTGCAAATCTTCTCCCGGAACGTGTGATATTCCGCCATGCCATCCCTGCAATGGATGCCCCGTCACCGCAGTGTTTCCTGCTTCCACATCTCTGCAGGATACTGCTCCGCGGCTGCCGGGTGCGCCTCTGACGGCGGTAGGTATGGCTGGCTGCCGCAGATGCAGTCTCCTCGTAACGGACAGACTCTATGGGACTGAACTTCACCACTTTTCTGACAGCGATCCCTGCGGCCAGAAGCGTTGTCAGTCCTACAAACACCACACTGGCTGCCAGAAATGCGGGATAAAACACAGCCATCCCTCCGGCACTTCCCATTCCGTGGAGATATAATTCTCCCAGCGTCCCCGGAAGCAAAAATTTCACCACAAAAGAACCGGCAGCAGCCCCTAAAAGGCATCCCGCAAGAATCATTCTCCCGGTCTGGCAGAACACAATCTTTCTGATCTGTCCGCCGGTCGTGCCAATGGTTTTCAACAGACCATACTGGCGGATATCATTGCCAAGAGTGATGGACATTACATTGTAAATCAGCAGAAAGGCTCCCCCCAGAATCATAACACTGCAGAGAAATGCCACCATATAGCTGCCGATAAAATCCTCCACCACCGTAAATGCCAGGGAATTCATCCCAATAAACTGCTGGGCAACAGATTCCGTGGACACATCCTCATAAAGTTTCGCCTCCATAAGTTCACCGTCTGCAAAAAAACCGTTCTGTTCCATGAGAATATAGCTGGCCGGAAATAGGGGAATCCCCAGACTTTCCAGATATTTCTCAGAGAAGTAGGCCACAGGGGCATTCAATATGGGGTTTACATAATCTTTATAATAACCGGATAAGACGAAACTGCTCTCTATGGCATCCCTGTTCTCCTGAAACCGGAGTTCTGCATCCAGTGTCATTCCTATATGGGGATTTTCAATGCCAAGCTGCTCTAATCCACGAAGGGGGAGCATAACTTCATTCGCTTCTTCCGGGTAATGGCCTGTGACATCTGTGTAGGCCGGTCTTATCAGTTTTTCAAATGCCGTATTGTCGAGAACCGTACAGCCCAGTACAGGTGCTCCGCCCTTATACCAGACGGCAAAGTCTTTTTCCAGGCCTGTATTTTTCACATAATCCAGTGTTTTTATTTTTTCATACTGCTTTTCTGAGCCGTCTTCCAGGGAGAGGCTGGCAACGCTGCCGTCATTTCTGGCGTATAAGAGATAGTCTGCCTCCATTTTCCCCCTAGCAATGCTGAATGCTCCGAATACCATGAACACAGCCAGGGCAACTGCCAGCGTCAGGACACGGTTTCTCCCCCTGTTCTTCCTGTAATTGGCCCGCGCAAGCTCCCGGATGACTTCCCTGTTGTTATTCCTTAATTCCATAGTCATTCCTCCCTCCTGCAGATCCGCCCGTCTTCCATCCGGATCATCCGGTCGGTCATCTGGGCAATCTCCTCATTGTGGGTGACTATGACTATGGTCTGGGAATATTCTTCCGCCATGGTCTTCATCAGACCAATTACCTCCAGACCGGTTTTGGAATCCAGGTTTCCGGTGGGTTCGTCCGCCAGAACGATGGCCGGTTTTGTCACCAGCGCCCTGGCTATGGCGACTCGCTGCTGCTGCCCGCCGGAAAGGGTGTTCGGCATCTGGTGCACCTTCTCATCCAGGCCCAGGGAATGAATGATCCTGTCCACAAATTCTTTGTTGATCTTCACACCATCCAGCTTCAAAGGCAGAACAATATTCTCATACACATTGAGCACGGAAACCAGATTATAATTCTGGAAAACAAAGCCGATGTTCCTGCGCCTGAATACGGTCAGTTCATCGTTATCCATGGCTGCCAGCTCATATCCTCTTACCATCACGCTTCCGGTGGTGGGATAGTCCAGACCTCCCAGCATGTTGAGAAGGGTGGTCTTGCCGCACCCGGAGGAACCTATGACTGCGATAAATTCTCCCTCACTGATATCTATGTCCACGCCGTCCAATGCCCGGACTACCAGCTCCCCTGTTTTGTAAATCTTCTCAAGGCCTCTTGTCCTTAATATTTCCATACTTTCCTCCTTGCCTGCCCGCCGCAGGCTGTGCCGGTTAAGGCATTCCTGCTGTGTGCCTGTCGTGCTTAACAGGAAATGCACACACCTCATGCGGGCTTCTCTGTTATTTCTGCTGTCATGATATGAGGATAGCAGGTAAATCTAACAATCTTCTAACAGGGAAGATAAATGGAGATGGAAGTACCGTCCGCTTCCCTTTTCACTTTCAAAAACCCTTCATGCTGTTTCACGATCTCTCTTGTGATATACAGTCCTATACCGAATCCCTCCTGGCTGTTCACATTGCTCCCCCTGTAAAAACGGCAGAAGATGCGGTTTTCATCATCAACGATCCCCATGCCGAAATCGCGGACTTCAATCTGTGTGAACATTTCATTTTTCACTGCCCGGACAATAATTTCTGAATTTTCAGGGGAATATTTAATGCTGTTGTCCAGCAGATTGGCTGCTGCCTCGGAGATCCAGTTTCTGTCATGGGGAAGAGAGATGTTTTCCGGACAATCCAGAGTTATTTCCATGTGTTTTTCCTCTGCCTTTCTCCTTACCTGGAAAATGGCTCTTGCCAGGGTCTTTCTGAGGTTCTGTCTCTCTTTTCTGATCTGGATAATGCGATGTTCCATGCGGGATGCGGAAATGAAACTCTCTGTGAGAAACTTTATCTTCCGCTCTGACTGCTCCACTGCCCGGATGCAGGTATCCTGCTCCTCTGCTGTCAGCTCCTGTTCACGCAGAAGGGAAAGGTAGGTCTCCATATTGGTGAGAGGGGTTCTGATCTGATGGGCAATCTCTGACAGAAAACGGCGGACCTCCTCCTGTTCTTCCAAAAGTTTTTCATTGTATTTTGTCACAATGGCATGGATTTTTACAGTCTGTGCCTGGAGTTTTGATACCAGGCTGTCAGCGGTTTCTGTTGTGACAGGGCTGCCGTTTCCCTGAATAAGCTGTTCCAGAATATCGGATATCTGTATCAGATCATCCTCGTATTTTTTTCTTATACCTGAAAACACCGGGAGATAACAGCAGAGAAAACAGGCCGTCAGAAGCAGATATCCGGCATCCGCGGTCAGAAAGGAAGCCAGAATCCCCGCGGCAATGGGCAGGATTCCTGCAGTGTAATATATCTTTTTCTTCATAGGCTAATCTCCGAAAGTGTATCCCAGGCCGAATACATTTTTCACAAATATGGGATGGGCATTGTCCGGTTCTATTTTCTTTCTCAGGCGGTTGACGGTGACGCTCACTGTATTTTCCACCACAAACTGACCGTCAATATCCCAGATCCTCTCCAGTATGGTCTCCTTTGTCAGAATTTGTCCGCGGTTTTGGACCAGAAGTTCCAGAAGACTGTACTCCTTTGCCGTGAGATTTATCTGACGCTCCTGGTAAAACACCTGTTTTTTCTTCCAATTGATCTTGAGGCCGCGAAACAGAAAACTGTCTTCCTCCCCGCCGCTTCGGCGCAGAATGGCCTCAATCCGCTTTTTCAGCACACTCATCTGAAAAGGTTTGACCACATAATCATCACATCCGGCCTCGAATGCCTCCAGCATATCGCGCTCTTCATCCCTGGCAGTCAGAAAAAGAACCGGTATCTTACTAAAGCGTTCCGCCTCCCGGCAGATGGAGATTCCATTCCCATCCGGCAGATTTATGTCAACCAACATCAGGTCAGGGTTATCCTGCAGCAGAGCGATCCCATCCCTGCATGATTTTCCGGCGGTCACCTGATACCCCTCTTTTTCCAGAGTGATGACAAGGGCCTTATTTAGAAGTTCGTCGTCTTCAATCACTGCTATTTTCTTCATCTGTACTCCTTTTTTTCGTTATCTATCCTGAAATTATAACAAATAGCAGAGATTCTGAACAGAGGGAACTATCTCGACCTTTGGTCTGTTGCAAATAACAGGAGCCAAAATATAAAATTTTTATAACCCATTGACAGAACATCCGAATGCTGTATCCTGTCACTATCTGTTATTTAACCCTGCAGTATATAGCGGGCTATAAGGCAGGCTGCCCGATACGGGTATGGCTCATTTGCAGCCAGATCATTCATCTTAGCAGGTTTTCCTGCATTCCGGCGTTTCGCCAAAAATCTCAATTTATTTATGAAAACAAAATATCCGGATGCGGAACTTATGTCACTATTTTGCCGTGTCTGTTTGAAACCGTGGTGCTGCCTTTGACATAATTTTCGATTGAATATCTTGTTATAATTTGCTAAAATAAAAGGAAATAATGCATGAGTGATATTGCATATCAAAATAAAGATATCGTATCAAAAATATTCGGTCACGGGCTGAAGGAAAATCCCTTGAGGTCTATGGCATTCCTATGTCCCGGGTTGTGAATGTCCTTCCGGTGAATCTGCCGGCAATCGAGGCCAGCGAACTCAGTACGGATAATCTCTTTGAGCTGGAAGATCATTCTGTGGCACTAATCGACTATGAAAGCCAGTACACGGAGCTAAGCAAAGTGAAATATATCAATCACATAGCCAGGTTTCTAAAACGGTATGGGACAGGAAGAAATTAATGTCCGCAATATCAATCCTACGCTGGACGTGGGCTGTCTGAAACTGACTATTGAACCAGGATATCTGTCCAAAATTCATATGGACACCGTACTCCCACCTATTGCGGATAAGATTCAAAGAGGAGAACGGCTGACAGATCAGGAACTCATGCTGCTTGTGATTCTTCCCCTGACAAAGCAGAAGAAGTCTGCACAGCGAGCCGCCCTGAAAGAGATTGTGGAACTTGCAAAACAGATTGCCGACGAAGATCAGCAGTTGTTTGTCATATCGGGAGCTTTAACATTTGCGGATAAAATTGTGGATTCCAAGTATGCCAATCAGGTAAAGGAGTGGATTATGATGACGAAGGTTGCCAGATTATTTGAAGAAGAGAAAATGGAAGCTGTGAGGAGAGTGGAGATGGAAAAAGATGCGGCACTTGAAAAAGCCAATATTGAGAAACTCCAGACATTACAGGCACTTAAAAAGGCCCAACAGGAAAAACTCGCATTAAAACTGCTTCTAAAAGGCCAAAGCCCGGAAGAAATCTCCGCAAAAACAGGCCTGCCCATAGCTGCATTAAATCAAATCAAAAATTAGCATATCCGTCATTTACATTTCTCAGGCTGAAAATCCCTGCACCTTCCCAATCTAAAAGATTATAAGCGCAGGGATATTCATGTCTAATATATGTTTTCTTCTGTTATCTGCTCCGGAAAATATTTCTGATTATAAGAATCCATCATATATTCAACCGGAAGTACACAGAGCATGCAGTATAAAACGGCTCCCGTTATAACACTGATCCGTACCATGGGAAACGTTCTCCACTGGCGCACAATAACCAGGGTAAACACCACTGCCATCCAGATCATAAACACCATTGTCAGTACCCTCTTGATGGTAAAGCCAAAGGCGGCTATATAAAGCACCATTTTACTCATGGCAGTCAGTATAAGAAGCAGAGTGAGTACAGAAAGAAGGACATTGAGCCAGCGCAGCACTGCACTGCTCTCTTTTCCTTTTCTGGAAAACAAATTGGCCCCCAGCAGAAGGACCAGATTTAGCGCAGCGATCTGGCAGAGTTCAAAAAATCCTCTCCTGGCATATTCCGCATAGGTAAAGTTCTCCGGCCGGATTCCGGCAAAGGCGGAAAACAGATATTTTCCCTGCAGCCCTATGAACAGCAGATAAATCGCGCATACGATCAGTATGGCTGTAGTGACGGCCGTATTGGGCACGATCCGGATAGAGCGGGAGGTTTCCCGGAGCTCCTCTTTGTCAATGCAGTCCGTATTTCTTTTATGGATTCCACCGTAAATCAGTCCGAATAAATATGCCGAAACAGGCAGGGAAAGTATCATCCTGGCAAGAGTATACAAAAAGTGCTCCTGGATATACAAACCACTGTTCTGCATCAGCCTCTGAAACCCTTCATCCGCACTGGACAACAGGGGAAGCACAAGGAGCAGAACAGGGACAGCTATGATAATGCCCAGGATAATATAGCGGATATCCTTCCCTCTGCCCTTCTTTTGAAGCTCCTCGTCCGTCTCCCTGTCCTCGTGTATTCCCGTTATAATCTTAAAACCACATCCGAAGTTACCGAAAGGCACCCGCAGCAATGCATTCCATCCGTCAAACACAACCCACTCCGACGTCTTATCCTTTTCCAGAAGACTGCCGGATATAAGCAGTGTCCAGTAGGCCGCACATACGATCAGCATTGGGACCTGCAGAAACGGCATGGCGCTCCAAAAGGCATACGGCACTCCAACGCCCAGCATAATGACCATCCAGAACCAGCTCTCCCGTCCCGGACGTCCCCCCTTCAGGAAAATATAGGCCAGTACTGCAGCCGCATATGCAGCAGTATAAAATGCCAAATGACTGCCGAAATCCATGCTGGTAAAGGTATATACAAACCCATATCCCACCAGCAAATACAGCCAGGCAAAACATTTATCTTTTCCATCCGCCTCTATGGGTTTTGCCTTTATCCACTCATTTTCCTCAAAAACAGGCGCACTTTCACAGGGCAGACCGTTCTCACTGCCTGCCGGCATTTGTTTTTCCGTATTCATATTTTACTGCTCCTTTCTCACTTCTGATTTTTTAACCCCAAACTGCCGTGAGCGTTTGATAACTACCCATATATTAATCGTCCACATACTCCAGAATATCTCCGGGCTGGCATTCCAGGGCCTTGCAGATACTGTTTAATGTGCTGATCTTTATCGCTTTGGCTTTGCCGTTTTTCAATACCGAAATATTGGCCATTGTGATTCCCACACGCTCAGACAGTTCCGTGACGCTCATTTTCCGCTTCGCAAGCATAACATCTATATTAATAATAATCGCCATCTTCTGTCCCTCCTATATGGTCAGATCCTGGTCTTCCTGTATTTGGCTTGCATTATAGACCAAATGGGACAGGGCAGCACACAGGACTGTGAGTGTAATGCAGATAAACAAAATCAAAACAATGCCGAATAAATAGCCGATCCCCAGAGAATACCACCCCAGAACACAGAACACTGCCAGAAACAGGGCGTAAAGCACACTGTCAGCCAGTGTATAGTGGCTCATCTGCTTAAGCGCCTCTGCGTTTTCCCGGCAGAAAGACTTGTTCTCTCCGATCCTGCTGCATACGCCCCAGAATTTGACCAAACATAGGAAACAGGGAATCGCTGTTATCCAGATGAAGATACAGGTTCCCCAATACACACCTTTTCCCGCCTGTCCGTCCAGCACCTGCCTCAGTACCGAGGGCAAAAACCACGCCACCAGCGCCAGAAACAGGATTCCGGTTCCGGCTGTTATTAATTTCAAATACTTTGACATTTCTGTTTGCTTCATGATTCTCCTCCTGCAGTTTCAAAATAGATAAATGATTTCTGTCCTTTCTGGCTCCATTATATTGCCTGCGAATCGGAAAGTCAATATATTTTTATTGTTTTACGATAAATTTTATTTGTATCGGATTAAAATTCGTTCTATAGACAGCGTTTTCCGTACAACAAAACCCAAAATATTTCTCCCGAGCAGCAGCAGAAAAAAAGCCAGGCACCGGTGTGCCTGACTCCTTTGGACAGATGCTCCCTTTTTCATTTACAATTCCCTGTAATATGGACAAATATCTTCATAGTGCCCATCTTTCATCAGAAAGCCGCCGGGAATGACGCCCAGTTGTTTAAATCCCAGTTTTTCATACAGATGCCGTGCTGCCCTGTTAGTCCTCACAACAGCATTAAACTGCAGAATCCGGAATCCGCACATGCGGCCCTGTATGAGACAGTCCTTTACCAGCATCTCCCCGATGTGTTTTCCCCTGGCTGCAGACTTCACCGCATAACTGGCGTTGGATATATGGCCGCATCTGCCCACATTGTTCGGATGCAGAATATACAGTCCCAGAATCTCACCTGTCCCTGCGTCCTCCGCCACCCCGCAGTATGTCTGGCAGCAGAAAAATTCCGCGCCCGTTTTCTCATCCAGCAAATCCAACTGCGGGTAAGCCACGCCCTCCTCCACCACTTCGTTCCATATGGAAATCATACTCTCTATGTCTTTTTCTTCAAACTTTCGGACATTAATACCCATAAATTCTCCTCCTCTGTGTCTCATTTTTATCCGTAATTTTATTATACAATCCCTGTCAACCATAAATCCTATATTTTCTGCATTACAACTCTTTTTTTATTATATTTTTGTGTTAGAATAGTAATAAAAGGGGGGATTTTATGGGCAAAACACTGGTAAAAATATTTTTAGTACTGGTATTTCTCGGGGTGCTGCTGAGTCTGCTGCCCTACGCATGGATACTACTGATCCCGGCAGTCTTTTTGTACCGGAGAAAATTCAGGGAGGAACCGCTCAGGAAGAAAAAATACACTGCGGCACTGGGCGTTCTTTCTCTGTTGTCACTTGGTACCTTCGGCTACGCCCAGGCATCCGGCCCTGCGGTTGAAAAGATATCCATATCTCCAACATCCAACTATGAGATGGATGTGAATGCAGAATATCCGATCAACATTCAGGTCCAGCCTGAGGATGCACGCCTCAAAAATCTTGAACTGGTAACAGATAACGGCCTTTTGACCCTTGATTATTCTAAGGGCGAGACCTCCGGAGTGATCAAAAGCTCAGGAAAGACAGGGGAAAGCAATGTCTATCTAAAGACAGGGGACGGCAAAAGCAGCAACGCCATACATATCTCTGTTACGGATAAGAAAGCCGAAGCCAAGGCACAGCAAAAGGCCGAGGCTGAGGCTAAAAAACAGGCCGAAGAAGAGTCTAAACAAAAGGCAGAAGCCGAGGCCAAAAAACAGGCTGAGAAAGAGGCTAAACAAAAAGCAGAAGCCGAGGCCAAAAAACAGGCCGAAGAAGAGGCTAAACAAAAGGCAGAAGCCGAGGCCAAAAAACAGGCTGAGGAAGAGGCAAGGCTCCAGGCAGAAGCTGCCGCAAAACAGCAGGCTGAGGAGGAGGCAAGGCTCCAGGCGGAAGCCGAAGCCCAGCAGCAGGCGGCTGAGGAGGCAAGACTCCAGGCAGAAGCAGAAGCTGCAGCCCAGGAGGCAGAGGCCGCTGCAGCCCAGCCCGTAGAGCAGATGGTCTGGCTCTCGGCGACCGGCAAAAAATACCACAGCATACCCAACTGCGGCAATATGAATCCCGACAATGCCCGCCAGGTTCCGCTTTCCCAGGCCGAGGGCCGGTATGAAAGATGTAAAAACTGCTGGTAAATTCCGCAAAGTAAAATTCCTGTGCACCATAAAGGCGCACAGGAATTTTACTTCATCTAGTCTGTTATTATAAATTTTTTCTGTCCTTTATAAAGCCATCCACTTCATCAGCGGAAATGTCGAGCGCATATGCGAATTCACTGTACAGCGCTTTCTCCGCTATCTGGCGGTACTTTTTATCCATACTGGTAATAGAGCCTCTCTTCGTGGTTCTCTGGTACAGTGTTTTCAGAATTTTCACCCATGCTTCACATTCGCAGCTTGAAATGCAGGTCTTGTATTCCCGCTCCCTCATCCGCTCATTTGTAACCCAGAGAATATCAATGTCATCCATCTCGTCAATCAATGTCAGTGCCTCTTCTCTTGTCGCAGGTCTTCTGATATTGTGTTCACCTTCCACAGGGATGTATGCCTTCTCCTTTTCATCATCCACAGACTGCATGGTATAGTATATTTTCTTCCTGTCAGCCCCCGAAAAATCCAGAGTTCCCACTTTTTGAACCTTATACAATCCCCTGCATTTAAAAACTACAATATCGCCTTCCTGTATCATACGGCACGCTCCTTCCATATCCAGAAAAGCCCTGACCTGCCGAAAAGGGCAAGACAAGGCTTATCAATGCGAGTTCCTACAGTCTTAGTATAGCACCTTTCAGAAATTATTGTAAGTGTTATTTTAATGTATTGACAATTTTCAGCGATTCTCCCAATAGAAAGGCAGTTTTAGCTTGTACAAATCACACATATGCCCCTCTCTGTGACCTGTCCGCCTGCCCAGGCTTCCGGAGAGCGGCGCATTGGCAAACTAAAAAAGCGTAAATCCAAAACCTGGATTTACGCTTCCTGCCACTGGGTAATCTCATTTTATCTGTGGTACAGCTTATTATAATACTCCAGAGAATAGTGATACAGCTCGTCTCTGGCAATCTCTTCTTTTACAGGGTCCGGGGTCTCTGTCATGATCCACGCCATCATTCTGCCGTTCTCTCCGAAGTGATCCACATAGTCGCGGATTGCCGCACGGATCTGCTTTTCATCCCAGTCCGCACCGATATTGACGGGGAAACAGAAGGTCATCTGTTTTCCATAGGTGTTGTGCAGGAAATCCGGATCATTTGCGTTTGCCTGAGGTGTCCACATATCAATGCCCATCTCCAGCATTTCCGGCACATACTGCATATTGCGTCCGCAGGAGTGCAGTTCTATGAATTTGCCCTGGTCTTTTACGAATTTCAGATAACGGGATGTAGCCGGCATAAGCTGTTCCCGGAACATTTCGTTGGAGAAAAATCCGCTCCGCTGGGTTCCCCAGTCATCGTGATAGAGAACGCCGTCCACTCTGCCGTAATATTTGAAGATTTGCTCTGTACTCTCAATCTTATAGTCCGCCATTTTCTGGAAAAACTCCTCCAGAAGCTCCGGCTCCTCATAGAAAGCCACCAGGGATTCATCAAAAGGAATCAGCTCATGCAGCCTCTCAAAAACACCTTCCACGCACTCGTAAATATGAGGCCTGTCAGGGTCCAATGCCTTCTGCAGCTTCTCGCCGTCAGCCTTGAAATCCACAACTGACAGATCCGGCCACGCAAGCTCTTCCTTCCATTTTGCAAAGTCAGAGATGGTACGGGTTCCAGGACGGGTGATCATACCGTTAATTCCCTCCACCATGAACCAGTCAACACCCCACCAGTCATAACCATCCACCTCCGGAACCGGGTGTTCCTCCATGGCGTCCGGCCAAACTGTATTGGATTCATAAAAATACGCCGGCATCCAGTAAGGCTCTTCCCCTTTTACGCACCGGATATAGTTTTCCCTCACGCTGATGGGCCGTTTCTCAATGGGTGGCTTCGGCTGCTGGAAAATCCACGGAAAACTTCCCTCTGCCTGCCAGTGTTTGGAATAATCCCTGTTTGCCGCTGTCTGCATAAACTTCGATACCATACAAAATACCTCCTGTCCTTTTTACACCAATAATACACTTCTCTCTTAATAATATTATTGTAGTCAATCAGGACAGAAGATGATAGAGCACTGCATTACAAAAATGGAAAATTTGAAAACTGCATTTTTGTATGGAGCATACCAACCTTTTTATTTAACCCTGCCTGTGCTGCCGCGCACGATAAGCCTGGCGGGCACAATGATTTTCAATCCGATCTCTCTGCCGGAGGCTATGTGTTCCTCCAGGATACGCACTGCTTCCTCACCTAAAAGTTCCATGTGAAGCCGCACGGTGGTAAGGGAGGGAACCAGATAATTGGCTACGGATATGTCATTATATCCCACCACACTCATATCTCCCGGAATCTGCAGCCTTTTTTCGCTTATGGCCCGATAACACCCCACTGCCAGCGCATCGTTGCTGGCGAATACAGCCGTGGGCCTCTCCTTCTCCTCCAGAAGCTCACGGCACAGCACATAACCGTCCTCAGGAGTAAATCTCCCGAGTCTCACAAGAGACTCCCGAAATTCACCTGTCCGGTCCATATATTCTTTATAGGCCACAATTCTGCTGTCATACACTTCCTCGCCGTCCCTGTCCACCTCGTAACCGCCAATGAACGCTATTTTTCTGTGGCCCAGTTCGGTCAGATAGTCCAGGACCGCTTCCACAGACCCTGCCAGATCATTGACGACGCAGTCAAACCTGTCCGACTTTGGCATGGCGTCCAAAAATACGGTGGGCTTTCCAAACGCCTCAATCTGCCTTACCATGCTCCTGCTGAATGTTCCCAGACACAGAAGCCCGTCAAGCCCCGCCAGATCCTTCAGTTCCTCCAGATTCTGTATCTGGCGGTATTCTATATTTTCCGCCTCCAGCTTTCTCTCCACTGCAAGACGGACGGTAAGATAATAGATATCCCGCAGTTCCTCCTCCCTGGTATAGGAGTAATAGACTCCCACCGCAAGGCGGCGTTTTCTGCTCTTTCTCTCTTTTAACTGATACTGCAGTTCCCTGGCCGTGTCAAATATCTTCTTTCTGGTCTCTTCCTGCACATTCAGTGTATCATCGTAATTCAAAACCCTGGAAACAGTTGCTGTGGAAAATCCGGTCCGATCTGCGATGTCTTTTATTGTAGCCATCTTAGTTACCTCTCTGCATGATACAATTTTCAAACACGCTCTAACATCATCTTACCATATCGCCCGAAAGCCCGCAATGGATTTATCCGGCTCACTCCGTGCCGGGCAGCACGCCTTGGGGGGATTCTTCTCACATATCCCGCGCCTCTGCCGGCATCTCCGGCTCCCCTGCGGAATTCGCAAGTATGACAGCCCCCAGGATTATGACGCATCCCAGTATCATGCGCAGGGTAATGCTCTCATGGAGAATGATTACGGAAAATAAGGTTCCGAAGACAGATTCCATGGACAGGATAATGGCCGCCTTTGTCTCATCCACATATTTCTGGCATGCGGTCTGAAGAAGATAACATATGGTCGTGCTTATGATCCCAAGGTAGAGTACACTGCCCCATCCCTTTGCAGTGACCTGAAACTGTACCTGCCCGGAGGCTGCCATGAATACCAGGGACAAAACAGCGGCTGTACACATCTGAACAAAATTCAGCACAGACGCCCTGTATTTCTTTACAAAGATACTGGTCAGGAAAATCTGGAAAGCAAATCCCACTGCACATATGAGCGTCAGCCCGTCCCCCAGGCCCAGGGATAAGTCCTTATCCAGGGACAGAAGACCAACCCCCGCAATTGCCAGCACTGCGCCTGCTATCCCCTTCAGCCCCACCTTCTTTCTGCAGATCAAAAACGCGATAAACGGTACGATCACCACATTCGTCGCGGTCAGAAACGCATTCTTTGACGGCGTGGTATACTGAAGCCCTATGATCTGAAGGGAAAATCCGAGAAAAAGCGCAGTCCCCATAAGCGCACCTGCCTTTAACTCTTCCCTTTTCACACCTTTCAGGCTGCGGATGCTGATCCCTCCCATGAGCACAGAGGCCAGAAGAAAACGGATCGCCATGATCTGAAAAGGCAGAAGGCTGTCAAGGGCCATATCACTGGCTACGAATCCACCGCCCCAGATGACCGTGACTACGATCAGTCCTGCAATTGCCATGTATTTCTTCATAACAGCCTCACGCCTCCAGGGGCTTCAGACAGATATCCGGCCCGATACTGCATAAAAATTCCGCCAGCACGTCAATACATGCCTGTACATCACTCATACTGCACACCTCTGCCGGATTATGCATGTAGCGCAGGGGTATGGACAGAACCGTAGTCGGTATCCCCCTTCCGGCAACGTGGATGGCATCCGCGTCTGTGCAGGTCCTGCCGCAGCCGTTCTCCCACTGGCAGCTTATATCCAGATTCTCCGCCGCCTTTTTCAGGCGTCCCACCAGCATTTTATGGCTGAAGGAGTTCTGCAGAAATACAGGTCCGCCCCCAAGCCCGATCTCTCCGTTTTCAATGGCCCTTGTCCCTTCATAGTCGCTGGTATATGTCACATCCACCGCAACCGCCAGAGTGGGGGCGATCCGGGATGCGCACCAGGAAGCGCCGTGTTTTGTAAGCTCTTCACCCACCGTGGCCGCTGCATAGACGCCGCATGTACAGCCCTTTTCTTTTGCCTTTCTGGCTGCTTCCAGTATAATGTACCCGCCCAGCCGGTTATCCAGTCCGCGGGCACAGAGCCTGTCATTCAGAAGCTCTCTGTAATCTGTGTCAAAGATCACCGGATCCCCCGGTGCTGCCGCCTCCATGGCGTCCTCCCTGGAAACCGCTCCGATATCAATGATAAGATCCGTGATCTCCGGCTCTTTCTTGTTCAGGGAGCTGTGATTGCGGACTGCGCCGAAAACAACTTTTCCGTTATGGATGACTCTGACTTTCTGCCCCGGATATGTGCCGGGATAGATACCGCCGGCTTTTGATACATGGAGCATTCCCTTCTCCGTTATATGTGATACCATCAGGCCGATCTCGTCCATATGGGCGGACAGCATGACCTTAATTTGGGATGCCGGATTGATGACACTCACCACATCGGCGATCTCATCCGTATAGATCTCATCCGCAAATCCCTCCGCGTATTTCATAACTTTTCTCTGTATATCCTCCTCAAACCCTGAGACGGATGCTGTTGAAAGCAGCTCATATAAAAATTCTCTGCTCATTTTCTCCTCCTTTCCTCTACACTGTTTGAAGCGCTCGCTCCCGCTTTTTATTGATCCGGTAATACAGGACTGCACTGAG
This sequence comes from Blautia caccae, assembly GCF_040095955.1. NCBI lineage: Bacteria > Bacillati > Bacillota > Clostridia > Lachnospirales > Lachnospiraceae > Blautia > Blautia caccae. Next base: position 114,634 of record NZ_JBBMFP010000014.1, on the reverse strand, counting down.
CAGGAATCTGGATACCTGGTCCACTGCAATGATCAGCCAGACAGCCGTAAGCGGCAGTCCCAACACATAGGCCGCCAGCATACACAGCGGGATCCTGACGATCCAGATACCGAATCCCGCCACCAGCATGGGGGCATTTTTGTAGCCCATGGCCCTGATGGTCCCATTGTATATCCTGGACAGGTTCTGGGGAATCTGGATAAATCCCATGACAAACACATACACAACGCCAATGGCCTGCAGTTCCGGCTTGTCTGTCATCAGCGTCATAAAGAACCTGGGCAGGAAAATGAGAAGCAGAGAGGTAATGGAACTGATCACAACCCCGACCTTCAGCAGTTCTTTGAAATATATTTTCCGCAGTTCCTCATCCTGCCTGCCGATGGCTCTCGCTGCCAGTGTGGTGGATGCTGTGCTGAAGCCGATGGCCGGCATCTCCGTGATCTCCTCTGCCTGTATGCCGAGCTGGTATGCGGCAAACGCCTGATTTCCGTAAAACAGGATCACCTTGCTTAAAATAATGGCAGAGAACTGCCAGAACATACTCTCCAGCGCTGCCGGAATCCCTGTTGTGTATATGTCATAAATGCACCTTCTGTCAAAGCTGAAAAACCGGTGCGCTGCAGGCATTTTCCGGAACAGCCCGCCCTTCTTTTTATACAGCAGATAAAGCCCGGTGCACGCCCCCACCGCCTGAGCAGTCACAAGGGCAGCCGCAGCCCCCTTGATTCCCATGCCTGGAACGCCGAAAGCGCCGAAGATAAAGCAGTATCCGCACACAATGTTGACCACATTCATGAGCACCGCAATATACATGGGCACCTTGGTATTGCCGTACCCCTGGAAAGATGCCGTTACCACGGTCATGATCACCACAAAGGGAAATCCAAACACAATGGTCTTCATATATCCCTGAGCCAGGGACAGAATCTGGGCATCTTTTGAAAAAAATCCCAGAAAAAGCGGTGCCTGAAAATACAGCACCACCTGAAAGATAAGTACAATGATCAGCTCTGTCAGCATGGTCTGCTCCGCGATCTTCCTGCACTCCTGATGTCTCCCCGCGCCGTATGCACGGGCGATCAGGACCGTGGCACCGATTGCCACGCCCTTGTAAAAGCACCATAAGGTATCCGTGATCCGGATACAGATTCCCTGTGCGGAAATATCGTTTGCAAGCAGTCGTCCCACCATAGCCGTGATCACCAGGTTAGCTGAGATCTGAAGTATGTTTTCCAGTATCATCGGAATAATGATTTGATAAATTTCCCGTTTTATAGCCTTTTTTCCGTACACAGAAACCTCCATCCTTTTGAAAACGGGTGTCATAAGGCACCCGTTTCCAGTTTATGTGCTGTCTATTCTTTTATTTGCCGAATTTTGCTTTCATTTCCTCCTGTTCCGCATTGAGAACTTCTGTGGGGTCACCGTTGTTCAGCATAACCTTTGCCATGGAGTTATTGGACATTTCCAATGCCTCTGCAAAGTTGGCTGTGTAATTTACCTGTGGGACAGTCTTTCCTATCTCTGTGAACAGGTCAAAGATCTTCTGGCCTCCGAAGAACTCATCTCCCTCTTTGAACACGTCAGATTCCAGCGCTTTTAAGTAAGAGGGGTACAGGCCGTAATTCTGGAATCCTTCCACATTGGCATCCACGTCCTCCATGACGTATTTTACGAATGCCTTTGCCGCCTCAGCGCTCTTGCTGGCTGAAGGCACGGCAAGAACGGAACCGCCGTTTGATGCGCCCTGACTTTCCGAGTCTGCCTGGAACTTCGGCAGCGGCATAACTGCCCACTTGCCGTCCTGGTCGGGAACCGCATCCTTGATGGAACCAACCATCCAGACAGCGTCTGCGATACATGCGAACTTGTCTGCGCCCATGCCGGCTACCATGTCATCCCATGAGGAGTTGTTGAAGGTAATGCCCGCGTCGTACATTTTCTTACAGGTCTCCATAGCCTGGATGGAAGCTTCTGAATTCACCTGGGTGTTGCCGTCCTTGTCAAAGTAGAAGCCGCCGCCCTCCATCATGAGAAGCCTGTATGTGGTATCATTTCTGGATTCCGCCATGCACAGCATGTCAGCTCCTGTCTTGTCTTTTAAAACTTTTCCTGCCTCAATGAAATCGTCCCAGGTCACAATATCCTCTGCCTTGATCCCTGCCTGCTCGAACAGATCACTTCTGTAGAACATGCCGCACGGGCCGGAATCCCAGGGATAGGCAATAACTTTGCCGTCAACCGTGCACTCTGACAATTTGATGGGGAAGAAATCATCGGGGTTGATCATATCTGTGAACTCTTCAAATTTTCCCGGGAATTTCTCTCCGAACTTTGCCATCTGTTCGCCTTCAATGGACACAATGTCAGGAAGTCCGATACCTGACTGCAGGCATGTGGTCATCTTCTGATACACCTGATCTACGCCCATCTCCTCAAAGTTAAAACTCACATCCGGGTTTTCCTCCTGGAACTTTTCCGCCCACTCTTCCAGATGGGCCAGTGCCACGTCCCAGCTCCAGATCGTGATCTCACCGGAGAGTGCGCCTTCCTTATCACCGGAAGCCTCCTTTTTCGCTCCGCCGCTCCCGCCGCAGGCTGTCAGGGACAATGCCATCACTGCTGCTGTTACCAATGCCGCTGCTTGTTTCTTTTTCATTTCTTTATTCCTCCTTAAATTTTTTTACAGAATCAGATACACTACTCTTTCACCGCACCGCCCATGACGCCTGCCACGAACTGCTTCTGGAATACCAGGAAGATGATCATAATAGGCAGAACCGCGCAGACGGTCGCCAGCATGATCACACCGTAGTCTTTTCTCCACGCCACACCATCCAGCATAGCCAGGGCTACAGGGAAGTTATACATGGATTTTGTGCTGAGAATGATCAAAGGCCACATAAAATTGTTCCACATACTCATGAACATATAGATTCCCAGGGCACCCACCGCAGGTTTCTGTGAGGGGAGCACCACTTTCAGGAAAATACCGATCTCCCCGCAGCCGTCTATTCTGGCAGCCTCAATAAGGGAGGTTGGGAACGCCAGCATATTCTGCCGCATCAGGAAAATACCGAAGGCTCCGGCAAGACCGGGAAGCACAACCGCCTGATAGGTATTGGCCCAGCCGATATTGTTCATCAGCGTGAACAGCGGCACATACATTACCTGTGCGGGAATCATCATGGTTATCATGATAAGGCCGAACAACAGGCCCTTTCCCTTAAATTCAAACTTCGCCAGCGCATATCCCGCCATGGAGTGCAGCACTATGGCAAGGGCCGTGTAGCTGACTGTCATGATGGTAGAATTGGTAAGGATCCTCACAAGGTCCATTTTCTTGTTCAGGTTCGCAAAGTTCTCTGCCAGATGGGAGCCGAAAAACAGTTTCGGCGCTGCGCTCAGGATCTCCGCATTGGTGTTCGTGGCTGACACGAACATGAAATAAAAGGGAAACAGGGAGATCAGTGCTGCTATGGTCAGGAACACATAGGTGAAAACCTTGCGTCCGCTTATCTTCTTTCCTGTTGTTTTCACGAATTGTCACCTCCATTTGTAGCCTTGAACTGGACAAAGGACAGTATGCCGATAATGATCACCAGGGCATAGCTGAGTGCTGCCGCGTACCCGAATTTGTAATACGAAAATCCGGTGTTGTACAGGTAATGCCCAATGGTTATGGTGGCATTGTCCGGCCCTCCTTTTGTCAGTACAAAGGACTCATCAAACAACTGCAGGGTTCCGATCGTGGAGGTAATGCTTACAAACAGGATGATGGATTTTACCATGGGAATGGTGATCCGGAAAAACTTCTGTAAAAAAGAGGCCCCGTCCATATCCGCTGACTCGTAAAGCTCTGTGGGGATTCCCTTCAGCCCGGCGATCATGATAATGGTGTTATAGCCGGTCCACCTCCAGGTGATGCCCATAATGACAACAGCCCTTGCGCCCCACACGGAATTCAGCCAGTCCACACCGCTCCATCCTACAGAGCGGAGAAAATGGTTTACCAGACCGAAATCGGTGTTGAACAGCAGTTTAAAGATCATAGCATAGGCAACCAGTGCTGTCACAGAGGGCAGAAACACGCTGATTCGGTAACAGGTCCTGAATTTCAGGAAATTCTCTTCCACCAGAACTCCCAGGATCAGGGACAGGATCACCATAACAGGCACCTGGATCGCCAGATAGATAAATGTATTGCCCAGGGACTTCCAGAACACCGGGTCCCTGAACATGGTCACATAGTTGTTGATTCCGCAGAACAGGTACTCCCCGCCCTCAAAATCATAGAAGCTCAGCGCCAGCGATTTGATCACCGGATAGACCATGAACACCCCGAACAGGACTATCATCGGCAGTAAAAATATGTACGGCGCCGTTTTTTTGTTCACAAAGTTTCTTCTTCTTTCTTTTCCCCCAGCCATTTTTCTCTTCCTTTCTTACCTTCTCCTGTATTGCTCCGCCTTCTTAGCAAGGCCTTCCCGCTCTGCTCCGAAAATCTTCCAGGTAAATGCAAAGGGTTCGGGATAAAGCCTGTCTTTTTCCAGACACTCAGCGCCCCAGCTCGCACTTCCAAGCCCATGCTGTGCATAGTCTACGGACAATTGGATATGTTCTGTCCTGTGCAGCTCGTTTGTGTGGGAGGCCTGTGTCAGATCTTCCTGGGTGTAGTGCAGTGCGCCAAAGGAGAATACTTCTTCTGATGCTATGCAGATTCCGCTGCCTGAATCTGTGAGAAACGCGGCCCAGCGGGTATCCTGATGGTTTCCTGTCTCCTGGGGCACCACGTAGGGGAAGTAAAAATCCTCCACCTGTTTTTCCCATAAGCCCACCGGATTTCCATCCCTGCAGTCCGGGTATGTCTCCAGGGGTCCTCTTCCATACCAGACAGCCTGCTCACAGGATTTGTCCAGCACGAACCGCATGCCGATCCGCGGGAAACTCTCCGGAAGCTGGACACCTGTGGGAACACCGCTGTATCTGGCGGTCACCAGTCCGTCCGGTGTGATGCGGTATTCCGCCTCCACGATTACTTTCCAGTCCACGGTAATGGGCGCGTATATCTGGGAAACCAGGATGGAAACAGCCTGTTCCTGTTCTCTCACCGTCACCTTCTCCACCATGTTCGTCATAGATTTCAGCATGCCTTTTTCCCAGATCTGTGCTGCGTTCTTGTCATTGTCAACAGGAGCTCTCCAGAAGTTCAGGCCAAGTCCCTTTCTGATTAGGCGCTCCCCGTTTACTGTATAGCCGCTGAGATATCCGTGGATTCTGTCAAACTCGGCGGTGAAGTTTTTCCCTTCTATATAGATGGTTCCGCATTTTTCCGTGAGACAAAGACCGCCGGATTCTGTTCCCTCCGAAACTGGATGTGCTGCCGGTTCTGCCTCTTTTATGCACTCCTGATGGAAGGCTGCTTCGTAGTGTTCTTCTTCGGTCCACTCCTGCTTTTCTCTGAAGCGTACGGATATTGTGAGCCAGATATCCTGTGTCTCTGTCCAGTCCTCTGCAGTCTGCGGGTCATACAGCGCAATGCGCCTGCTACCGTGAGGGGCAATTCCGCCCAGATCTGCTTTTCCTTCCAATAGAACTCCCTGCAGTGTATGGACCCGGAAGGTTCCTTCCAGATGGGACAGATCCGTAAAATCGTATTTGTTGTGTACTGTGATCTCTCCGGTGTCCTTATCAAACCCGGAAAAGGTCACCGGCTCCATCACCTTTTTCACCTGCAGGACAGCCGGAGTCGGTCTTCTGTCTGCCTGCACCAGGCCGTCACAGCAGAACGCGCCGCTGTTTGGATAATCCCCGTAGTCTCCGCCGTATGTAAAACAGCTTTTGCCTTCCCTGTCATATTTTTTGATTCCGTGGTCAATCCATTCCCAGATAAAGCCGCCCTGCAGCCTTGGGTACCGCTCAAAGATCTCCCAGTATTCCTTCAGCCCGCCGGGGCCGTTTCCCATGGCATGGGCATATTCGCAGACCACATGCGGTTTCTTCCTGGTAGTGTCTCTTCCCAGGTCTTCCAACGCTTTGTGCCTGGTGTACATAGTGCTGTAAACATCTGCAATGGAGGCATCCCTGTCCTCCTCATAGTGCACCAGTCTGGTGGGGTCATACGCTTTTATAAACCTTCCGCTGGCAACAAAGCTGCTTCCGAATCCCGATTCATTTCCCAGTGACCAGAACAGGATACTGGGATGGTTCTTGTCTCTTCTCACCATGCGCTCAGCCCGGTCCACATAGCTCTTCTCCCACAGGGTATCATCACTGATCCGGTTCATGTTTTTGGTGTAAGCCATCTGGTTGCATTCCAGGTCAGCCTCCTCCATGACATAAAAGCCGAGACGGTCACACAGATCCAGGAAGTCCGGGTGCGGCGGATAATGAGCCGTGCGTACGGCATTGATGTTATACTGTTTCATCAGATACAGGTCTGCCAGCATATCTTCCTTTGTAATGCATCTGCCTGTCTTTTCATTCCAGTCATGCCGGTTTATGCCTTTTAATTTGATTGCTCTGCCGTTTACCCAAAACAGGCCGTCCCTCAGACAAATCGTTCTGAATCCCACCCATTCGCCGTAGGATTCCACCACCTCATCTTCTCTCTTAAGCGTGATGACCAGCCGGTACAGATTCGGCTGTTCCGCTGACCAGGGCCGTATGTTGTCAGGTCCTGCCTCTGCAAGATAGTCTGTTTCTCCTCTGCTGCCGCGTATCCGGCGGGTGTCTTTAAAAATAACCTGTTCCCCGTCAAGCAGCTCTGTCTCTACGGAAAGCTCTGTCTCATCTTCCGTATGGTTCTCAAAGACAGCCTCCAGCCGGAACTTCCCTCTCTTTCCCGGCACACTGCAGGTGTCCTGCTGTTCCGTCAGCAGCTCTGATGTGATACGGCAGTCCAGCATGTGTATTTTCGGCCTGCTGATCAAAGATACATCCCTGATGATTCCGGCAAACCACCACATATCCTGGTTTTCCAGATAGCTGCCGTCACAGAATTTGTAAACCTTTACTGCCAGAACATTGTCCCCGTCCTTTAAGGCCTCCGTCACATCAAACTCCGCCGTATTGCGGGAGCCCTGACTGTATCCTATAAAAATGCCGTTGAGCCATACATGGTAAGCGCTCTCCACACCGTCAAACCGCAGGATATATTCCCTGTCCTTCTGCTTCTCTTCACAAAAGGTATGGCGGTAGACGCCTGTGGGATTGTCCGCCTGTATCCCCGGGTCATCCAGGATGGGAAAAAGTGCTATGGCGTCATTGTAATGGGGAAAATCACAGCCATTTAACTGCCAGTGTCCCGGAACCGGCATAAATGCAAATTCCCGGTCATCATAAGTTTCCTCCACACATTCTTCAGGTACATAGAAAGGAGACTCATAATATGCGAATTTCCACTGTCCGTTCAGCAGACGGAAATTTCCGCTCTCCTCTCTCTTTCCTTTCACGGCTGATTCCCTGTCCGGATAACCGCAGTAAAACGGTCTGACCGGAAGGCGGTTCCTGCCAAGAACCTCTACATTGCTCCAATCCCTGTGTCTGTATAAGTATTCCATTTCTTCCCCCTTCTTTTATTCAGGACAGCTTTCCCTGAGTATCAACTGATTCGGGACCACTATTTTCAAGCCCCGCTCCCTGTCGGTCCAGAGGCATTCCATCAGTGTTTTGGCTGCCATCATACCAATCAGGTCATTGTGCAGCTTCACTGTGGAGAGAGCCGGTGTCACAAAGGACGCTGCCTGGTCATCATTACAGCCGATGATCGCCACGTCACCCGGAACTGCTATTTTTTCTTCCTCCAGAGCCTTTAAAAAGCCAATCGCCATGGTGTCGTTCTCCACAAACACAGCTCTGGGGAGCCTTCCCTTCCGGATGATCTCTTTTCCCAGACGGTAACCGAACTGGGTATGATTGGACTGGGCCAGGTAAATATATTTTTCATCGTATTTTTCCAGGCTTTTCATGATCTGGCGGAAATACAGGAACCGTTCATCCCTGTGGAGCTTTCCATTGACTTCAAGCCCATAAGTACCCATATATCCAATGGTGTCAAATCCCTTTTTCAGAAAAAAGTCCAGCGCTTTTTTCACAGCCTGTTTAAAATCATTTACCACACAGTCGGCCTCCAGCTTCTCGTCTTTGAGCTGAAAGTCAGCGCATACCACCGGCAGCCCGGAGTCCAGCACAGCCCGGCGGAATATCTTTTTCTGATACCAGAGCGTTGAGTAACCCACAAAGACAAGCCCCTGGTACCCTGAAATCCTGGATGCATTGGCATCCAGCATGGGCTCAAACACCTCTTTTACCTTGAAACCGTTTTTCTCCAGCTCCATTTTAATGTTCATGCGGATGACCTGGTAAAACCTATCCTCCACTTCCTCTGTCTCGCCGTACAGGAGCATGACGCCTATGGTGCCTCTCGTGCCCTGGATGGCGGAATATTCAAAACACCGATTGTATCCCAGCTCGCCTGCCGCCTCCAGGATTCTTTCCTTAGTCTTCTGTGAGACCGAGAAAGTAGTGTCATTTTTCAAAACCCTGGATACGGATGCGGCTGATACTCCGGCCCTCTGTGCAACATCCCGTATTGTAGCCATATCCCCACCTCTTATTTACTTAACGCCTGTATTGTTTAGTTAATATATTATTTGTTTAGTAAATATATGTATCTTCCTTACATCCTCACAATACTTGAATTAATGGGGTTTGTCAACAATATATTTCGTATTTTCCCGCATTTGTTGTGCATATCTGATATTTTTATGACTTTTATATAAATTCCTACCCCATATATTTAGTAAATATACATAAAAGAAAAGGGCTGTTTTCCATGGTAAACAGCCCTTTTCTTATGCAGTTAGTAAATTTATTTACTATATCAGTATTCCACCACACCGTAATATCTGCGGTCATCTGGATTGTGATCCCTCACCACGGAGAAATAGTAACAGAACCACTCCAGCGGCACGAACATGACAAAGGGTGCCAGGTCCGGGTGAAGCCCCATAGCGAAATCCGCATAGTCAAGCACAATGGCGGTTCCTTTCCACCGCTCCACAAACTGCAGTGCCCTCTGTGTGATCTCCCTGGCAGAATCTGTGGGAACCAAAAATAAAAACGGAACGCCTGATTCCACGATCTCCAGGGGACCGTGACGGAATTCACCGGCCTGGATCACCGCCCCGTGAGACCAGAGAAATTCCATGCCGGTGATAACGCCCTCCTTATAGGCAAGAGGGACCATGGAGCTGGCTGATACTGTGTAAAATCCCTTCAGACTGCGCAGGGGTTTTGTCATTTCCAGGGCCTTCTTTTCAAAGTTTTCAATGTGGTATCCAAGCACCTCGGGCAGGCGCTTCATATCGGACAGTATTTTTTCCATAACCTCTGTGCTCTCGCCGCGGTCTATGGCAGTCCGGGCGATCAGGGTGTAAAGTGCCGCAAGCTGGCATTCCCACATGGCCTCTGCGTGATAATCCACCACAAAGCCTGCCTCCTGACCCAGAGGATTCTCCTCCCTCTGATTACAGACACCCACTGTCATGATGCCCTGCTTTCCGGCTTTTCTGAGTCCTTTTACGATTTCTTCCGTGGTGCCTGACTGGGATATGAATACCGCCAGCATTTTTCTGTCACCATAGACCGGCATGGAATCTATGAATTCCCACCCGGTGTAGGCATTTACTGCCAGTGTCGTGTATTTGTCCGCCAGGTATTTTGCTGTACTGCCGGCAGCGCTGGAACTTCCGCAGCCGACAAAACAGATACGCTCCACCTGATTCTCTTTGATATAAGCCAGAATGGGGGCTATTTTAGCGTCCGCTGTCTCCAGAAAATCCGCCACCTCTTTTTTCATGTCTGCTGTTACTAAAAAATGTACCTCTTCTTTGTTTAGATTCAACATATCTCTTTTCCTTTCTTCAGTCACTGTGTCAGTTCTATTTCCAGTTTCACTTTGTCCGTCCGCATATAGGCCCTGCAGTATTCCACCACCTTTCCCTGCCTGTCGTATGTTTGGAACGTAAAGAGAAAAACACTGCTGCCCTCCGGTATTTCAAGCCATTTTGCCTCTTTCTTCCCTGCTTTGACAATCGTCACTTCCTGTCTGGATTCGTGGAGACGGACGCCTCTCTGTTCCATGATCTCATACAGAGAAGACGCCTCCGGACTGCAGGAACGGACCTCCCCCAGTATCTCTTCCGGAACATAGGTGTATTCCACAGAGACGGGAAGGCCGTCCCCCAGACGGAGCCTCACGATCTCATGGATTCCCCCGCCCTGTGCAGGCATCTCCATATGGGAATACAGAGGCGCACAGGACAGCATTCTCCATGAAAGAATCCTGCTGCCGGCCTTTCTGCCCTGTTCTCTCATTGTCTGGGTAAATCCGCAGAGGCGGCACACATCCCCTTTTCTGGGGACTGAGGAGGCATAAGTTCCGGAACCTTGTCTCCGCTTTATCATGCCCTCACTTTCCAGAACGGCAAGCGCGCGGCGTATGGTCATTCGGTTTACATAAAATTCTTCCGCTAATTCCCGCTCTGAAGGGAGTCTGCTGCCCAGCGGGTATTCCCCGTCTTCTATTTTCTTTCGGATAGCCCCGGCTATGCCGGCGTATACGAAACGGTCACCCCCCGCCATATCACCAGGCTCCAAAGTGGCCGATCGTGAGGGCTGCTTTGTCTGCCCCGGCCTGCATACAGCGTTTCAGCGGCTCACCTTCTAATGCTCTGCTTAAAAATCCTGCAATGTAGGAATCTCCCGCCCCCAGGGTGTCCACCGCCTGCGCGCCCGTAATGCCAATGGCTGTAAATTCTTTTCCGTCGTAGGCAACACTGCCGTTCTCTCCCAGTGTTGCTATTACGCAGCCTGCCCCCTGTTCTTTTACGCGTTTTAAAAGGTTTCTGGTAAATGTGTTGTCTTCCCGGCAGGAGAAGAAGGCATAATCTATATATGGAGCCAGAGAATCTATCTTAGGGGCGTCATATTTGTTTGAGAAATCATAAGATGTTTTTACTTTGGACGGCAGTCTGCCCAGACAGGCATCACACTGTCCCCAGACTGCCATATGTACACAGTCAAAGCCCGCCAGATACTGCAGATCCTCGTCAGACAGCACAAATCCCTCCAGAACATTCAGAAAGTCCCCCCCGAATTTTCTGTCTCCATCCACAAGTTCTATGTATGTGACTGCTGTCTTCCCCTCTTTTCTCTGCATACGGACAGTCTCCACCCCCTGCTCCTTTAACTTTTCCTGCATCATGTCACCAAAGGTATCTGTGCCGATCCAGCCCAGGTACGCGGTGTCCATGCCAAGCTGCCGTCCGTAGACAGCCACATTCACCGCGTTTCCGCCGGGATAGGCCCATCCCTGCCGCTCATAGAAATCCACGCAGTTGTCACCAATCGCTGCCAGCCTCATAATCTTCCTCCATCCTTAAAATACTGGTAAATCTGCATCTGTCACCTCTTGTGAGAGAGCAGGCATATTCCACCTTAACTCCGTTTTCATCAAATGCCCGCATTTCCATCACTGCCAGGGCATCTCCCCGGCTGCAGTTTAAAATCCCCGCCTCCCTTGCATCGGCTGCCCTGACGCTCATAGTCTGCTTTCCCCGGATCAAGTGTATTCCGTACTCCTCTTCCAGAAGGCGGTACAGGGAACCGGTCAATGGTTTTGTCTGCAGATCCGGGGCAATGCAGACGGGAATATAGGAGATTTCAAGGGCTGCCGCCTCCCGGTCCACGCTGCGCAGGCGGACGGTCTCTGTGATATCTGACCGGGGCGTCAGCCCAAATTCCTCCGTCAGCGCGTTCCCTGCCGGAATCACCCTGCAGGACAGAAGCTTTGTGGTCACGGTACTTCCGTTTTCCTGTGCCATTTGGGAAAAAGATTCAAAACGCTCCATGTGCCTGAGTATTTTCTTTTCCGCGGCAAAGGTTCCCACCCCTTTTACACTGTATACGATTCCTTCCTCCTTCAGCCGTTCAAGCGCTGCCCGCACAGTCCCCTTCTGTACTTTGAACCGCTCTGCCAGTTCCTCATTGGACGGCAGACGCCCGCCTCCTTCCAGATGGCTGTTCTCTATATACATCCGGATTCGGTCTGAAAGATAAAACCTGTCTCGGTGCATTGTATCCCCCTTTCAGTATGTATACCAATTAGTTATTTTTCTATACTGCAGATTATACACGCTAAAACACAAAGGAGCAAGAGGGGGAGGGGAATATCGTGAATGTGCATAGTAAACGTGATTATTTCTTCTTATATAAATGGATGGTGGGATTTTTGTATCATATTTTCAGATGTGGTAAAAGAATTAACTTTTAGGTCTCGCCGCCCGCCAGAGCGTGTTTGAACTGATCACTGCAGGAAATAAACCAATGCCAAAAGGGAGATGCTGTGCAGTCTCACAGCATCCTCCTCTGTTCCTCTTTTTCCCGACTCCTTCTCCTGTAACGAAGCGCAAGCAATACAAATGGCAATACAATCTCAGCCAGCATGATAAGGGCAGGGAAATGAAACTCCCAGGTAAATTCCCAGTATTTGAAAATCTCTCCGTTGTTATAAATCCAGGAGACAGTCCCGACAGCAGCAAGTCCTGCGGAGATTATGGATAAGAGCAGGCGGTTTGTCTTCCTGCTTCCCAGAAAACGATACATATCCAGACATGCCAGAACAAAACCGCCTGACATCATCCAATTTCCAATCATGCCTACCGTATAGCTGACAAATATGGAAGTGGGGCCATCCGCACCGCCAATCAGACTGACAGACTCCCTGAACTGCCTTTGAACCATACTCTTCATATAAAGGTTCATAGCAAGGATATATACTGCATAAACAGCCGCCGCTGCACCGAGCACTAAAAATATATATCTGAAACCGCCGGGTTTTCTCTCCGCTCCCAGCTCCGCGTTAAACCGATCCGCCACCTCTTTCGGGCTTCCCAGATCTTCCAGTATCTTATCCACGGTCCAACCGGCTTCCATTCTGGCATGGATATCCGTGCCCAGATCCGCATTGATCCTGACTTTCATTTTCAAAGGAACCTTCAGTTTTCGCTCCACTGCGTTTACATACTTTTTGATTTTTTTCTGGTCCTCTGTCATTCGTCTCCCTCCCCGCATAATTTTGAGATACAGCTCTGGAAATGGGTCCACAAATTTCTGTACTCCCCGTATGTCTCGCGGCCCTTTTCTGTTATGGTATAATATTTCTTCGGCGCCGCTCTCCCCTCTCCGTTCTGCCAGAAAGATTCTATGAGTCCGCTGTCTTCCAGACGGTAGAGAACAGGATACAGGGTACCCTCCTTCAAATCAAAAAATCCTTCTCCTCTCTGTTCCAGGTTCTGAAGAATTTCATATCCGTAAGTGCTCTTCTCTTGCACCAATCTGAGGACCACCATATCCAGGACACCTTTTTTAAGCTGCTGCGCAAACTTATTATCCATACCTGTCCTCCTTTTTATAACACTTAGTATTACTAAATACTATTATATACTAATACTATCTCATGTCAATCATTATATTTTGACACGCTCAAATTTCTGAAATTGCTGCCCGCTCTTACTTATTATATTTCCGCTTAACTGCCCTGCCCGCCAGGAATAAAATAAGCCCAGGCAAAAGGAACTCAATCCCCCTTACAGCCACGAACAGACGAAACGGAGCGGAATTACTCATCTCATCATATTGATAAAAATCCACACTGCTTCCCACACAGAACCCCACTGCCAGCAGCACGGCAAAACCATAAAATACTTTATAGATATTTTTTCTGTCCATTCATACCTCCTGCTAAGTATCTGCTGTAAATCACAGTATAACAAATCCCCCGTCAAAATGAAACAGCCCGGCATGTCTCTTTCCGAACATCCCGGGCTGTTGCCGTATACTGCGCAGTCAAGCTGCTCTCTTTGTGGGCAGCTCCGCCTTAGGCAGTACCTTATCGTGCCTGTGCATATGAAGAAACGTCCCCAGAAGAATATAATAAAGATAGAGGGCACCCCCATTGCTGAACCTGTTGACAGAAAAAAACGGAAAAAACACCTGGCTGATATCCCCAAATCCCATCATCGCCAGAAGAGAATATAATACCATCATACTAAAAGCGGTCAGCACACCGGTGCATATGATATTGCAATACTGGTTCGTCAGCTTCCTGATATCATACAGCATCCACAGAAAAACACCGATGATCAGCAGGATCATAACAAATATCCCCAATATTCCCGCACTGCCGAATAACCGCAGAAGCATTCCCGGGGTATCATCCATATCCAGGTATTTTCGGATACTCTGTGCGATCCTGTGGTTCCGGATGGCCCTGTATACCATGGGACCCCCCAAAAGCGCCAGCAGCCCGGGAAGACTCCATAATTTTATAAGGAACTCACGCCTTTTTATCCGGAACCATCCCCTGCGTACAGCAATCGTTAAGATGATTACATGCGCCAGTACGACCATGAACGTAAAAAAGTATTGCCGGGAAATCATACTGAGCAGACACACCACACCGGCAATTGCCAGCAGCCGGCGCACTTCACCATATCCACCCTTCCGGTAATAAAATGCCAGCCCGCCAAATCCGGCCACGTTACTGAACAGCATGGTCTGATATGCCGTGTCGGTCAGATGAAAGCCTGAATCCTCAACAGCCGCACCGCCGAAGACACTTATCATCATAAATACGGCACTGATTATAAAAAAGAGAAGCCAGAGCTGATAGGGCTTGGAGAAATATTCCTTCCTGTAACCACCAAAAGAGAACATGAGCAGAAAAAACAGCCCGGTACCGCGCCATAGCATATACTTAGAAACGTCGTCCGGCATTTCACCCTTAAAATACGCAATCGCAAGCACTACAGTCAGCAGGTCAATCCCTATAAAAAACAGCAGAAGCTTTACATCCAGCCGTGTTCTGTGCACCTTGTCAAGCTCAATCCCCGTCTCCACCGGGTCGCCCATCTCCTCCACGGCCCTTTCCACAGCCTCCTCCCGGCTCATTCCCTTTCTCCGGAAATATTCCGTATCCTCCTCAATATGTCCCAGCAGCTCCGTTCTGATATCTTCCCATATACTCTTGCAGCGGATCTGTTCTTCCACAGTCTTCAGATACTCATGAACCTTCATAGGCCGGCCCTCCCAGTACACGTCTGACTGCCGTTTCGTATGTCTCCCATTCTTCCTTTTTTCCGTCCAGATGTCTGTGCCCTTTTTTTGTGATCCTGTAGTATTTTCTTGTCTTTCCGCCTGCTTCCCTCTCGTACGCCTCCAGAAATCCCTTCTCCTCCAGTCCGTGAAGAAGCGGGTAAAGGGTGCCTGCTTTCAGTTCAAATACATTCTGCGACCTGTCCCTCAGCGTTTCGATCATCTCATATCCATACATTTCCCGCTCCGACAAAAGCTGAAGCAGCAAAAGCGTTGTACTGCCTGACAGCAGGCTTTTATCCAGTTTATTTGCTTCCATTACTGTTCCTCCTCTCAGCAGATGATGCCGTCTGCAGCGCCGCAATACTCACTTTCTGAACAGAGTGGCGATCATAGCTGCCACGAATATGGGCACCCACATAAAACAAAGGCCGCACAGCAGCCGCATCACAAATGTCAGGCCCGAGTCTGCCAGAAGTCCCATTCCGATACACGCCGCCAAAATACTGAAGATGAGAGCGGCTGCACTCAATATGATTTTTCCCGTCCTGGTTTTCATAAGCATTCATCCCCTTTCTTCAACCCTGACTGCAGAGGCAGAAATGAAGATCTGTCGCTGTCCGTCACTATATAGATAATCTATATATCGTTCATCTATATAGTATCACTATCCGCCCCTCTTGTAAAGCCCCACTGCTTCATTTTTACACAAAACTATTTTGTCAGCGTCACTGTTCGCTCCGTACCCGGCAGCACGTTTTGCGATAGTGCAGATATGCTTCTTTTTTTCCTGTATTCAAGAGGCGTATCCCCGGTCTTTCGCTTAAAAGCCGTAATATAGTAGCTGACTGTACAGAACCCTGTCATCTCCGCGATCTCCGATATATTCAAATCCTTCTTTTCCAGAAGTTCCATACTCCGGGAAAGCCGGTATTCCAGCAGATACTCCCAGGGAGTCATGTGCACCATCTTCTTAAAAAAACGGCAGCACTCCCCTTTGCTGATATGGGCAGAGGCCGCAAGCTGCTCCAGGGTGAATTTCTCCCTGTAATGTTCATGCAGGAAATTGAGCAGTACGGCTGTGCGCTGCTGTTCCTGCGCGCTGTAATCAATCTTCCCCCCGGCATCAAACAGATTTTCACACAGCAGCAGCCACAGACGCTGCAGATGCTCACAGACCAGCAGCTCCCTGTGCGGGGAGGCCTCTCCGAAATGGGCAAAGATCCAGGACAGATTCTCCACTGCCTCTTTTTCCCAGCATTCTCCCGTATCGGCAAAATGATAGAAGGGCCGGGCTTTCGCAAATGTCCGGTAATACTTTTCATAATAAAAGCTCCCTTTATACCCATACAGCAGAACCGGATCAAATATAATGGTGCGGTATCTGACCGTCTGCCCGCTTCCCTTTTTCAGCGTGTGGAGCGCATCCGGAAATATCAAAAAGGCCTCCCCCGCCCTAAGTCTTGTCTTTTTCTCCAGAACCTGTACCTCTGCCTCCCCTTCCAGGATCAGTGATATCTCCACCTGCTTCTGCTGGTGCCAGTTCACAAAATTATTGGCATACTCATCCAGATTGTCATAGAAAATTTCAGCCGGAAAGGAGTATGTGCCAAGCAGAAGCGTAGAACACAAATCCTTGTCCACAGGTACGATTTTATCCAACATGATTTTTCCTCTTTTCATCAATATTTTGCAATAAATAACCGATATTTTTAAAGTTTTTCATATGCAAAGTTAATATAATTATATCTATAAATATTTTTTTACACAAGGAGCAAACATTGAAAATAAAAGATGATTTCATAAAATCCCTGTTGTTTATCACGTTTCCCATTGTTCTGCAGAGTCTGCTCACCACGGCCGTAGGCTCGGCTGATGTGTTGATGCTTAGTTATGTCAATCAAACTGCGCTCTCTGCGGTTTCACTGGCCAACCAGGTACAATTTGTACTGAATCTGGTTTACGTGGGGCTTCGGACAGGCACAACGGCCATGTCAGCCCAATACTGGGGCAGGCATGACACAGCTTCCATACGGCGCCTTACCCTGGTTGTACTCCGCTTTTCCATGGGCGTTTCTCTGCTCTTCTTTCTGCTGGCCTTCTGTATGCCAAGGCAGCTTATGCATATCTTCACATCAGAGCCGGAGCTGATCCGGACAGGGGCAGAGTATCTGCGCATTATCGCTTTCTCCTATCTCTTCATGGGAATGTCACAGATCTATCTCTGCGTCCTGAAATCCATCCAGCAGGTGGGTAGAAGCGCTGTCATCGGTTCTTTCACACTGGCTGCCAATGTATTATTAAATGCCGTCTTTATCTTCGGCCTCCTGGGATTCCCCAGACTTGGGGTGACCGGAGTTGCCATAGCCACAGTCATTTCCAGAGCGGCGGAGCTTGGTCTGTGCGCAGTGGATGCGGGCCTGGTAAAGAAGATCCGCCTTTCCCGTGTGGATTTTCATGACGCAGGCGCTGTTCTGACTAAAAACTTTTTGAAATATTCCCTTCCCGTCACAGCCGAGGGCTTTGTATGGGGCGGCGCCACTGCTGTTCTCTCCGCTATCATGGGACATCTCGGCTCTGACATTGTGGCCGCCAACTCCGTGGCCTCCGTGGTACAGGGACTGGCTACCGTGGTATGTTTCGGGTTTGCCGAGGGCGGTGCGGTTCTGCTCGGAAAAGAACTGGGAAAAAGCAATTACCAAAAGGCAGGAGCCGATGCGTCAAAGCTTATGAAGGCTGCCCTGCTGAGCGGTGCTGCCGGCGCTCTGCTCATGCTGCTCTTAAAACCACTGGTCACAGATATGGTCCGCCTGTCACCTCAGGCCCTCATCTATTTGAACAGTATGTATCTGCTGCAGGCATTAAACGCAGTGCTGGCCTCCTTCACCAATACCGCCATCTGCGGCATTTTCTGTGCCGGAGGGGATACGAAATTCGGGCTGTACTGTGATTTTCTCGTCATGTGGGGTTATTCTGTACTGATCGGACTTTTTCTGGGATTTGTCTGGAAACTGCCGCCGGTCACAGTTTACATAATTATGAATCTGCACGAACTGGTTAAGACGCCGTTTGTCCTGAAACATTATAAGGGCAGAAAATGGCTGAAAAATATTACTATTTAATTTTAAGGAGGATATACACCATGACAATGGAAGAAAGAAAAGCAAAAGGACTGCTCTGGACAGACACACCGGAGGCCATGGAAGCCCAGGCGAGAGCCAGGGGACTGGTTTATGATTTCAACCACACAAGACCTGAGGAGAAAGAAAAGAGAATGGAACTGCTGCAGCAGATCTTCGGCTCTCTGGGAAAAGACGTATGGGTCGAGCCGCCTCTTACCCTGGCATTCGGCAAGACAGTTTCCATCGGGGACAACACATATATCAACTCGAATCTGACTCTTGTGGATGACTATACCATAAAAATAGGCAGCGGTGTGCTCTTTGCCCCCAATGTCACCATCAGCGCAACCGGACATCCCGTACACCATAAACTGCGCACCCACGGAGAAATGTACTCCTTCCCTGTCACCATCGGGGACAATGTATGGATCGGAAGCGGTGCTGTTATCATGCCGGGAGTGACCATTGGCAATAACTCGGTCATCGGAGCCGGAAGCATTGTGACAAAAGATATTCCCGCAGACTGCATTGCTGTGGGAAACCCATGCAGAGTTCTGCGGGAAATTACGGATGACGATTTGATCTATTATTATAAAAACCGAAGGGTGGACGAGGAAACTTCAGAATAATCACAGAACAGGCGCTGCCGGAAAGCATGCAGCCTGCTGTCTGAAGCAGCATCTCCCTGTCGCGGCAGTCAAGGGCCCGGGTCATAAGCTTACTGATATCCCCGGCCTTCTCTGCCGCCAGATTGGCAAAGAAAGAAAAGTCTGACCAGGCTCCGGGTATATAATCATCGGAAAAGCGGAAACTGAAAAACACCAGAATGCTGATTCCGGCAATCACTGCCACAGGAAAACAGATACTGCAGATTTCCTTTACCCAGCTCTTCCACTCTGCACTGCGATATGTCCGCCGAAGCCTGGCTGCGGCCAGTACAAATAAGACCCACAGGGGAGCCATGAGGAACAGGCCCCCCAGACCACAGAACAGATCACCCTCTGACTTCACTTCCGGTTCCCCCGGAAGAAGCCCCAAAAGCGTCTGCAGCGCACCGGACGCAGGCATATTTTCATATTTCACCTGCACCCTGCTGTACTGTGTTCCGGTGTCTCCCTGAATGATACATACAGCATCTGTCGCATCCAGAATTCCCCTGATCTGGTATTCTCTTCCCAGTACCTGTAACACTCCCCCGGTTCCATCCAGGTTAAGCTTCCCGGCAAGTCCTCTGCTGATCACACATCCGGCCCGGTCACCGGAGGATACCAGGCTTCCTGCACAGAGTTTTCCGGGCATGATCAAATTCATATTTCCTGCTGCTCTGATAAGCTGCGCTTCTGTCCTCTGTCCCAAAGACGCGTTTGCCGCACTCACTTCCTCCGGGTCCTTCCACAGCGTTATATCTTTTATATATCTCTTCTCATTTTCTCCGGCGTTCTTCCACCAAATTTCCATCTGCTCTCTGGTTATGGGCGCATTGCGGTACACAAGGCCAAGCTCCCCGGCGGCATGTTTTTTAAGGCCGCTGCTGCAGGAGAGGCCCATACCCGCGAAGCATACCAGGATGACAACCGCCAGCAGAAAACTTATATCTTTTCTTCTCACTCTAACCGTACCTGATTCCCCTCCTCCACATATTTACTGGATTCTGTTATGATAAGGCTGTTTCTGCCTATTGCTGACTTCACTGCCGCATTTTTATCGTCTTTGTCCAAAACAGTTACCGGAACGGACACTGCGGTGTAAACCTTGCCCAGGATGCCGTCTCTTACCTCTGCTGTCAGCACAAATGCCTGTCCCTGTGCTTCATGCAGACTGCCAAGGGGAATCACCTGTTCATAGGAACCGGATTCCCTGGATGCCTCATACGTGAAGGCTGTGCCAAGCTTCAGCTGTTTTCCTTCTATCTGTCCGCACCAGACCATTCCGCCGGATTCTGTCTGGTTCTCTCCTGCCGGGGATGCTGTATTCTGAGAGGATGCCTGTTCAAAACGCTCCGCCCTCACTGTCACAGCCTCCGTACTCCCCGAAAGCTTGACGCTGATCTTATCACCTTCCTGTATCTTACCTGCATCTTCAGGTGCTATCTGACCTTTTGCCTCCATGGTTTCAGACGCAATTATGATCTGTTCCGTACCGGCGGTCACAGCGCCTTGTGTCACACCTGCTGACTGAAAGATACCGGAGGCGCCGGCACTTACAACCCCATCTGCACTCTGGATATCTGTCAGCTTTTTAAGTTCCGCTTCTGCGCCCTGGATATCCACCTGGATTTCTTCCACACTGAGGCTGTTTGACTTTTTCTTCTTTTCTTCATTCTGCTGCGCGTTGGCTTCATTTTGGCTGGCCAGATCATACTGCTCAACCGCCTGGTTATAGGAGATGACCTGATTGTTCAGGGCGTCTGCCGCACCCTGCATTTTTTCCTCTGCTGCCTGCACTTTCTGTTCCCACTGTGCGTATTCCGACACAGAAGTGTCCTCATTCTGAGGCGCTCCGGTTCCCGTATCGGGATATTCTCCCTGGGCGTCATTCCGGCTGTCATCTCCCTCTGTACCGCTGTCTGCAGCCGGAGGAGTGTCCGGTATATTGCCGGTTTGGGCAGGCGGAGGGTTATTTGCCAGCTCCTCATACTCCGCGGCTGCCTGATCGTAGTCCGCCTGTGCCTGGGCCAGCAGTTCCTCCGCATTATTGAGGGAAATCTGTGCCTGGGCAGTCTCCGGTGTACGGGCATCCTCCTGTCCTGCCAGCTTCTGCTGTTCAAGCTGCAGATTCAGCTTTTCGATCTCCCTGTTCTTTGTCTCTATCTTCTCTGCCAGGTAATCCATATCCAACTGTACCAGTGCCTGCCCCTCCTCCACTGCTGTCTGTGGTTTCACAAGAATCTCTTTTATCTTCTGTCCCTCAGGCAGAGACTGGCTGTACTCTTCCTTTGCTGTGATCGTTCCGCTGCCCGTCACCGTCTGGGTCAGCACCCCTTTCCCCACCTTGGCTGTCTTTACCTTAGCAACGGTTATGGAGGAGGCTGCCCTTGCCACCACAGTGCAGCACAGCATCAGCACTAAAAAATATATCACTGCTTTTCCCGCTTTTTTTCTCATAACTACTCCTTTAACCCCGATGCCACGATTCCCTGCTCCAAATACTCCTGCCCCCATAAAAAGATCAACACTGCCGGCAGCATCATCACAATAGATGCCGCGAAGGAACTTCCCACCTGATCCGTTGTGATCTGCGGAAGATAGAGGGAGAGCGGCAGTTTTGCCTTTGTCTTCAGAAATGTCATAGGTGCCTCAATGGCATTCCAGTATTCCAGAAAATTCAGCAGCACTGATGCCATGATTCCCGGCATCCCAAGCGGCACTCCCACATGAAGAAAAATCTTAAGCTGCCCGGCTCCGTCCACCATGGCTGCCTCCACAAGGGCATCCGGTATGGAATGAAAAAACTTCTGCATGATGAACACCGGAAACGCCGAGAAAACCCCGGGCAGAATGATCGCCAGGTGGGTATCCATGAGTGATAAATTGGAAAGCACCAGATAACTGGATACCATGGTAACCTGGAAGGGCATGATCATTAAGATCATATATAATAAAAATAAAATTCTCCGCCCTGTAAAACGGTATCTGCCAAATGCCCACGCCGCCGGCATACCGACCAGCACCTGCCCCAGCAGAATAGGTACCACCTGTTTGACCGAATTCCAGAACATCACGAAGAAATCCGGGGAATCCAGCAGCAATTCCACATAGGGTCTTAACGTGGGATAGACAGGCAGCAGTTCCATCTGAACCGCCTGCCCGCCTCCGCCCAGCACCCCGCCGTAGGCTGCCTTCAGTTCCTCCGGTCCCATAAATGAATTTGGAAACATGACCAGCACCGGCACCCAGAACAGAAGGCAGAACATGGCCAGCACTGCCGTGCGCACTGTCTTTTTTTTATTCACTGCTCTCCTGCCTTTCGTTCCACCATTCCACCAATACCAGTATCACACTCACCGCAATTGCCATTAAAACTGCCGCAGCGCTCATTTTCTGTATATCCAGCTTGGTAAACCAGTTATTGAACAGGTGCTGCAGCATATAAATGCTCTCATGGGGATAGTCCCCCGCGATCAGATACGCCTCCCGAAACACCCTGAAGGCATTTACAAAGGACAGGACCCCTATGAGGAAAATACTGCCCTTCATCTGGGGCAGCGTAATATACCGAAAGCACTGAAATGCCCCGGCACCGCTGACTCTGGCCGCCTCATACTGCTCCTCCGGAATAGCTGAGAGCGCGGCGATCCACAGCACAATATCATACCCCATATTCTTCCACAGATAAGACCCCACCAGGATCCAGAAAGCATATCCTGTATTCATCCAGTCCTGCCCGGTCAGATGCAGCACTCCCAGCATCTGATTCACAGCGCCGTTCTGGTCAAATAAAAGCTTCCAGAAAACCACCACGGAAGCCACCGGGATTGCCATGGGCAGGAGAAATCCTGCCCGCAGTACCCTGGCAAATCCGGTGATGCTGTTTAAGAAAACCGCCGCCACAAATGACAATGCCAGAAGCAGAGGCAGACAGATGCACAGAAACCGCACCGTATTGCCCAGTGCCTGCCTGAAAGCACCGTTTTCCAGCACCTGTCTGTAATTATCCATCCCCACAAAAAGCCCGCCCACTGCCTGAAAAAAGGAACGGCGTATCACATCTCCGAAAGGCAGAAGGACAAAGACCAGCAGGCCCAGCAGACTGGGTGCCAGAAATGCGTATGCTGTTTTATTCTGACAGGTAGGTGTCCATTTTCTGGACAATTGCCTTTGCCGCTTCTGCGGATGTCTCTGTACCTTCATAACATTTCTCCACTTCTTCCATAACTGTGTCATACAGTGTCCGGTTTGGAATGAAAGGATTATCCAGTGTACGGATCAAATCCAGATAGATTTGAAGGGTCTGGCTATCGGCATTCCCGTATTCCTCCATGACTTCCTCCCCTGTCTTGGGATCTTTGAAGGAACTGCTTACAACGTCCTGCTGCGCAGCTTCTGTATCTGCGTATGCCAGCATATTCTTAAATGCGCTCTCTGTAACGGGATAGCCGTCCATTGTCTCGCTGCCCTGCACATCATCCGCCAGAAGCGCTTTTATAAATAACTCTGCTGCCTCCTGCTGCTTGGACGATGCGTTGATTCCCGCAATGGTGTACGGCACATAACAGTTATTGATAGTCTGTGGTTCAATCCCTGCTTTCTTGATGCTGTAGGCAGGATACATCATACTGCTGTAACCCTGTAATTCATATAATGATACCCTTCCATCCTTTAATGCGCTGAAATAACCCGCTGAAAAATACACATTCTTGTCTTCGTTCTCCTCCGGATCATATCCGTAAGCTTCCTCCAGCATTTTCGTATCCATATTTTCAAAAATCTTTAAGCAGTCATCTAAAAACTGTGTCATTTTCTCCTCATCAATGCCCCCATCTTCTTTTACGAGGTCCTGATACATGATAGAAAGCAGTGACTCCGCAGCAGGGGTGTGTATCGAATCTCCTAGAACCTGGGCATCCGGATTCTCATTCAGATAAGAAGTCAGGGATTCCAGACTCTCCAGAGCTTTGCCGCTGTCATCCTTGGCGGCCATAATCGGAAGTCCCACACGGGCCGGAATGCCGTAGACCTTCCCGTCTCTGTCAAGCGCCTTTCCGATATTCTCCAGCATACCGCTGTCTTTTACCAGCTCGTCCCTGAGACCGCTTATATCCATCAGGACTCCCTTTTCTATGTAGGAGTCCACCGGAAGTCTGTCTAAGATCAGCACGTCAGCACCCTCACCGTTTAAAAGTTCTGTGTTCAGGCTGCGGATATCATCCGAATTTGGCTTTTCATACTGTCCGACCGCGTAGCTGTAGTCCACTCTTATATCCGGGTTCTGGGTCTGGAACAGGCTTATGGCCTGCTCTACGGTTTTGTTCTCTTTCAGGCTGTAAACGGTCAGTGTGTTTTCCGCTGAAACAGGCATTTCCTTGTTGTAGGTGTAATGTGCCATATACAGTCTGCCCTTGTCATACTCGTTGTACAGAGCGTAAAAATCATCTTCCTCCCCACAGAAAAATGACGAAACACCAACCTCTGATGCCCCCATTTTCCCGTAAGACCCATCAAGCAGTGTCTCTATCAGATCGCCTGTTTCCTGAAAGCGGATAAGCCCTTTCTCGGTCAGTGAGTACCATGTCCCGTCAGAACCGGCGGCAATATTATAAGACTCCCCTTTCTCTTCAAGCGGTACATTTCCCACCGCTGAATAATCCTCTGTGTCATAGAAATCAACACTCTTTCCATCCTTTGCCGTCACGGCCAGTCTGTTCTGTGATGCACAGATCGTATTCTGATAATTTGACATCATGGGTTCCATATCAGCCGAAAAAACTTTTTCCCCGTCTTTGTAAATCTCAGCCTGCCCTGAACTGCCATTTCCCACACACAGACTTCCGTCTGCCAGCGCATCTATATCTACCAGCATGGCTGCATTCCCGCTCTCATCTGTTTTCAGCAGATTTTCAGGGGTAATATCTTCCCATGTATCCCCATCCGAATTATTTTTTAATACATGCCAGCCATAGGGAACATCCTCAGATGTATTCGTGGGGGTTCCCATTGCATACAGGTTTCCGTCCTGTCCATACTCAATATGGTTTACATACATCTCTGCAGATGTCAGCCCTGTTTCCTCCTGGGCTTCAGACCATTTTCCATCCTGATACTGATAGAAATAATACTTCAGACCTGTTTCCGCATTTCCGCCGGAAGTATACAGCCAGAGGGTTCCATCCTTTTCATATGCCCCCACAGGCGTTTCCCCATCCTGTACAGGCGGCTTTAAATCCTCCTCCACATAGCGCCCCATGGCCTTCTCCTGGCTGTCCTTTTTATTGTTGTCCGCTTCCTTTGTCTGTCCGCCGCATCCTGACATCAGGCCTGCTGCCATCACAAGGCCCATTCCTGCGGCCAGTATTTTTCTCCACTTCATATTAAAAACTCCTCTCTGCCGGTGATTCTGTCTGATTACCCGGCCCCTTCATCATTTAGGATATCAGATAAATCTCAAAAAGACATTTAAAGCCTGTGAGAATTTTTAAAGATTTTTTTGAGAAATGAATGGTATAATATTTGAGAGAAAAGAAACGTACTTAAAAAGGAAAGGAATGATTACCCATGCGAATTTTATTGATAGAGGATGACCAGGAACTCTGCCATGTGCTGAAGATTTCTTTAGAGAAGGCCGGATATCAGACGGATATCTGCCTGACCGGAACCGATGCGCTGTATTATGCCCTGCAGCCGGTTTACAATCTGATCATTTTAGACCGTATGCTTCCCGGCATGGACGGGCTTTCCCTCTTAAAATTGATCAGGAGCAGTGATATTACCACCCCTGTTATTCTGGCAACTGCCATTGATGCCGTACCGGAACGGATCGCAGGCCTGGACTGCGGTGCTGACGATTATATTGTAAAACCTTATGATATAGAGGAACTCATGGCACGTATCCGGGCGCTTATCAGACGACCGAAACCCATGGAGGACCACCAAAATATGGAATACGGGGATCTGACCTACCACACTGCCACCTTAAAACTCACCTGCGGAGCGCAGACACAGCAGCTTTCCCGCAGGGAATCCATGCTTATGGAGTATTTTCTGCAGAATCCGGACCAGACCATTTCCAGACAGATGCTGTATTCCCGGGTATGGGGGCCTGACGGGGAGGTGGAGGACGGGAATCTGGATACCTATATTTATTATCTCCGCAAAATTCTCAAAAAGCTGAAAAGCCGTGTCCAGGTCACCACCGCACACGGAATCGGCTATCGATTGGAGTGCCCGCCATGCTGACAACCTTCCGAAGGCGGCTGACCCTGCTTTTTGCCGGGACCACCAGCCTGATCCTGACTGTCATATTCCTCATTGTCTGGGTGTACCAGAACCATCTGTACCAGGCACAGCAGGAAAATCTGTTTCAGAATTATCTTCTGGAACTTTCCACTAAGCTGGAAGCTGATATTCATTTTTCAGATAACTGGCTCGCCTTGATGGAGGCGGAGAACCGTCTGATCATTCATATAGAAGAGAACCGCGTTCCTCTGTTTTTCCCCGGCTCCTGGGAACCGGCATCCAGCCGCAGCGAATTGATTGAAAAGGCCAGAAAAAAAGCCTTAGATGAGCAGGTGGATATCAGCCGCCCTCCCCTCACTACCTCCATGAGGAAGACTTCTGTCATGCAGATTGAGGGGGAAAAGGGGGATATCTACCAGGCGGCAGCCCTCCTGATGCCCTCAGGCAGTACCTCAAAGGCCCTGATACTTCTGCAGGATATTACGGAGATGAGGCAGCGAAAGCTTTCCCTGGGTATCTTCTTTCTGCTGCTGGATCTGGCCGGATTTGCCGCGCTTTTTCTGGCGGCCCGCCTGATCCTTGGGCATGCCATGCAGCCGATCGCGGAATATCAGCAGAGACAGACTGACTTTATTTCCGCTGCCTCCCATGAACTGCGCTCCCCGCTCACCGTCATCCAGACCAGCGCTTCTGTCATAGAGGACGACCCGGGACAGGCAGCAGCCATGTCCCAAATCATCCGACGGGAATGCAGCCGTTCCGGGAAGCTTATCCGTGACCTGCTGCTTCTGGCCTCCTCAGATTCGGGAACACTCTCCAGGAAACTGGAGGAGGTGGAGGCAGACGCCCTGCTTCTCCGCCTGTTTGAATCCTATGAGACAGTCTGCAGACAGAAGGATATCTCCCTCAAACTCCATATGCCGGATGATATTCTGCCGCCGGTCCTCTCAGACCCGGCGTATCTGTACCAGCTCTTGTCCATTCTGCTGGAGAACGCCATAACCTACGGCATACCGCCTTCCGGGGAAAAGCCCGTGATAGAACTGTCTGCCCATCAGTCCGGACGGCATATCACCCTGTCCGTCACTGACCACGGACCGGGCATTCCGGATGAAAAAAAGGAGGCCGTATTCCGCCGTTTTTACAGGGGGGACCCCTCCCGAAGCAAAAAGGAACATTTCGGACTGGGCCTGTCCATTGCCAGTGAACTGGCCCGCCAGTTAAAATGCCGCCTTACGGTCCTGGACACCCCGGGAGGCGGTGCCTGTTTCCGAATAGAATTGACAAAAACGGGAACCAGCAGCTCTTAACGCTCTGGTTCCCGTTTTCTGTGCATCTTTTCAGCTTCCTCTCATAGGAAAAGCCTATAAAAACAAAAATAACCCGCTGCAGCCACAACAACTGCAGTTCCTGTATAAAGAATTTTGTTTTCCGCCTTTTTCCAAAATACATACCCGATAGCAGCCATCCCGGCCAAATCAAAAAGGAACTGAAAAAGAAATGTCTTATTATGGAACAGATATATTCCCACCGCCACAGTCTCAGCTCCAAGCCCTCCAATGGGCAGGCCGTACAGAAAACTGCCGGGGCTTCCCCCTTTATTCCAGAAGTACAGTACAAATCCCCCTATACTGCAGAGGCACGCCAGCGCCGTATAAAGTGCCAGCAGATTCCAATGGAATCCCTCGTTGTCAAACATGGGAAGAAACAGACCCAGTATATATTTCAGTAAATAGAAGCTGATATTCATAGCCGTGAGGTACAGCATCACATTCACCGCGGCATTCCGATTGGAACGGCTGAAAAGCACCACAAGGGTAACCGTTACCATCCAGAAGCCAAACAACGTTGCGATGGAACTCAGGCTCCATAAACTGTCATACGGAAAAAAATCCGTAAGTCTGGTCAGGATTCCTGCCAGACATCCCAGCCCTGCCATAAGAATATATGATTTTAAAGCACGCGGTTTACGTTTCGTTTCACTTCCCCGGTTTCTCATCCTGTCCTCCATCTGCTTTCTGGTTCCGGCGGTTTCTATATTCTCTCCTTCTCTTCTCGTCCACAGGTGCCAGCCATTTTTTCAAAATCTCACTCAGCTTCTGGAGCATAATGGGTTTTGCCAGAAAGTCGCTGAATCCTTCTGCCAGATACATGGCCTGTGCACTGCCGGACGCGTTTGCTGTAAGCACTACTACGGGAATGCTGCAGCAGTTCTTGTCCGGCAGCGCGCGTATCTTTTTCAGCGCCTCCATACCATCCATTCCGGGCATCATGTGGTCCATGAAGACCAGATCATACCTTTCCTTTTTGACCGCATCCACTGCCTCCTGACCGGAGTGTACACAGTCTACCTGCATGCCGTAAGGTTTCATAAGCTCCTCTGCGATTTGCAGATTTAAATCATTGTCATCCACCAGCAGCACCCTGGTATACGCATAGTCCGGGGCCGTCTCCGTGGATAATGCGGTTCCGGATGCGGGTCCGGATGCTTCCAGTTTTTTCAGCAGAGCTGCAGCCTGTATACTGAAAAGAGGCACAAATATGGTCAGATCCTGTACCTGTACTGACATCAGAGTATGTTCCTTCATTTTCAGCAAAGTGATCAGGGACACCTGGGCCGGCACTTCCTTTCGGTCCAGATTTTGTATGGTCTCTCTGTCTGCCATGGCATATCTGTATTCCCCCGCCCGCAGCTCCTGCACAAACGTTTCATGATCTGTGCAGATTCTGTAAGACATATTCATACGTTTCAGGCATTCTTCATAATACTCCCTCATCAGGGAGTCCGGTTCCAGTATCAGCACACTTCTCTTTTGGGGAAACCCCGGTTCCAGAAGGGAGGTCCCCTTCTTCTCTGCCCTCTGCGTAATGCAGGCTGTGAATACGGAACCTTTTCCATATTCACTCTCCACAGAAATATGACCGTCCATCATTCTGCACAGAGCACTGGTTATGACAAGACCCAATCCGGTTCCTTCCCCATTATGACTGTATTTGCTGTCCACCTGGCTGAAACTCACAAACAGTTTGTCCATATCCTGTTTTCTGATACCCACGCCGGTATCCTCCACACGCATGGTCAGGAACGCATTCTCTCCCTCCTGCCGGCAGCAAAGAGTCAGGCGGATATGTCCCTCTTCCGTAAATTTCACGGCATTTCCCACAAGGTTCACCAGGATCTGCCGGACACGTGCGGCATCACCGGTCAGACGGGCCGGAACGGATTCATCCACATCCACAAAAAAGCGGACAGGCTTTTCATCTATTTTAATGGCAGCCATATAGATCAGGTCGTAAAGAATATCCTCCAGCTCATATTCCTCATTCCGGATTATAAATTTTCCGGACTCTATTTTTGAAAAATCCAGTACATCGTTGATGATCGCCAGCAGACCTTTACCGGAGTTCAGGATACTGCGCACATACTCCCTCTGCTTGCCGTCCAGGGCAGTGCGCATCAGAAGTTCCCCCATTCCCACAATGGCATTCATGGGAGTCCGTATCTCATGGCTGATGTTGGCAAGAAATTCTGACTTTGCCTGCGCCGCATGTCTCTGGCTCTGGGAGAGCGCCCACAGCACAGCCGTAGCAGCCAGAAGCGCCAGAAAGACCACTCCCGCCGTGATGCTGATCGTGGCAAGCTCCTTTGTCAAAAGATCTGTCTTGGCGGTGATAGCCTCTTTGGAGACAATATTCACAACCGTCCAGTCATGTATTCCCAGGGGACAGTAATATGCATACCGACTGCTTCCAAACTGTTCATAGAGGATCATGCCGGATTTTCCTGCCTTTATATCTGCTTCCGTCCGGGAGAGGTCTGCACCCTCCCTGATCTCCGCATTCTGCAGGACCCGGAAGAAGTTATTGTAATCCATGCTCTTATTATGCAGAACCAGACTGCCGTCCGTGTCTATGATGTAGGAATAGCCTTCCCCGCCGTAGCTCTCTATGCCCAGCACCTCCTGAAGCTTTGAGGCCTCCAGCATGGCGGCCAGAACGCCTGCCGGTTTTCCTGCTTCGTCCTTCAAAGGAACACTCATTATAATACCGGATACAGCCCGGTTCGTTAGGATATGCCTGACAAGACCGCTGATCTGGCTCTCCCCTTCCATGGCTGCCTGAAAATAGGCTTCTCCGGATACGTCCCCATCCCTGGAAGATTCCGTGGCCTTCAGCATACCGTCTGCCTCCGCGTACCCCACATAGGCAAACTTATGTCTCCTGGCAATATCCTGCAGATAAGGGAGCCGTTTTTCCTCCGGTATGGCAGGCAGTGCGTTCCCGGCGGTCTCCAGGGAAACCTGAGTATCCTGCACCACGTTTTGTATGTAGGAGACAATGTGGTCCGCCGTCTCTGCCAGATGTGCCCGGTTCTCTTCTTTGATGGTACTGTCAAATTTTCTGATATAGCTTGCGGCAAATGCTGCAAACAGCAGAATCACTGCCAGCAAAGCTGCCAATACAGCCACAAACGGCATCCGTTTCCGGGCCTCTGTCTTTTTCTTTCCCACGGGATTTCCCCCTCACTTCATTTACATTTCAGCCGTTCCTGCCTAAGCGCCTCCATCTTTGCCAGGCATTCCTCCGCGGTTTCCTTCCCATCCGCATCCATATATTCCAGAATACAGGAGGCATCCATCTGGGAGAACCCGCGTATGCGCAGCCATGCGGTTGAATCCCGGTAATGCCGCTCGATCAGGCGCTCCGCCTCCAAATACTGCGGCGTGGAAATACTGGCCACCTGATTTTTGAACACAGGCGCTGTGTATATTCCCTCAAATACAGCATTGTAATTATAAGGGTCCGCAAGAAATGTGATAAAATCCAATGCGGCATCCAGCCGTTCACTGTTCTTATTTACAATAAAAAGGCCAAGATTCGGTCCCTCAAAGGTTCCCTCCTCCGGTATCCCTACAAAAGCAGGCATGATTCCGAATCGGGAGGCATCCCCTGTAAAATCCGTATACAGCCAGGTATCCCAGCACAGCATCATGGCGTATTTTCCGCTGTCCATGGCTTCGCTCATTCCGTTCCAGTCATCTGTCCGGTAAGTCTCTCCCAGGTAACCCTTCTGCGCCATGTTTTTGTACCAGTCTGCCACCTCTCTCATCTGAGGCAGATCGTCATAGCCCAGAGTGCCGTCGTTCAGGCCATTCAGTATGTCCGTATCCTCCACCAGACAATCCATAGGAAATTGGTAGAGAAGCATGGAAATCTCTTTTCCGGGCATATACAGAGGGGTAATCCCGTTCTGCATAAGGGTCTCGCAGACCTGCAGGAACGCTTCCTGCGTACCGGGGACTTCCAGGTTATATTTTTCAAAGATTTCTTTATTGTATAAGGTGCCGGAAACCGACGCCTCCCAGTGGGGAAGACCGATGATCTTCCCGTTGTATACTGTCTGATTAATGGAGGTATCGGTCAGGTCATCCACCCAGACGGCATCGGAAAAGTCGTAAAAGTTCTCATCCGGCTGAAAGGCTTCAATATTGGTTCCGCCGTAACTTAAAAGAATATCCGGCTTCTCAATCTCCCCCGCCACGCTTGCCAGAACCTGCTGTTCAAATTCTTCCTTTGGTATCTGGACAATTTCCAGCTCATTGTCCGTGAATTCCTGATAGCGGTCAAAGGCTTTTGTTATGTAACTGCGCTCCATCTCCGGGTAGATTCCCCAGATCACCAGCTTTTCGCCGCTGATGCTGCCCCAGTCATACTGGGGCTCGTCAAAGGCTGCTGCGCTTTCTGTGTGAGCCTGCCTGCTCTGCACACAGCCTGATAAAACCATGGCCAGTCCCATAACTGCCAGGACTCGGACTCCCTTTTTCATATACCTTTTCACCCCGCCTTTGGACTGCTTTTTAATCTGTATTTATTTGTAACTGTGAGGACACTAAACCATTTATATTTATTTTAACATTTATGGGGGGATATGTCGATATGAGTGAAGAATATAAAGTTTCTTTATAGAATGAAGAAAGGTGACTGCAGGAACGTTTCCGGTCCGCTTGAATCGATTGCGTTA
Source organism: Blautia caccae (assembly GCF_040095955.1). NCBI lineage: Bacteria > Bacillati > Bacillota > Clostridia > Lachnospirales > Lachnospiraceae > Blautia > Blautia caccae. The sequence continues at coordinate 82,436 of NZ_JBBMFP010000014.1, read as the reverse complement.
TAATTCATTACCTTTATAAATATAATCATTAAGGCATATTTTCGCCTTTATCTTATCCGGCAGAATAATATGATTAAGATTCAGGCCTTTTGCCACATGCTTAATCACACTATATATTTCTGTGTCCATATCTTTTTCCAATATAGCAAGAACCTGAGATGGAAACGCTGTCAGTTTCTTAATGTCTTCAAGCAACGCCGATGAAGGTACATAGTGATCACCCTCCCTGCTTAAACCCAGACAGAAATTCACATTGCCCACCACTTTATCAACAAAGAGATAAGGGCGCACATTATTATAATCCCCGGTAATCTTTGTTATTTTTGTAATATTCATTATCGAAGGCAGGGCTGCCAATTTTAAATATGTAGTTCCATCCTTTTTAAATTGAAACTCATTTACGCTTAATTTATTTTCTATACACTTTCTATAGAAGTTTACCGATTGATTATGTAATACTCGACCATCTCTTTCAATTAACTCTACTCCTGTAAGATGTTGGTAATTTCTCTCATAGAAGGCCACCTCTATGCATCGTATGCAATTATCCTGCCTCTCACGATAAATAATCAAAAATTTTTTATTTGATAACCTCTTCCTGTACTGTTTTGCACAGTTCAGAACCATTTTTTTAGCTTCCTCTTTTGTATATTTCATATATTAATCCTACATTTCCATAAATTTAAAAAGAGAGTAATAACACCATTGTGTTACATACCCTCTTTTCATGGCTAATTTTAGTGTTGTCTGCCAACGACCAGTAAAAGACTGGTAAACATATCGGATTTTAGTGTTGTCCGCCAACGGCCAATCATATGAACATGATTGACAAATATTTCAGATTTAAGTGTTAGCCCACTAGAAAAGCGCGCTTTTCTTCTAACTATTATTATATACAAATGCAGTTTTTATGTCAAGAGACTAATCTTTATTTTTTCTTTGTTATTGCAAATATTTAATAATCATATGCACTTAATTGCATGGAAATATGTGTATCTATTTCCCCTATGGTAAATATTTTATTCTCTGTATTCCACCGGATATCTCCTACATATCTCATCATACAAAAAGCAATTCTCATCATGGTCATTTATCATCCCGCATGCCTGTAAATGGGAGTACACGGTAATAGAGCCCAGATATTTAAAACCCCTCTTCTTCAGATCAGCACTGACCGCGTCGGATAATTCATTTTTCGCGGCACCCTCAGTCTGATGACTTCTGTAGATAAGTGTCTTTCCCCCTGTCCAGGACCACAGATAGGTGTCAAAGCTGCCAAACTCTTCGATTATCTGCCGGAACCTGCACGCATTGTTAATGACTGCCTGAATTTTACGGAGGGAACGGATCATTCCGGGTGTCTCCATAATTTCCTGTATTTTTCCATCATCATACTCAGCAATCTTCCTGTAATCGAAGTCATCAAAACACTGGCGGAATATATGGCGTTTTTTCAGCATCATATTCCAGTTCAGCCCGCACTGCATGACCTCCATCATCAGAAACTCAAACTGTTTCCTGTCATCGTGGAGGGGAATTCCCCACTCCTCGTCATGGTATTTTTGTAAAATCCCATTGTCCTTACACCAATCACATCTCTCGCTCATGCCTTCTCCTTATATGTGCTTTTTATTCTGTATCCGTTCCGCTCTCCCTTTTTCCTGCATCTGCTCCTGCGGCATTTTGAGGGCTAATCTTGAAAATTAAACAGTCTTTCTGCATTCCCGGTTGTAATAGTTATGACTTCCTCATAAGTTAACTGTTTCAAATCTGAAATTGCTTTTACGACTTCCATAAGATTCAGGGAAGTATTTCTGCTCCCGGGGGCTTCTTTGGGTTTTACGTAGGGGGAATCCGTTTCAAGCAAAATCGCCTCCATAGGTATCTGCCTGACTGCATTTCTTACTGCTTCCTCCTGCGGATATGTAATTCTGCCTCCGATTCCGAGAAAAAGTCCCATATCCATATATTCCGCCGCTCTGGCAGTGTCGCCGCCAAAGCAGTGTACCACACCTGAATGCTGCAGAGGATGTTCCTTTAATATCTGAACAGCCTCGTCATCCGCATCTCTGATATGAAGGATCACCGGAAGTTTTATCTCCCGGGCAATTTCAAGCTGTTTATGAAACCAGACCCTCTGCCTGGCTCTCATTTCTGTGTCCTGAACACGATAATAATCCAGCCCGGTTTCACCAATGGCAACTGTCTTACTATCTTCTGCCAGTTCCCTGAGTTCCGTTTCCCACTTTGTATCCTGCTCTGCATTTTCTTCACCGAGACAGTTGGGATGGATTCCCACGGCATAATAGAGCCATGGGCAATCATCAAAGAATTTCCGCATGACATAATTGGAATCAAATGCTATTGCAGGATTTACAACCTTTCCCACCCCTGAAGAAATTATTTCCTCCAGCAGACTGTATCTCCCGCAGTCGAACCTCTTATGATCGTAATGTGCGTGCGTATCAATCAACATTTCTCACCTATCTTCCAAACAGCCCGGAAAGTGGTTTCAAAGCCTCTCCCAGATTCTCGATTGCCTGGTTCAGGCTGTCTATATCCAGGTTTTCCAGAGCGGGTACTACAGAGTCATTAAAGGTCTTCAAGGTCTGCCGCAGATCCGTCACCAGCCCCGATATATTGATGACCAGTACCACGCCCACTGTGATCAACACCACTGCTATGATTCCAAGCAGTACAGCGATCATCCTTGATACAAACAACTGTTTTCTGAGAAGTTCTGTCTGCTCCTCCTCAAATGTGATCCTGTTATCGTTCATGCTGCCCCTCCTCATCCATATTCCGTTACAAGTATTCTATCACATTTTGCTGTATCTGATGTAAAGATTTACAGATTCTAAACAGCAAAATATCACCGGTCAAAACCCCACCGGTGATATTCTCTGTCCTGCTGAATGTTACTGCGCATTTTCCTCTGCCAGTTTCTTAATGGAAATCTCCTCTGTCTTATCTCTGTATTTCACTGTGAGCACTTCCTGTCCGGTCAGCTTTATTTCCTCACCGTCTGCTCCCAGAATCGTATTTCCATCCGTAAATGTATAGCCGCAGGATACGCCTCTGTTATCCGGAAGATTTCCGGTATCATCATAGTGCTCTATGATCGCTATTTCATATTCCCCTTTCTTTTCTGCTGTCAGGGTAAGCCCCATCAGTTTTGGCCGGAAGTCAATGGACACCATGCCATTCTCCATCTTATTGTATGTCATTTCCACGTCTTCAGAAGATGCCAGCTTCTCCCTGCACGCCTCCTCTGCCATTTCTTTCAGGCTGAGTTCTTCTGTTTTATCCCCATACTCTATCCGCAGAACATCGTCCTCTGAAATCTGTTCTGCCTTTCCCTCCGGTGTAAGAACTGTCTCCTCATCTATAAAGGTATAACCGCAGTATGCATTTCTGTGATTGGATTTATTCAGTGGGTTTATTCGGGAAGCCCTGACGGTTATCACATTGGTATCTCCCGGTTCTGTCTCCGCATAAAGACATATATTTTTATCCTTTGGCGCAAACTTGATCGTCACAATTTTTCCAACATACTCTTTTGAAAGGTTCACGTCCCCGGACTTTACATTCCAGCTCTTTCCGTAATAGTAACTGAGTCCGCCGAATATCAGCGCGCATATGAGAACCGTCAGTCCGACGGCCTTCCAGATTATCCTTTTTACCTTCTTAAACGGTCGGATTGCCTTCTTATTCGCTTCTGTCATTTCCGGTTTCTGCACTTCCTGTTTCATCTCGTCCAGATACGCCCTGCATTCCCTGCAGTCCTTCAAATGCTCCTCAATCGCCCTGTCACTCTCCCTGCTGGTCAGCCCGTCCACATAGCTTGGAAGCAAATCCCTGATAATTTCGCACTTCATAATCTTACCTTCCTTTCACGATTTTCTGCTTTGCCCTGTAAAAAGTCACGCGGGCCCAATTTTCATTTTTACCGAATATCTCCCCTATTTCCTTAAAAGAAAATGCACCTGTTATGCGCAAAAGCACCACTTCCTTTGCAGTCTCGTCCAATATATGCACCTTTTTAAACACATCCATCTTCTCTTCCCTGATACAGAGCTCATCCTCCGGTCCGGCCTTGTCGGAGACCATACTTTCCTCCAGCATGGATGTACCCTTTCTCTTTCGTTTGTCCAGCTCCTGATACCATAAATGCTTGGCGATCTGGCAGAGCCAGGTAGACACCTTACAGGTTCCGTCATATTTATGGGCTGAGCGCACTGCCCGGTAAAATGTCTCCTGGGTCAGCTCCTCCGCGGTACACTCCTCACGGCACAGGGTCATCAGGAAACGGAACACCGAATCTGCGTATTCCCTGTAAATGACATCCATGTCTAACATCTCTTCCTCACCTCTCTTTACTCATATATCCGGGAAATAGAGTTTTCGTTACAGAAAACGTGAAATTTTTTCTTTTTGATTATACCATATACCATTAATGGCATCCCGTAACTTAAGGCCCAGCAAGTGTGCCACGTATTGTATATCATATTTTGCGGATGAATTAGCCGACCTCCCACACCACCTGGGGCTATTATTTTGTTCGTCAGGCCACAGCTAAGTACCTGCCCCATCCTCCAATATCCTTTTCGGCTGTTTGCAAGTTCATGCACCTTCCACTCCGGCAGTTTCAAGGCTTTCAAATTTCTCTATTTTGTCTTTACCTTTTCCATTAATTCCAGTACATGGTTCGGATTTTTCTCCGTAGCCATTCGTCTGCCTCCGGTCTTCATTGCTTATTCCACGTTCTTCTCGCAGGCTTTCAGTGCGTCGTGTTGACCTCTTCCCGGTCTGAACCCATAACTGTTCTCTGAGAACTGGGGCTCAAACAACGGGGTCAGTTCCTGCGTGACTGCTTGTTGAATGACACGGTCTACAACCGTCGGTATCTCTACCCTTCGGACTGGGTTGGGCTTATCCTTCCCACTACCGGGCGGATTTCGAGACTTTCACCCTATAGAACGCGCGCCCGCCGGGCGCACTAAAAAGCACTCTGTATCTTTTGATACAAAGTGCTTCAATGTACAAGAGCGTGTTTGAAAATTCATACTGACAAGCTGTAGGATATTTATCTTTGCAGTTCCACCAGCAATTCCCATCTGCCATTCCGCTTTCCGCCCAGCCGTCTGATGTAACCCTTTTCCTGCAGCACTTTTGTCCTGTTCTTCACGGTTCGTTCTGACTTTCCAAGCTTTTCAGCTAACTGCTTCTGCGTTATAACAGGATTCTTAGAAATGTTTCTGAGAATTTCAAATTCATCCAAAGTGCAATCCAAAGTGCAATTTTTGCACCTTGAAATCTCTTCTGCTGCACTTTTGATTTCCTTTTCATCTGAATAATCTACATGAAGATAACGATTTTTTAATTGATGATGCCTGTCCATCAGAAAATTCTCAAAAAACAATTCCAAATACTTCGTTGTTGCATGGATATCATTTTTTAAATCATTATAATTAGCCCGCACTAAAGCATTGCGGAAATACCATGAGTGTTCGGCAAATGCTTCATTACTTACCTCAAATCCCAGAGTCTTTAGATACTTTATAATAAATACTGCTGTTGCCCGGGTATTTCCCTCGCAGAAGGGATGAATCTGCCAAATATCAGATGTAAACTTTGCAACATGTTTCACTGCATCTGATACAGTCATTCCCTCATAAGAAAACCGTTTTTCCATATTAAAATCATAGTCCAATGTATCTTTTATACTGTCACATGATGCATAAAATACCGTCTCTCCTTTTAGCACCCATTCTTTTTTTGTAATATTATATGGTCGGATTTTCCCGGCATGATCAAATACACCTTCAAATAGACGTCGATGTATCGTCAGCCATTCAGCAGGTGAAAACTGAAAAGTATGCTCGCCCAAAATTCTTGTGATCCGTGTTGAAACAATATCCGCCTCTTTTGTATCATCTTCTAAGTCTCTGCGTTCGTCCCGCTCTTCATAGTAGCTTTGAATTCTCTTTTGCGCTGCATCAATATTTATTTTTCCCTCAATATGTTCTTTTGCTGTTTCCAACAAATATTCCGATATCTTAAGTCCGTCTACATCCTGAAGACCAATAGCAGTCTGCCAGGACTCACTTTTCTCTGCCTTATCAGGTTCTCCCTGCCGAATATAATTTTCCAGTTCAAACTGCCATTTCTTTTCCTTTGACACTCCCTGTACCGCCTTCCCTGTTATGACATGGCAATATACCTACAAGTACATTATATATTTCTGTTCATCTCCGGTCAATACGGAACAGTCCGTCACAATACAATCCTCTCCATCCTCCGCAGTGACACCCTGTACATCACATACATAAACAATGCCACTCCAAAAATCAGCCCCAGTTCCATCACAAACAACTGTACCTCCGCTGCATCCAGGTGCATATCATTAAAATAAATCAGCAGCATGGAAAACACAAGAACAATCGTGCTCCCGGCAGCCGTCGGATATGTGAAGATCTTCCGCAGTTGTCGGCGAATCACCCTTTCTATATAATTCCTGTCCGCTCCAAGTCTTCCCAGATCGCTGAAGAGCTGCCTGTTGTCCATTGCGATAGTCACGCTTCTCACATAGGTCATAACACCCACGGCTGCCAGGGAGATCACCGCAATATACACACTCAGCAGCACAAAAACAGCAACCATCTGCATGGCATCAGCCTTTATCAGTACTTTAAAAAAGGGTGCATATTTCCAGTCACTCATAAGCTCCGCATTATCCACGGAAAGACCGGCTTCTCCGCTGTAAAAGTATTCCTGTCCCTCCTGTTCGGCGCATTTTTCCTCATAGGCATCGTACAGCGCCAGATGGTCCGACAGTGCTCCCGCATGGGCAATGTATTCCTTTTTCAGTTCCACGGCAAACTCATATGTGCTGTATACATCCTTCACACGGAAGAAGACCAGCTTCTCCCTGTCGGTTTTACCCGCTTCCGCAAAGCGCCGGTAATCCTCATCGGAAAGGATAAAAGTAAAAGGCTCACTGGTATTTGTCAAATTATCGAACTCCTCCGTCCCCTGATAGGACAGTTCCCTGTTCTCTACAGACAGCAGACAGTCCGGTTTCACCCATATGGACGGGTGGTATCCGCTGGGAACGATGGTCTTGTATTCCCCGGGTTTAAGCTCTGTCCCGCGCCCGGCAATCCTGGAAAAATCAGATGCCCGGACAAACGAGGCCAGTTTCCCGGAATTCAGATCCACATATTTCCCGCTGTCTGTCAAATCCCGCATCCGGTAATCCACATACAGCACCACTGCTTCTGCCTCCTCATATGTCTCTATATCCACGTTATACTTTTTCGCCAGCCCGAAAATATCATCCCTGGTGATCTGCTTTTCTTCTGCGGGATAATGCATGGAATAGTCATACGGCGCGTCCTCTCCCCCGGCATAGGCAGAACGGTAATACATGGCTCCCCAAAACGCGGACAAGAGCAGCACAAATACCAGAAGTGTGATCACACACATATTTTTTGTCGTCTGTCTTGCCGTAAAACGCATCAGATTGGCAGACACAATATTCTTATAGTATTTTTCCGGGTTCCTGCCCTTTCCTGTGCGCCCTATCGCACTCAGCATAAAGAGATACAATCCGGCCGCGCTGATACAGTAAGTGACATTCCAGAAAGAGGGCATGACAAACAGAAACCATCTCATGCAGACTGCAGGCACCGCCATTGCCAGCAAAAGCCCTGCAAGGATGAGAAAGATGCCGGCCCTGCCCGTCCATGGCTTTATCTCTCTCACCATCTCTGTCTTCCTCTGTTCATTTAATATATCTATAAGATTGACCCGCCGGATAAATCGCAGACCCAGCAAAAAAATGCACAGGACCAGAAAAAGTGCAAATACAATGCCGATAACCAGTCCGCCAGGCCCCACCCGGTATTTCATCTCTGCCTGGGTGAGGATCAGTGCCTCAAATCCCTTCCATATAAGAAAAGAGAGGGGAACCGCCAGCACAAGCCCCCCGAGCGCGTACCGGGCCGTCACTATCCCCACTTCCACGGCAAGGCATTTTCCCAATTTTCTTTTTCTCTCGCCCAGGGCTAAAAGCACTCCGATTTCTCTGCTCTTATGCCGGAAAAACAGATTTGCACCGTAGACCGTAAAAACCGTACACCCCACAAATGTGACTCCCATCATAAGCCATGACAGCTTTCTGGTATCTCCTCCCTCCGGCAGCAGCCCCTGCACGGTGGGGGAAAAATACATAAGTGTAAAGGAAGTCACCAGCAGCACGGAGAGAAACACGCATATTCCCAGCAGGGTATACTGATTCTTATTGTGCCGCCGCAGTTGCCCCATAATTTTATTCATTGTCATCAAAGTCCCCTCCCAATACACGTATCGTATCCAAAAGCTCATCCATAAACGCTTTTCTGTCTCCTCTGTTCTCCCGTATTCCGCTGACCTGTCCGTCCTTCAGGATAATGACCCTGTCGCAGAAGGAAGCCGCGAAGCTGTCGTGGGTCACCATAAATACGGTTGCCTGCATGGTATCCCTTGCTTTGAGAAACGCATCTATCACTGCCCTGCAGGATTTGCTGTCCAGATTTCCCGTTGGCTCATCCGCCAGAATCACCAGCGGGTGGTTCATAAGCGCTCTTGCCACAGCGGTCCTCTGCTTCTCCCCTCCGGATATCTCAGCCGGATACTTCTGCATGATCTTATCAATCCCGAATACCCGGCAGATATTCTCCGCCTTTGACTCCATCTGGGCAGCCGGACGCTCATCAATGATCTGGGGAAGACAGATATTTTCAAAGACAGTGAGGCCGTCCAGCAGCATAAAATCCTGGAAGACAAACCCCATCTTCCTGTTTCTCACCTTAGCCAGTTCATCCTCCTTCAGTCTGGATATATCCTCCCCTCCCAGAAGAACTGCCCCCTCATCATAAGGAATGAACCTGGAAATGCAGTTTAAAAGGGTGGTCTTTCCGCTGCCGGAAGGCCCCATGACAGCCACAAATTCCCCCTTCTCCACCTCTATGGATATATCCTTCAGAACCGGGTATACCTGGTTACCAATCCTGTAGCTCTTTGACAAATGTTCCACCTGCAGCATAATATTCTCCTTTCACTGATAAAAAACCTGCTGTCTGTTTACACTTTAAATGGTAATACAGAAAGGAAAAACCCGCATTCGGCCCATTGTAAAGTTTGACACTGATTTTGTAAAGTTCCGGGAAAGAATCGACAACCGCCCGGACTTCCTGTAAAATGCAGATAACAGGATTATAAAGGAGTGACTTGCTATGGTAAAAATAGGGATCTGTGATGATGAACCGGAGATGAGAAAACCTCTCCGTCAAATACTGGAACAGGTCTTACAGCTTCAGGGCGTGGAATATCTGATCTCTGAATCGGAATCCGGTGAGGAACTCACTGCCGGAATCTCCTGTCTTGATATTGACATTCTCTTTCTGGATATTGAAATGAGGAGCCTGGACGGCATAGAGACAGCCAAACTGCTGCGCAGAAAGGGGATGAAAGGCATTATCATATTCGTAACCGCATACCCGGATTTTGTCTTCCAGGGCTATGAAGTCCATGCCTTTCATTACATTCTGAAACCTTACCGGAAAGAAAAAATAGAAGAGGTTCTCAGACAGGCCCTGCATGAGCTGGATCTGTCAAAGGAACGGTATTTCGTAATAGAACAGAAAGCAAGAGTCATCCGCATCCCCCTCAGTCAGACCATTGCCTTTAAGAGCGACCGCAGGAAGGTGGAGGCCCTTTTGGAGGAAGACTTTGTTGCCTTTTACGGCAGGATAGATGAAGTATGCCGGGAACTTCCCTCCTGCTTTATACGGATCCATAACCGGTATATCGTAAATCTGAATTATGTGACTACGCTGGAGAGGGACCGGTGCATACTGGGCAGCCGTTCCTTTCCGGTCAGCAGGGCCTTCCGGCAGGAACTGGAAACGGCCTTTGCCAGGGCAATGCTGAAATAAAACAGGGAGGGAAAAAGTATGGACAGTCAAATCATCATGGAAAGCGCAGGGCGGCTCATAAGCATGGGGCTGTATGTGGTCACGTCGTTTTTCTTCTGCCGTATGCTCTGCTGTATCCTCCCTCAAAAAGAGGGACGTTTCTATGATATTCTCATTTTTATATCCGGCATTTTCATTCCCGGCATGGTCATTGACCCTGAGGACATGTTCAATGTCACACTGGATCTGGTCTGGCTGCTGCTTCTGACGCTTTTTTGCTTTAAAGGCTCTGTAGTCTCCAAGTTCTCTGTGACGGCTGTCATCTATCCTCTGATCATTGCCCTGAACTTCCTGGTATCCGACATTTCCCTGAGCATCTGGCTTGCCAGCGGGAAGAGTTTCCCGGTAGATCTGGCAGTCACTCTCCTGGACGGCTGTATTCACATTCTCTTCTGGTATCTAATCTACAGAACCTTTGTCAGCAGAGTCCGGCAGGCCAGCCGACTGTACAGCCGCAATACCTGGATTCTTCTGGGAATCATCTGCCTTGCCTCCCTTGTGAGCATCACAGGGTATATTTATTATCCCCCGGAGGAGACCTATAAAATATGGCCCTGCGCCATTGCCTGCATGGCAACTAATATAGGCAGCCTCTATCTGGCAGGGTATTTTGTGAATACCATTCAACAGGAAATGGAGCAGGACAACTTGAAGCTTCAGCGTGTTTATTATGAAGAACTGGAGAGAAACCAGACAGAAATACGCAGATTCCGCCATGATATGAACCACCAACTGCTGGTCATCCGGGATTTGTTTGACCGGGAAGACAGGGAGGCCGCCCATGCCTATTTTCGGGAACTGGAATCCCAGATAACGCCCAAAAACCGGTGCTTCTGTAAAAACAGCGTTCTGAATGCCGTACTGAACGCCAAATACAGCCAGGCTGAAGACAGCGGCATTGACTGCTTTTTCCACATTGATCTGCCGGAAGTCACAGCCATTGACCAGGTCAGCCTGTGTTCCATATTCGCCAACACATTGGACAACGCCATTGAGGCCTCACGGAAAATACCTGAACCGGAAAAGCGCAGCATTTCCGTCAAGGCCAGAATAGCGGACAACGGATTCTTCAGCTATGAGATCAAAAATGAAAAGCGAAATAAAGTCCTCATGGAAAAAGGAAACTATATCTCAGATAAGAAAAACAAATCCGAACACGGCCTGGGTCTCTCCAATGTACAGAGGACTGTGGAAAAATACAATGGAACACTGCACATTTCCTATGATGATACCTCTTTTACCGTGGTCATACTCATCGGAAACGCTCTGTAGCTAATCCACATCCGCCCGCAGCCTCTCAATCACGCTTTCCTTCTGTGTCATCTGATAAATAAGAGGCGGAACCATAACACATACCGCGATGATGACCGCAAATAAGATCAGGTTATAGAGGACAGGCAGAGAGTACCCCATATTGTACACCTTTACACTCTGGAAGACTATATAACTAAGGGGCAGTCCCACGGCCATAGAGAGCAGGATAGACAGTATTCCGTAACCAAGTCCCTCCTGGACCAATACCTTCCTTATCTGCCCCGGCGTCATGCCCAGGCTCTCCAGAGTGGCAAACTCCTTTGCCCGGTTCTGGACACCGGCTGCCATCATGTTGATATAATTCAGAATGGCGAGCACTGCCAGGATTATGCCCAGTCCGCCGCCCAGGACTTTCACCTGCTGCTCCGATGACTTCATCTCCTGGTACCGGGTCAATTTTGAATCAAAGGAAATTTGTTTTTCATCCCGGAAGACACTTTTTACTGCTTTCTCCGTCTCTTTGTCATACGGCTTCTCATACTCTATCCGTACCACTTCAGTTAAAATATTATCCCCCATAAGTTTCTTCGCCAAAGTATTGCTGACCAGCAGATTCGGGCAATAGCCTCCGGAATATTCAGACGGGTCATCTATTACATTTCCTCCGTCCATACTGCTTTCTCCGGTTGCTGCAACAGTTATCTCATGCTCTTTCTCCGGCTCCTGACCATCCGGAAGGAAAAAACGAATTTTTTTTCCTACTGCCTCCTCTGCAGATGCCCAGAATGGCACTGCGATGGCAGTCTCTCCCTTTTCAAAGGCTTCCTCGTCTAAATTCCCTCCCAGAGTATCATTTATCTTCCGGAATTCCTCGGGACTGATTCCCACGAAACGCCCGTCGAATATGCAGTTTAACGCACGCGGATCTTTTTTGTATTCCTCTATATCTTTTTCATAGTCCCCCGGTGAGTATCTGCTCTGATATAGTCTTTTATAATACGGACCTAATAACTCCTCCTGATATGGGACAATCATCTGTGCCGTAGTCACCGGCCTTATCTCCTTCACGCCCTCTATGGCGCGGATCTCATCCAGTCTCTCTTCCGTAATAAGAGGCAGTTTTTCTTCCAGGGTTGTCTGATTATTAACCGTAATATCACACGAACGGATCTGATTCAGGATATTTTTCGCGTCATTTCCCCTGATCACTGCATTGACACAGAGAAATACAGTCAGCACTACGAAAAAAGAGCCCAGGATCACGGCGGCCTGCTTCCTGTCCCGGAACATATTCCTGCGGGCCATGTCCTTCAGACCTCTCTCCCGCTCCTTCTGCTTCTCCCTGCCTTTTGTAAGCCCCGTGTAGCTGACAGCTTCAATGGGGGAACACTCCCCTGTGATAACAGCCGGTTTTCGGCAGCCGGCAATGACTGTAGCTGACGAAAACAGGGCCGCTCCCACGTAAATAAGAGGATGTACCGTAACAATCTTCATTCCTGACATTCCGGGGTCTATCAATCTTAGCGCCGTGGGGATGAGTCCGGCCGAAACCGCTGCTCCAAGCGCCATCCCAACCGGTATGCCCATACAGGAATTCCAAAGCGCCTGAAGATAGACCAGACGTTTTAACTGCACAGAGGTCATGCCCAGAGTCTTAAGCTGCCCGTAATACCGAATGTCCTTTGAGACAGAGATATAAAGCGTATTATAGACAAAGAGATAGCCGCTTATAAGAATCATCACAAGCAGTCCCCCAACGCCCACTGCCATCCTGATAAAATTCTGCATAATATGGTCATCTGCTATGAGCATCTGCCTGTCCTGCAAATCCAGGGGTTTCTGTATGTTCATAATATCTTTCGCGGAATAAAGAGATTTCTTTAAGGTGATCTTCAGCACTCCCTGGGTAAAATCTGTCTGCTTCACACCTGTCGTCTCATAAAACGCCTGTGACACATAGCCATACTGCTTTCCGGAATAGTCCCTGTAATATCCGCTTAAAATAAACGTTTTGCTGATATTTTGCTGTGCAGACACCGGATCTTCCAGCTCCTGTCTCTCGGGGTCCTCGGCTAAAGAATAGTAGGTGAGGGGTAATTCCATTCCGATCTCCGGCTCCTTGATTCCCATGTCCTCCAGAGCTGCAGTGGAAAGTACCAGTTCCTCCTCTTTTTTCGGATAACTCCCTTTAAAAAACTCGTATGCCGGAATGCACTGCTTTTCCCAGCAGGTATCGTCCACCCAGTAAAGCCTTGTTTTATCAAGGGATACATCCCGGTATGTCTCAGCAATGGCACATTTGACAGCGACTCCCGCATACTTTACGGATTCCATATCCCTTACCAGCTCCACCTGGTCTGCGCGGGGTTCCGTCAGTTCCATGTCAAAATCCATTCCGTTCATGCGGATAGCGCGCTGGGATACGGCATCCCAGTAACTGATACCGATTCCCAGCACTGCCGTTATCAGAAATGTAGTGAGGATAACTGCAAAAACAGTGAGCGCATTCCGTTTCTTATTTGCCCTGTAAGTCCTCATTGCCACAGAGGCGATGATTTTCCGATTGTTCACCTTCATCATACAACATCACCTCCGCAGATTCTTCCATCCTCCAGACGTATGATCCTGCCTGCCATCTGGGCGATTTCCTCGTTGTGGGTGATCATGACCACCGTCTGGCCCAACTGCTCGCCGGATACCTTGATGAGTCCCAGGACGTCCTGGCTGGTGCTGCTGTCCAGGTTGCCGGTTGGTTCGTCAGCCAGGATAATGGCCGGCTTTGCTGCCAGCGCCCTGGCAAGGGCTACCCTCTGCTGCTGCCCGCCGGAGAGCTGATTCGGCATGGCAAACTTTTTCTTTCCCAGACCCAGCATCTCCAGAATATTGTCCACGAATTTCCTGTCGGGTTTGATGCCGTCAAGCTGGATGGGAAGTATGATATTCTCGTATACATTCATAAGCGGGAGCAGATTGTAGTTCTGAAATACAAACCCGATCTTTCTGCGCCTGAATATGGTCAGCTCATCCTTTGTCATACCGGATATGTCCCTGCCGTCCACGATCACCGTTCCGGATGTGGGCACATCCAGACCGCCCAGCATGTGGAGTAAAGTAGATTTCCCGCTCCCGGACCTGCCTACAATGGCTATAAATTCACCTTTTTCCACCGTAAGGCTGATTCCGTCCAGTGCCCTGACTGTTGCGTCTCCCAACTGGTAATATTTCCTCAGATTTTCCGTAACCAGTATTTCCATATGAAAAGTCCTCCTCGTTCTTGATTCCCCTACAATATAACAGAGAAAGCTTTCCACATCCTTTCTCAAATATGACAAGATTGTAATATTCTCAATTTATTCTCAATTCCTTCTCAGATAAACAGAAAATTCCGCTCCGCTGCCCGGTTCTGATTTTACCTTGATGTAACCTCCCTGCTTTTTTATGATTTCCCGCACAAGATACAGACCGATTCCAAGGCCTTTTTCCCCGGATACTTCCGGGGATCGGTAGAACCTCTGAAAGATCAGTCCCTGTTCTTCCTCACATATGCCGATTCCCTCATCCTTCACACGAACACACAAAAAGGATTCATAGGGGACCGACAGGACACGGATCACAGACTGGGCCGGTGAATACTTCACCGCATTGTCCAGAAGGTTGACCAGTGCCTCCACAGTCCATTTCATATCAAAGAATGCGCTTTCCGGGGAAGACTCCGCCTCTATGACAATCCCCTTTTTCAGTGCCTGCATCTCCACAGCCTGACATGCCCTGGCGATCAGCTCATCCACGGGAGATTTCTCCACATGTACGGCGATCATCTCTGTTTCCAGATAGGAGGAACGCACCAGTTCCTTCATAAAAAAGTCCAGCTTATCGGCCTGTCTGTGAATCTGGGAAGCCATTTTCCCCGCCTGTTCCGGAAGCTCCTGTTCCTCCAGAAGACCTGCATAGAGCATAATATTCGTCAGGGGCGTACGTACCTGATGGGAAATGTCTGAGATCAGTGCCTTTACCAGATTCCGTTCTCTGTCCGCCTGTTCACAGTTCATCCGTGACATCTCCACAAGCTGGTTCAGCCGCTGTATGACAGCAGAATCCATAGATTCATCATAACTGCACTCCTGGATGGTTCCGCCGATTGCCCGGTCAAGCTGCTCCAACACTGTGTCCATCTGCCTTCTGATACGCCTCCGGTACCGGAAAGTATAACCGGCAGCCCCCGCAAATGCAGCGCAGGAAAGGACGACGGCAGATATCAGCGCCCCGCTCATAAGGAGTTCTCCCACTGATATCCTTTTCCATATACGGTCTTGATATGCTCCGGTTTGGAGGGATTATCCTCCAGCTTATCCCTGAGGCGGCGGATTCCGACAGAAAGAGCATTGTCCTCCACATACTCCGTACCGTCCGGCCACACCCACTCCATCAGGCGTTCCCGGGTCAGAATCTGTCCCGGATGAAAGACCAGCAGATATAAAATGCGCTGTTCTGTCCTGCTCAAATCTACGGGTATCCCGTTCTTTAAAAACTCCATGGTTGCGAACTGAAAACGGAATGGTCCCTGTGCATAATCCGTCTCCTGTTCCGGGGCCGTCCTCCGAAGAAGCGCCCGTATCCTTGCCCGCAGGACCATGGTTGAAAATGGTTTTGTGATATAGTCATCCGCGCCGCATTCCAGCCCCCGCACAATATCCAGCTCCATATCCCTGGCAGTGAGGAGGATAATGGATACCTTGCTGCTCTTCCTTATCTTCCGGCACAGTTCAAAGCCGCTGCCGTCCGGCAGGTTCACATCCAGTATGAGCAGATCAAATGTCTGCTGACGGAACTTTTCCTCTGCCTCTTTTATGGTACTGCAGATCGTGAAGGAAAAGTCATCACTCATGAGTGCCATCTCCATCCCCGCTGCCAGATCTGCGTCGTCTTCCAGTATGAGAATATATTTCAAGTTTTTTCTCTCCTTTCTTATGGCAGAATGTCTGCTGTCTCAGCCGCCAAAAAGGTACACGAAAGAATCGCATACCTTTATAACGTCAATATAAATTTTAAATACTTTCCTTCTTTTGCAGCCGTCAGCGTACCTCCCATTTTCTCTGTCAGACATTTGGCGATGGTGAGTCCCAGCCCTGTGCTTCCCTGGTTTCTGGAACTGTCCGCAGTGTAAAAACGCTCAAACAGCCTTCCCGCTGTCTCCTCTGACATTCCCTCCGCATCGTTCGTAAAAGATATGACTGCCCTGCCGCCCTCTCTATCCAGGCGGACGGACAGCTCTCTTCCGGCATATCTGCATACATTCTGCAGAAGATTCTGGAACACGCGCTCTAACCCGTCCTTGTCTGCCCGGACATTCACCGGCCCCTCCATAATATTTATGTCAACCAGAAGATTCCTGGCAGTCAATTCCGGATAGTAATCCACAATGGTCTCTCTGAGAAGACGTGCAATATCCACATGTTCCACCCTGGGGGTGTAGTCTTCCCCAGAGAACCTGGATAACTCATAGAACTGGCCCACAAGCTGCTGCAGAAAGCGGGCTTTTCGTTTTACCACCTCCAGTGCCTCCCGGTCCTCCGGGTCCAGAGCTGTTTTGTCCATAATATCCAGATATCCGATCATGGAGGTAAGAGGCGTGCGCAGGTCATGGCTGATATTTTCAATCTGTCTCTGGAATTCCTGCTCTCTTTTGGCATATTCCAGGTGCTGCTCCCGAATCTTCCTGAGCGCATCATTGATGGTAACAAGAAGTTCCTCCATCTCTCGGTCAGGCGCAGGCAGCTTCAGCACCCGGTTGGCCTCCAGTTCGCCGCTGATTTCCTTCAGCGCACGATTGGTCTGTCTGACTGCTCCTGCCATGGTTCTGCAGCGCAGGAAAAAATACAGAGAAGCCAGACTCAGCAGGCCTAACACGAAATACAGCAAACTTTCCACACCCCTTTCCTTCACACAGTTCGGACAATCCCTATCAGATTTACTTTTTCCTGCTTACTAAAATACCCGCTGCGCCAAAGATAAGAATCCCGGCAGCCCCTGCTATAATGCATTTTGTCAGTCCGGAGGGAGTATCCCACAGGCAGTGGTATCCTGACATATTGGCACTCACCTCAAAGCGGAAGATGTTCCAGGGCATCCATCCAGCGATCTTACGCAGAATTTCCACCTTAAACCCCGCATAATAACAGATGACAGGAATCACATTCATAACCGCAAACCAGACGATCGCAGCCACCACATCCTTTTCAAAAAGGGTGAGTAAAGCCACACCCAGAATCACAGCCGCAAAGGCACTGGGCATTGCCGCTCCGATTCCCCCTGCCATCTTTCCCACAGGCTCGGCCGCGGGACCACCCAGCAGCAGATAGGCACTTCCCACGTAAAAGACCAGGATAACTGCCATACAGCAGAGAGCTGTGGCGATACTGACAACACATTTTCCGATAAAAATATGTGTCCTTGGAATCCCATAAGCCACCACGTTCTTCAAAGTACCGTTTTTTCTCTCATCACCAAACAGCAGCGCCGCTACGACAAAACCCGATATAAACAGAATCTGCAGATTAGCGATCAGATTATTCAGTGAAAAGCTCATAAGGCCGTATGGAAAATTTGTAATATTCTGATTGCTTATATACAGCACCAGATTCATCAGCACCAGCAGCCCTGATGCGATTCCTGCTGCCACGTACATTCCCCTGCTGTGTGTAATGCGGTATCCCTCACCTTTTATATAATTAAGCATATTTCCGCCCTCCGTTCTTCAAATCCATATAATACTCCTCCAGCGTCACCTGTCTTCTCTCCAGCCTTGAGATATCCATCCGGTTCTCGCTGGCAAGGCGGCTGTACGCGCCGATATCCATCATGGGATTGACAATATGAATGGTCTTGTCCGGAAGGACCTTGTAGCTTTCCGTGTGAAATTTCTTTTCCAAAACAGCAGTATACCGCTCCGGTTCTGACACATTGATCTCAATGTAGTCCGAACACTTTTCTTTTATCTCCTCCGCAGTGATCTGCTCAGCCAGTTTTCCGTCCGTAAGGAACCCATAGACTGTGGCAAGCTGCTCCAGCTCTGTGAGTATATGGCTGGACAGGATAATGGTAATATTCTTCTCCCGGCTGAGCCGCTGCAGCAGATTCCTGATCTCTATGATCCCGCTTGGGTCCAGGCCGTTGATCGGTTCATCCAGGATCAGCAGCTCCGGTTCACCGATCAGGGCAATGGCAAGGCCAAGCCGCTGCTTCATGCCCAGGGATAAATCCCTGCACCGCTTCTTTTTCCGGTCAGCAAGCCCCACCAGCTCCAGGACTTCATCCACTGCCCTTTTGCCCGGAACCCCTTTTAATATCCGGTAATACTCCAGATTCTTCTCCACGGAAATCTGGGGATAGAATCCCGGCGCCTCTATGACAGCTCCGGTCCTTCTCCTCTGTTCCTCCATATCCTTCCGGCTGTGGCAGCCGAATAAGGTAAGTTCCCCTTCATCCGCATAAATATGGCCTGACAACAGTTTCAGAAATGTAGTTTTTCCTGCCCCGTTGTCCCCTACCAATCCGTAAACGGCTCCTCTTTTTACAGTTATGTCAACCTTATCCAGTGCAGTAAAACTGCCGTACCGCTTGGTGACTTTTCTCGCTTCCGCTGCATATGCTGTCATATCTTTTTCATCCTTTCCTGAACTTATCTCTTCATGTGGCTATATTATAATCGGCCGCTTTTTAATAAGTCTTCAAGAAACTTTAAAGAAATCGTAAAGACGGATTCACGCCATTTTAAATCCGATGCCCCAGACTGTACGGATATATTCCGCCTCCGGGTCTATGGCTGCTATCTTTTTCCTGATATTACTCACATGGACATTGACGGTGTTATCCTCCCCGTAATACCCGTTTTTCCATACCTGTTCATAGAGGCTTTCCCTGGAAAATACCTTCCGGGGCTGCTGTATCAGAATACACAGAATCTCATATTCGTATCTGGTCAGGGAAATCTCCCTCTGCTTTACCGTGACGGTTCTGGATGCCTGATCCAGTATCAGGTCTTTATACGTGTATCGTTCAGATTCCGTTCCGGCACCCGGACTGCCGCAGCGCCGGAAAGCAGCCATGACGCGTACCAGCACCTCCTCCGGCTCAAAGGGCTTTGTGATATAATCATCTGCCCCAAGCGTGATGGTCTCCACCTTGTTCTTAAGGGCAGTCCTGGCAGACAGGACAAGGATTGGAATCTGCAGTCCCATCTCCGTACGCGCCATTTTGATAATCTCCTCCCCGCTGATTCCAGGAAGCATCAGGTCCAGCATGATCATGTCCGGCGTTTCCCTCTCAAGCCTCAGCTGTGCCTCTGTTCCCGAATACGCAGCCGTTGTCTCATATCCCGCCTTCGCAAGAATTCGGCACAGCAGCCTGTTTATATCCGTGTCATCCTCTATCACTAGTATTCTCTGCATAAAAATCTCCTGGTACTTTATACTTTATCAAGGATTATAACAGATTCCTCAGTAAACATCAAAGAAACTTCCCTCAGGTTTGCAGCCTATTCCCTATTCCTCCACTTCTATTTCCAGGCCCTCCATGTGGTGTTTTCCCATCTTGTGACGAGCCTTTCTGACCTCCACAGTGTCAAATATAATGGAGAAATCATAGTCCTCAGGATAGAGTTCCGCAGCTGCCACCTTCAGCCTAAGCCGTTTATGGCTGATGAGCATCTTTTCATTTCTGAGCTGTACCAGGACATTTCCGTTCTTGTCTGCCGGTTTCACCACAATTCCGATCTTTTCATCCGGCAGTATGGTCACACTGTCGCCTCTGGTAAATTTACGCACAGCGTCCATGCTGTCCCTGACCACGGCTGCTTTTTCAATACGCGGCGCGTGAAGCTTTTCCAGCCTGCTGCTGCCGCCGTGCAGGTGCATATTCTGAATCAGAGCCTCACTTCTCTCCCCATATGCCTCCCTGGCTGCAGAAGCCAGCATTTTGTCCGGAAATCCCAGTCTCTTTGCAATATACAGGGCACAGCTCTCCCCCGCCTCTCCGACTTTCAGCCGATACAAAGGCTTCAGGCTGTCTCTGTCAAACTCCATTCTGGCATTCTGCACGTCCCCGTACCTGTCCGCGTATTCTTTCACCTCAGGATAGTGGGTGGTGACCAGAAAGAGAGCACCGCTCCTGCGCAGTTCCTCCAGTATGGAAATGGCGATTCCCATTCCCTCCTGAGGATCTGTTCCGGAACCCAGTTCGTCCATGATCACAAGGCTGTCCGGTCTTACCCGTTTTAAAATGTCCAGCACATTTTTAATGTGGGCTGAGAAGGTTGACAGATTATCCGAAATATTCTGCCCGTCACCGATATCACACAGGATCTGGTTCTGCATACATATATCGGCTTCCCTGCAGGGAACGTGCAGGCCCGAGCAGGCCATTGCACTCATCAGCGCCACTGTCTTGATAGCCACCGTCTTACCTCCGGTATTCGGTCCCGTAATGATCACGCCGCGGATTCCCCTGCCGATCTGAAAGTCCAGCGGTACACAGCTCTCCTTCTCCAGCATGGGATGTCTGGCGCCTTTCAGCTCCATATACTGTTCCAGGTTGATCTTCGGTTCCACGGCATCCATTTCCAGGCTCAGTTTTCCCTTGGCAAACATGAAGTCCAGCTTTTGGATGACCCGGATGTCCTCCATCAGCTCTGCTTCCCTCTCAGCAGTCATATTGGTGAGAGTGTACAGGATTTTCCGCTCCTCCGCGTCCTCCTCGATCCTGTATATTTCCAGCTCCTCCCGAAGGTTTGCCACTGCCTCCGGTTCTATGAACAGTGTGGCGCCTGTGGAAGACTGCTCCACAACGCTGCCCGGAACCATGGACCTGCACTCTTTCTTCACAGGGATACAGAATCTTCCGTTTCTGGTGACTACAAAGGAGTCGTTCAGATACTGCCTGTTGGTTTTCAGTGCCCTCTCTGCCCTCTCACTTACTTTTTCCTCCAGGATCTGAATCTGTTTTTTGATATCTTTTAAATAGGCGGAGGCATAGTCATCCACTCTTCCGCCTCTGATACAGCGCTCTATCTCTTCCTGCAGTTCCTCAGGAAAGGCCAGGTTTTGGTTATAATAGGCAAGGCTGATCCGTCCCTCCTCACCTCTTAGCAGATAGGATTTCAGCCGCCGCACGGCACTCAGGAACATGCCGGTCTCCTCAAGCTGTTCCGGCAGGAGCATATCACCTCTGACCGCCTTCTGCAGATATTCCTCCACATGCTCCATGGCCGGTATGGGCGGAGTTCCCGCCAGCTCTATCATAGCTCTCGCCTGGGTGGTATCCCGCTGCTGCTTTCTCAATTCCGTCTCTGACAGGATGGGAACCATTTCCATGATTCTGTTTCCCGCATTCTCTGTGGCGGCGCATTCTTTTAATTTTTCTAATATATGATAATATCCAATTGTTTCCAATGATTTTCTGCTCATGTTTTTTCCTCTCTAAAAAAGACGTAACCGTTCCGACAAGCTGAACACAGACCCGTCTGAACTATTACAAAAAGACCACAGATACATCGCCCCGAACGGGTATACGACTTCTGTGGTCTTCCATGAGAAAAATCCATACAGCAGCGCAAAAACAAGCCGCCTTCAAAGCAGCCAAGCACTGTATTCTCTCCATCATTCCAATATATTTGAAGTGTATGATAAGGGTTCGTAAGCGAATGTATCAGCCATCAGGGTACACTGATACAAGGATAGGGTATCAGAAAAAATGATATACTATCCCTACAGATTATTCGATTATTCTGTAATCTCCACTACGGAAACCCTCAGCACAAAGACACCTCATTTCTAAATTGATATTTATTTACTGTAACTGTTCAGCGGCCTTACAGTTACGGGCAGACCTGCTGAATCGTTACTGTTCTTCCTGCATTATAACCGCCGGACGCGGCTTTGTCAAACCTGAAATCTGTTATATTCACGATAACAGTCCCTGCAGAGAATCTCATCCCCCTGCAGATGCATCATATTTTCCGATGCAGTCTCCCCGCAGCGGGAACAGCAGATGGATTTGAAGATCCTTGCATTTTCCGGCAGTGCAATCTTTGTCTCCTTTACATCAAACATTTCCTCAAAACTGCACGCCTGATAATACCGGAAGGATTCCCCTTTGCTCAGGCCTTCCGGGCGTGGTTTCAGAACCAGGCGTACGGATTTGCCGGTATCTCTGTTATAGAAGGAAAATGCCTGCTTTCCGCACATATGAAAGAGCAGATTCCCCTTTCCCACACTGCATCCCAGTATTACCTGAATGGCATCCACGCCGCAGGCGTCATTTTCTGAAATACACACAAGCTGTTCATCCCGGGAGACACAGCAGTCTTTCCCCATCTTAATGTCCAAAAGTTCCATGGCGTAAAGAGCTGCCTTATAGCCAATGGTAAGGCCGCCGCACTCATGACCATGAAATTCCACACATTTTTTCCAGATATTATCGTTCATTTTTCTCCCTTTCTATGAAATATCCTACCGAAGCGTATTCTGACTCTTATCTGCCGAAATACTCCCTCTGCTATCTCCTGCCTCTCTCTTTTCCCGGCCCTGCTGTTTCCACCTGAAGAATTCTCCGCCTTGGACCTGTATCCTCCACCTTTACCCTCTGGGTGATCAAAAATCCCACAGCGGCAAACACAACGCAAAGCCCCAGCGTGGGTCTCAGTCCGATCCTGTCCATGAGAAACCCGCCCGCCAGATTCCCCACACAGCTTCCCACTCCGACTGTCACCATACCAAAGATGGTCTGTCCCACGATCCTGTCCTTCTCCTTCAATTCCTGGTTGATGAAGAACACAGAGACCGGTGTAAAGATACCAAAGGACAGTGACTGCAGCGCAAATCCCAGAAATGCCACCGCCAGATTCGGCGCCAGAAAAATCACCAGCGGACGAAGAACAAAGAACACGCTGCTCAGCTTCAGCAGTTTCTTACAGGATATCTTACGGATGAGATAATTGCACAAAAACATGGCGGGCATCTCACTGGCTGCACAGAAGAACGCTGCGATCCCGAAGGTACCGTCCGTTCCCCCAAGCTCACGCACGATATTGATCATATAGGTACCGAGGATGGAGCTTGTCATATAGCAGATTCCGAACCCGGCTACAAACAGCAGCAGAGGCCTGTTTCCCCTGAGGATCTCCATCACACTGCTGGACGGCTCCTGTTCTTCCCTGACCACGGAAGATTTGGGGTCCTGCATGGAGAGCACCACCACAAAAAGCAGAAATTCCATACCTGCAAAGGCAAAGGTGAGAATCCCCGGATAAAAATGTTCCACAAGCTGCCCCAGGATCACGGCGCTGACAGCATAGCTGACTGAGCCAAGCCCTCTGGAAATGCAGAAATTCACCTCGTATCCCTGGTTCATGTATTCCATTCCCATTGCCGTGATCAGCGGCGTAATAGAGTTGTACAGGGTGTTCAGCACAAGATACAGCCCTACAATGGCCATTTTCGGCAGGGGTACCGTCCCCAGGACAAGATACCCCGCCGTCACTGCCAGTATGATCAGCAGGATCATTTTCTTTAAGCTCAGCCCCCGGACCTTTTCCACCACTCCGGCCAGAAACGGCTGCATCCATATGCTGATAAATGCCGCACCGCCCACGGACATTCCCACAAGCGTGTTGGATAATCCCTTATACTGCAGAAACACCGCTGCAAATCCCATGATCGCGCAGCTTGATACCCAGTAAAAACACTGAAGCAGTGTATATTGATGACGCACCTGCACACTCTTTATCCGTTTCATCTCATCCTTATCCTTCCGATCATCATGCATCTTTCACCCTTTATATACCAAATGCTGACAATCGTCAATAGAAAAAAGAACTAAAGAAATGGAGAAATTTTTGTTAGTTTACCGAAGGGATTCTACATCAATATCCGCTGATAAAACCGCCTGATTCAACGCTTCACTGTCTGCGCCCTCTTCTGCTGCCTGTACCCACAGATCCATGTCATCGAAAACATAAATTTTAAGTTCCGATATATCCATTCCCCGGACAGCATTCACAGATTTCCCGTAAAATTCCGCCGTGGGTGTCAGTCTCTCCCCGTCCTGATTAAATATGATGGTTTGACACTGCTCGTATGTCCGGCCCATCTGCTCAGCAAATTCTTCATATGTAATGCCGAAATCATCCGAACCTCCTGTCTTTTCCCTCATAACAGATTCGTACTCTTCCCTGGTGATCTCTCTCTCCGTATAGGGCGCGTCTGTATATGTGATCACCTGATACGGCGATACAAATACTTTATTCAGGCTGTATCCGTTTTCCTCTTTGTTTACAGGTATCTCCTTTACTGCCTCCGTGTCCACTTCAAACGGCAGTTCCAGGCTCCACGCACCCTGAATCTTATGGAAAGCTGATATGTCCTCCGCATCTGTTTCATTGATATCATCATATCCGACCATGGAAAGCTGAAGTTCAAGAGTACCTGCCTGCAGGTCCTGTTCCTCCAGATCCAGCTTCAGCATGCCCACGAAGGTATTGTCATCCACAATATTTCCTTCCAGGTTATTGTTCATCAGCCTGATTTCTTCCGCACTGTCAGAGAGCTTCCAGTCTCCCTCCAGATACAGGATATTTCCGGGGATGTTGTTCAGTCCTCCCTGCTCCACATCCACCTCTGCCGTCACAAATACGGAAAGCCCGTCACAGTAAATCTCCGATGCGGTGATTGTCACACCTGCATCCTGAACCGTATAACCGGAATCAGCGGGAATTGTGCCGTCAGCCTCCTCCCTGGACAGGACTTCCGCCTTATCACTGTAATCTCCCGAAAACGTGGACTGCTGCTGAACCTGTTTAAAAATTTCACCGAGGATCGGTATTCTGGCCGCAAATGCAGGGTTTGCAAAGCAGACTGTTGTCACGGTAACGGCCGCCGCTGCTGCTGCCGCTGTATATTTTATCCAATTTCTTTTGCCGGGTTCCCGTTTTCCCTCTTTCTCGGGAAGGTTTGCAAGTGTCGCTGTATATCTCTTCCATACCTCTTCCGGAACCTTTGTGTCTTCCCTGAGACCTTCGATCATATTATCAAAATTTTTCATATCAGATACCCCTTTCCAATCCGCAGTGTACTGCTTTTTTCTGAACATCCGGCATACTACGGGGTGGCTCCCCGCTCATGTTGTACTGCTGTTCCAGCTTTTCCCTGGCTTTCGCCAGTCTGCCTCTCACTGTGCTCTGGTTTATCTGGAGGATTTCCGCGATCTCCCTCGTCTTGAATCCCTGCACATAGTATAAAATGACTACGATCCGGTATTTCTCATCAAGACTGTTCAGGAAATCCCTCCACTCCACATTTGCATAGCTTTCATCCTGCGCCCACGCCTCCGGCAGGGATTCCTCTGAGACCAGTCTCTTCCTCTGCCGGTAAATGGAATTGCAGTGATTGATCAGAATTCGTGTCAGCCAGGTTGCAAAATACTCATCCTTTTTCAGAGTATCTATCTTCTCCCAGCATGTAAGGGCTGTCTCCTGCATGGCATCTGCCACATCCTCGTCATTTTTCAAAATGGCTTTGGCCGCCTTATATAAAGCAGGCCCCTGCTGCTCCATAAGTTTCTGGAACGCGGCTTTGTCGTGCTTCTTGGCCCTTTTGATCAGTAATATGTTCATACTCATCCCCCTTTGTGGAGTCCGGAGCTCCTGTTCGCTTTGTACACTTATTAGATGGGCGAGGCGGGGATTTTGTCCACCCGGGTATCTGATTTTTGAAACAGGCGATCATGCCCTGCAAATTTTCACTGATATCTCTTATATAATATCACGTATCAAAATGTGTTCCCTTTTACGAAATTTCCAGCTTTCCCTGTCCTGCGAATGCTCAATTAAAAATTCTATGGCATCTCTGTAATTTTCCTCTGCGCTCTTCTCAATCAGCAAAAGTCCTTTTTCCCTGTCCTGCTCAAATTGATATTTTCCATAGTAACAATACAATCCATAATCGTAATCAGCCATATAAAGCCCCGCTTTCTGCGCCTGCTCCAAATAACCCGCTGCCTCCTTCAGATCCATCCGGTTTCCGGCATCTCTGAACAAAAGTCGTGACAGGTAACAGGCTGATACCGGATCCCCCTTCTGAGCCGCCTCCTCCAGATAATCATATGCCTCCTCGGTTCTGTTTTTTATACTGCAGATACAGCCTGCGAGTCTTGCACAGGGAATACTGCCGCATGCATATCCCTCCATGGCTGTCTCCTCCGCTTTTTCATAGTTTTCCTGAAAAAAGAAACCTTTTGCCTTTTGATAACAGGAAAACCCATACTCCTCCTTCTTTACAGCCTGTTCCTGGGTTCTCTTTACTTCCTGCAGTGCTTCTCTATATTCTTCCGCATTTTGAAATCTTTTCTTTGGATCTGCGGATATCATCTTAAGCACCATTTCTTTCCACCCGGCAGTCCCCAAAACAGGAGGCGCCGGCTGTTTTTTCTCCATCAGAGCCTTCAGACCGGAATAGGGATACCGCATCCCATTCAGGACATAGTATAGCACCGCGCCCACAGAATATATATCACAGGTAAAATCCGATTCTCCTCCCAAAGCCACTTCCGGGGCACAGGTGCCAAGGCTCCCAAGCTGTGTTACTACCGTCGCATGGGTCAGCTCCCTTGCGATTCCAAAGTCTCCCAACTTGAATTCGGGTTCTTCCCATCCGGTCACAAAGATATTTTCCGGCTTAATATCCCGGTGGATTACATGGAGTTTTTCCATAGCGTCCAGAACAGCACACATATCAGAAGCCAGCTTCCATAAATCTCTCAAGGATATGTATCCTTTACCTATGATTTCCTCCTTCAGCCAGCAGGGAAACGTTTTAAGATATTCCATTTTCAGTGCCAGATAAGCGCTTTCCTTTCCGGCAAATTCCCGGTAATCATATATTTTGACCACATGAGAATTTTCTGCCAGAAGTTTCATGTACTCAGCTTCCTCCCGCAGATGCTTTTGGTATATCTGATGTTCTTCTAATTTCATGATTTTCAGAGCATAGATGTCCCCGTCTTCTGAAAGCACAAGATAAACCTCGGCAGACTGTCCGCATCCAATCTGTCTGATCATTTTCTCATTTTCTTTCAGCACACCTTCCTGATAAAGCATGGCCCTCATATCTCTCATTGCAATATCCATAAATTCTCCTTAATCATTTCCACCATAACCGCTGCATCTACAGCAGCTGCAGAAACAGTTCCAAATCTTCCTCCGGTTCCCTCAGTTCCAACTCACGGATTCTTCTCTTTACATAATCCGCTACGGATTCTAACTCCCCCTCTTCATAAAACTTTTCTATATCAGGGGCACCGGATTTCTTTTTCTGCACCAGCACATCTTCAATATTCTGGAAACTGCACGCTTCTTCATTCCATACAATATCCGGACAGCACCGATCGATCAGCTCTTCCAGGCCGGCAGTAAGCTTTCTTCCGGCATCACTGAACAGAACAGAATCATTCAGATACAAATCTTCCAGGACAAAAATCACCGCTGATTCTATCCTGTCCTTTGGACACAGGGCTTCCATCCCGGCAAGCTCTAACATGCGGTTAATATCCTCCACCGGCATAGTCAGATGAATGCCCATGGCAATCAGAAGATTTCTTCTGGGGACAATACCTTTTCGCTTTAAGTGTGAAAAAGCATTGTTATATGCATTTTTCAGTTTTTCATCGTCCACCAGACTGTTTATATTGCGCTCCTCCAGTTTAAAGTACTCTTCCAGGAACTTATAAAGCTTACGGTTTCTCCCTTCAAATACTTCCATATGTTCTTCCAAAAACTTCTTAAACTCCTGATCTCCCATTACTTCAAGAAGCGCTGCATTGAGCTCAAAGGTTTTCTCTTCCGTCCCATCCAAATGCTTCTGCTCCGGCTCCTTTTCCTCCTGCATTTTCCTGTATTCCTCCATATAAAATTCATACATGGAATAATCCTTTTTATTGTGAATCAGGTAAATAAAGATGGCATCTTCAGGATTCTTAACATATAGTGCGGGATATTTTGCATTTCTGGTAAGCAGCCGGTTAATCTGCTCCAGCTGAAATCCCCAATACATGCCAATTCCCACAACCTGTTCCCGTTTTGTGGGAATTTTCTGTTTCCACTGTCTGGCAGTATTGCGGGTAACTTTGCAGTAAGCCGCAAGTGCAGCGATCGTACCGTTTTTTTCTTCCATCCAATAAGCAAATACATCTGCCCACACGGTCATCGCATCCTGATGTTCCTCCATCAATTTCAAAAAGTTCTCGTTATCTTCGCAGCGTTCCAGAATATCTCTGAATGCCATAGTCCTAAGTTCTTCCATAAAATCCTCCTTGTATTATACTAGAAATTCCATTTCTATTGAATTTCCAGCAGCACTGCCGTGACATTATCCCCGGCCCCTTTCTTGACTGCCTCTTCCGTCAGCACATCCGCCCCACAATCCTGCTGCAGAAGCCCTAAAATCTCCTCCGGCTCTATCTTATCCAAAAGACCATCTGATGACAATAAGAGTTTATCACCTGCCTGATATTTATTTCTGCTGTAAAACAAATGGTCCACAGACACTCCGGAATCATCTCCCAGGTAACCGAGAAGAAGGTTCCTCTCGCGGCTTTCTCTGTATTCTTCCCGGGATATTGTCCCTTTTTTTAGTTTTATTCCCGCCATGGACTGCTCCTCACTCAGCATGGTAATTTCACCGTTTCTCACCAGAAATATGGGGCTGTCCCCTATATTAAATGCCTCTATAGTTCCGTCCAGGTTCAGCATCACCAGAGCAATGGTCGTTCCGCCTCTGGCCTGTCTGCACCTGTAATAATCCACGATTTCCTGGTTTAGCCTGCGTATCTCTCCGGCAATATCCATTGGCGTAAAGGGCCTCTTTGCCTCCCGTAAAAGTCCTTCAAAATATTCTACTGCCTTACGGGACGCATCCTGCCCATACTGTTCTCCCCCCATCCCGTCACAGACTATGTAGATCTGCTGTTTTGTTAATTCTGATGTCCCTTTATAGCAGAATTCTCTGCTCTGATCGCTTATTTTCTCTGTATCAATCAGAAAATCATCCTGATTTTCCGACCTGCCTCCCACTCTGGAACTGGCTGATATTTTAACACTGTTAATAGTCTTCATAGTCTCCCCATTCTTTATCACACTTGTCATTGCTTCTTATTGTTCCAAAATAGCTTTTAGCTCTTCTTTCCCCAACTGATTCTTAGCCAGGAGCTGCCTGACAAGAAGGTCGATGGTATTCCGGGACTCTTTGACAATCTCGATGGCCTTTGTAAGCTCCTGTTTCAGCATCTCATTAACTTTCTGCCTTACTTCATCACCCAGTGTTCCATGCTGCATTTCTTTCTCTGAATACACGGCCAATCCGAATTCCTCATCCATTCCGTAACTGCAGATAATACTCCTGGCAATGCCGGTAGCCTGGCGCAGATCACCTGATGCTCCGGTGGAATTACCGTCTTTTTTCCCGTAATAAACGATTTCTGCCGCTTTTCCTCCCAGTGCCGTGCGAATCATGCCCAGCATCTCCTCATAGGTACGGATAGGCCTTTCACCGGAAGACTTCTGCATATAACCCCCATGTCCGCCTCTGGCTGCAATAGTCAGATAACAGGGCAGTTCCCCGTTCTTCCAGCTCAGAAGTGCATGGCCGGCTTCGTGCCTGGCTACACGTTCCAGATATTCCCTTCCCCAGTCTTTCTTTTCTCCGTGCATCGTGAGTTCAAAAGCTTCATCCAGAATCCTGTCTGTGACAGCCGTTCGCATTTTATGAGCATTTCTTTTTGCCAGCTCCACCACAGATTCCAGATTCGCCAGACTCATTCCCACAGAACGTTCCGCAATCTGTTTTAAAATATCTTCTGATATCGCCGCCTGACATTTCCCTGTCTGCAGTTTCAGATACCGGTATCTGGCAGCCTCGTCCGGCAGTCCTACGCGTATCTTCCTGTCAAATCTGCGGGACAGGGCCTGGTCAATCACACCGATTCCCTCTGCCGAACGGTCTACCTCATAATTTGTGGCTGCCAGTACGAATATGGGGCGCCGGGGATCTGTCTTTATGCCATCCATTTCTGTAAGCAGGGCATTCAGTGTTGCCTCCTCTGCTCTTCCGGACTCTCCACCGGTGCGCTGCCGTCCAATCGTGTCTATTTCATCAATAAAAACTACAGAAGGCGCATATTTTCTGGCTTTTCCAAACAGTTCCCGTATGGCTGCCGGACCGGTACCCGTATACTGTTTAACAAAACTGCTGGCCTCCGCTGCCAGAAAAGTCACTCCTGATTCTCCCGCCATAGCTTTTGCCAAAAGTGTCTTTCCTGTACCCGGAGGACCGTACAGCAATACACCTTTTGGGGCAGTCAGCCCTTCTGCCAGGAATCTTCCGGGTTCCTTCAGATACTGTACAAAAAACTTCAGCTCTTCTTTCGCCGGATCTGCCCCAATCACATCCTCAAAACGGACTTTGGGTCTTTCCGCATCAGTCATCACATGTTTCTCATCTCCGGCTGACAGTACCTGCTCCAGGGCAAAATCCCGAAGCCGGATTTTTATGGTTTTTCCGCCTTCCTCAATAATCGGCGCCGTGTCAAAAGTAAGAATTTTAGCCTGTTCCTTCAGCTGCCTGGCCATTCTCTGCATATATGTGGCTTTCGCTATTCTGCGTATCTGTTCTGCTGCACCATCCCCGCTTTTCTGTCCTCCGCGTATCACCCCGCACACGCCTTCTGCTGCAAGCCTGCGCTCCAGCTCTTTATCTATGACAGCTTTCTGCCCGGCTCCTTCCACTTCTCCTTCCATCAAATAAATGGGAAGTTCCGGTATCTGTCTGTGGAGCATCCGGATCCATCCCCTTATTTCTGCCAAATCGGAAGCACCCAATGGTACATGGTCAAAACAGCATATTGTTTTGGACATATCTGCATCCCGGCCGCTTCTGCAAAGAGGCTTCATCTGCAGCACAGCAAACTGTATATTCTGCGCCTCTACGATACCCGCAGCTTCCTCTTCATCTTTCGCTGTATGGATACGCAGCTCTTTCAGTTCCTTTTCCAGATCCTTTTCCCCTGTGCCCAGAAGCAGCATGTCCGTCTGTCCGGGATTCTTGTAAAGCCGCCGAATCTCTTTCTTATCTTCCGGAATCTCGGTGACAAATTTCACGGTCTGAAGCGCGGAAAGGGACTTCTCTATATTTTCTTTTGTAAACAATTCAAACACTTTGCGCAGCTCATCCCGCAGAAAGTTTCCTGCTTTTGCGGACAGGTTCCTGGCATCCGGCTGACCTCCCTGGGCAAAAAGAAGACTTGTAAAAATGCTCTTTTCTCCCACAACTTTTATCTGATATGTATCTTCAAACTGCTTGGCAGCTTTGACAAAGGATTGTTCGCATATATTTTCCAGGTCTTTTGCCTGCAAATGACGGAACATCAGTACATACCCTGTACTCATTCTGGAACAGACTGCCTGAGGAAAGTAGGGAATACCGGTTGCCGGATCCACATCTGCGCCCAAAGCATCCAGTATTTTCTTTGGTGATAAATCTGCCGCATCCGGAGCATCCTCCGCCTCATATATGGTCCTGCCCGCATTCGTGGTAAAGATAATGATAGTGTCTTTGAAGGAGATCTTATTTCCTTCATATAAATCTGTCAGACTTCCTGCATCCAGAATTTGAAGAAAAAGATGAATAACTCCCCTGGAAGCCTTTTCCACTTCATCAAAGAGCAAAACACACCTGGGATTTTTTTCTACGAATTCGGTCAGAATACCTTTTTTCGCATTGTTGTACGTTTTTGCAAATCCTGCCAAATCGCATTCGGAATCCTTGTGTGAATAACCACTCATATCCAGACGTAAAAATGGCAGTTCCATTTCTTTTGCCGCTTCCTCTGCAAGGAATGTCTTACCGACCCCCGGAGGACCTGCGAATAGGAAAATACCGCTGGGTTTTCTCCGCTCCGGGTTGACAGCCTCTGTTATGCCGGCGTTCCAGATTCCGTCTGCAAAAGCATTTACCGCATGTTCCTGCCCATGTACCCGTGCAAGAAGTGTTTCCCTGAGTCTGCCTACTTTATCCACAAGGTGTTGTATCTGCTCTTTCCTGTGTATTTCCACCTCACTCAGGGGGGTTGTATGGTTTATATATGTTTTCAGCACTCTCACCGAAGTCAGCACTCTCTCCCCACACCGTTCCGCACCTGCAATACACAGGGCCAGAAAAAGCTTGCAGCTCTCCTCTGCCCTTTTGTCATCTGCTGTCTCCTGGTTTCCGTGATGCCTGATATAGCGAATAATATCCTCAGCCGGTACTTCCTTCAATACACTGTTCAAATCAAAAACTTCCTGCAGCATCGCATCATCCGGTGCCAAATGCAGATATCCGGCCATAAGCTCTACAGGCATTCCTGCAGCTTTAATAATTTCCAGAAGGATCCGGTCCTCTCCACTGAACCCGGCATTTTCTCTTTTATGATTTTCCGCCATTTTGATGGCATAAAGAAAAACTTTTGAATATTTCATAATATTCTCCCTTAATTTTATTTCAAAGCCTCCAGAATCTGATTTTTAAATTCTCTGGCTGTTGTATAGGTACTGCTCTCTTTCTCTTCCTCTTTGAGCACTTTATCAATTACCTTTGCCAGTCTGACCGGGATTCCGGGGTTTCTGGTCAGGATAGGCTGAACATCATTTTTATAGATATATTCATAAATATCTTTACAGCCGTTTTGGTCGCGCACATACCTTCCTGTAAGAAGATAATAATATGTAGCTGCTGCTGACCATACATCCACCTCAGGCTTTGCGTCCCGATAGTGATTAAGCTGCTTTCTGGAGCAGAATAAGGCGGAGCCGCAGTACTGTCCTGACAATGTAGGTAATCCCCCTGCAGTCTGTCCTGCAAGTTCAAAGGCTTTGGCAAGACCAAAGTCAGAAAGTTTAACCGTGCCGTCCTCTGCCAGCAGTATATTCTGAGGTTTAATGTCTCTGTGCACCACACCTCTTACCTGCCTTTTACCTCCCTTTGATTCCATGATAATCTGCGCATTATGAGCATAATCCAGGGCATCTAATATCTGGCATATGATTTCCGTTGCAAGACGCAGCCCCAATTTGCCTCCATTGTTTGCACACAGATCCTCCAGGCTGCCCCCTTTGCAGTATTCCATAAGAATGTGAAAATCCCTGCCGCTGAAAAGCAGCTGATGGGTTGTTACAATGTTTGGATGCTTCAGCTGCATCATAACAGATGCTTCCCGCATGAACCAGAAGCGTTTCTGGGGATTCGTCTGCGCAGCGGGATGCATGAGCTTTAATGCCATCTGTTTATGGGTTTTTACATCCTCCACTAACTGTACACTGGCAAACCCTCCATGCCCCAGCGTTTTCAATATTCTGAGACCCACAACTGCATTGGCATACTCCCGTTCTGCTTCTTCCTGTTTTTTAATGGCTTCATTGACTATATCGGAAATCTGCATTTTTCCGTCCGGCTTCTCTTCTTCGATATTCACGATGAACTGTTCCCTGTAACCTGCAGTTCCCATACCTATCACGTCACTGTCCTTAAGCCTGACCTCACGGTAGGAGCCTCTTCTTCCCTCCTCCGCTGACATGCCGTCCTCTCTTTTTCCGATGATCCTGCCGTTTACATAGGTTCCGTTAAGGCTTCCCATATCTCTGACAATGACATATGGAGGGTCAATTTTAAAAAATGTATTAAACCTGGAAATCCTGTCGTTACCTGTTACATTTATTTTATTTACAATGGTTCTGTCTTCTTTTGCCGTTCTTCCGATGATTGCTGTATCTACGCAATGAAATGTCCATGTCTGTCTCTTCAGACTTCCTTCTATACATTTGATGGTTACCATATCACTCATGATTCTTCCTCCTCCATATCTGTTTGTTATCTTATTGGTAACTGTTCCGTACTCCCGCCTTTGGCGATGGAATTTTTACCGCTGCTGAATAGTAACTATTATTGTACCATATACAAATTTACTCATATCATTACTTTCAGGCAGATCACGGAAATATTATCTCTTCCTCCGGCAGAATTTGCTGCCTGAATCAAACCTGTACATATTTTTTCCGGCTTCTTTCTGTTTCTGATTATTTTAAGCATCCGGGAGTCCTTCACAAGCCCATGAAGGCCGTCACTGCAGAGTAGAATGGTCTCTCCCGGTTTGGTATCCGTAACAGTTACGTCTGCTGTGGCCGGACTCTGCATCCCCACATATCGTGTAAGCATGGAAGAGAAATGCTCTCTTTTTATCTCTGTTTCAGACATATCTCCATGCTCCCGGGCAGCCTGTGCAAAATTATGGTCTACTGTAACCTGACGCATTTTCGTATCATAGCGGACAATTCTATATCCCCTGCTGTCACCCATGTGAATCCAGATGGCCTTCCCGCCTAGAAGCATGACACCTGTAAAAGTGGCACCGTACTGGATAGCTCCATGGCAATTCCCCTTTTCATAAATTTTATTGCTGACCTCCTCCAATCCCTGTCTGAGTTCTTCTGCTGCCCGGTTCACATCCTGATGTTCTATATAGTTTTTCCGTACCTCTTTTGCCACCACAAGCATTGTCTTAACCGCTAATTCTGCTGTAAGCGTCCCATACAAAACGCCTCCCATTCCATCCGCCACCGCAAAAAATTCTGCCGCCCGGGAACAAAGAATCCTGTCCTGGTTTTCTGTTCTTACTTTTCCTATATCTGTTCTTACAGCCGCCAATACTCCGCATTGTTTTTTCATCTTCATAATTCCTGCCTGTCCTTTCTTATCACTGACTGTTTCTATGGATTCTTCTGATTCAATCTCTTTTTATTTCAGACTTACCGCCTTTTACCTGCGTACCACTTCCCCATACTCGTGTGTGGCCTTCATCGTTTTGGGAAAAATCATCCATGATATTTGCCCTGGATATCCTGCAGGCTACATTTCCAAGATAAAGTGTCATCCTGTCTTCCAAATCTATCTGATATACTTTCTTATTCTTATAATATACACCATTCCTGGAACCGCAGTCTTTTAGAAAAAAACCTTTTTCATCACTGGCAATAACCGCATGCTTTTCTGACACATAGGAACTCCTGATTCTCAGGTCACACATCCTCCCCCTTCCTATATAGAACCCTTTCGTTCCCACATCACCGATTTCCTTTCGCTTTACCACATTTCCCTTCGAATCCAATACTTCTATTTTCCAGAACCCCATAATGTGTGTCTCCATCATTCTGTCTTTTACTTCCTGAAACTCCTCCCCGAGCTCTCCCATCTCCGGCGGAATTTTTCCCAGCCCACCGCATACCCGGGTGATCACAAAAATAATCACTCCCAATATTAAAATAACGGTTATCTGACCTAATAAACTTGACATGCTCCTTACCTCCTGTGTGGATTATTTTTTAACTATCCTCATTATATCTCTTTTGATTACAGGACTTTATTTATAAATAACCACCTAAAAAAAGAGGCGCCCCCCGGCAGCCTCTTTTCCGTAATTGTTCCTTAATTTTTTTTATTTAACTCCCTGATTTCCTCCATCTTTTCCTTCATTTCCTCTTCGCTCCAAAAGGGAAGCTGCATATAAGAAGCCTCTTTGTGTTTCTCTTCAAATGCTTTGGAGTAATTTGCCTGCTGCTCCACAGGCACTCCCACAAACCAAAGCCCCTTTGTATAAGAGGATTCCATGATTGCTGAGTAATCCAGATCCTCTGTATAACTGATAATTACTCTGTCCTGACTGCTATTCACCTTTTGAAGACTGGTGAGGGGAGTATAGTCAGCTATTGGATTGCCTTGAAGGGCAAGCACTTTATACTCGATGCCTGCGGGAAGTCCGGAAATATCCGTTATCCGGTTCTGATCCAGCAGAAGCCCCTCCACGTCTGTTCCAAGTGCGCTCAAAACCGTAATATCCTGTATCCGATTTCCTCCCAAATCCATATAAGACAGTTCCTTGCTGTCCTTCACCGCTGTGATATCTTCTATCTGATTTCCCCGGACAGACAGTATCTTCAGATTCCATTTCTTCTCAAGTCCTGCAAGGGACGAAAGCTGATTGTTATCTGCCCTTATTTCGGACAGCTTCTGACATTCTGCCAAAGGTTCCAAAGTCGTAATCTGATTATCCGAAATTCTCAGGGTCATAAGCTCAGTAAAGGAATTATCTAAGGCGGAGATATCCGCAATCCGGTTTTTTTCCAGATTCAAATATTCTAACTTACTGCAGCTTCTGATTGGGCTGATATCCGTAATCCGGTTCCTGTCAAGTTCCAGGTTCACAAGTCTTGTCATTTCCGAAAGGACGGAAACATCCTGAATCTGGTTTTCCCCTAAATCCAGCAGCCGCAATTCCCTGCATCCGTTCAATGGTGACATATCCGAGACCTGATTGCCTCTCAGCCGCACTGAGCTGAGGTCCTGACAGAACGTCAAAGGGGTAATGTCTGTAATTCCGGCCTGGCCTGTTTCTTCTGTCCGGCTTACATTTAATTCTTTTAATTTTCCACATGCCTCCAATGCTGACAGATCATCTATGCCTGAGTTTTCTCCGCTAAACCTGGTAAGATTCGTACAATATCCTATGAAGGACCAGTCACACCCCTGTATAAATGTATTGTCCAGCTCCAGAGTGCGAAGATTTCCCATCCCTTTCAAAAATTCCAGGGTACGAATCCCCTTTGTATCGGACAAAACCAATGTATCCAGGCCGGTAAATCCCGCAAGAGAAGCACCAACCTCCGATAAATCAGCATAATTTATCCTTAATTTTTCAATCTGAGGATAACTGCCGTCCGCAAATATCTGCCCGTTAAGACTCTGAAAATTTTCCCGGTCTCCGATTATCTCCAGATATTTCAGATTCTCCAGCTTCTCCAGGGGTTTCAGCGAAGTAAATCCGATACAGTCTCTGATCCGGATCTGCTCCAGATTCTCCATAGCAGCCATCCCTTGGATTGCCTGATCATCCAGCCTGCAGGATTCAAGATACAGAGATGTCCTTTTCTTGTCTTTTCCCACTTGTTTCAGTATCTCCGGTGTTACTGTCATATCCCGTATGAGAGATGACATATCTGTATACTTATAAGGATTGGCTCTCCACGCAGTGATAATACTGATCAGTATTATAAATAGTATAAGCCCTGCTGTTCCCATTAGAAAAAATCTTTTATTTCCGAATATTCTCTCTCTTTTTCTTTTTAGTTCGTATATTTTTGTATCCGCTTCTGAGCTCTCTTCGTTTTTTGCTTCTATGGCCTCTGCTTCTGCACTCTTTTCTTTCTCATTCTCCCATCCCTCTCCCCCTACTGTAACCAGATCTTCTGAAAAGTTCTCCGCTCCTCTTTCCCCGGCAGTTCTTTCCTGTTCCCCCAAAGCAATTTGTATTTTGTCAAGCAGTTCCTCCATGGACTGTATACGGTCCTCCCTGCGTACTGCCATTCCTTTCATCAGCACCTCTTCCAGTGCGGGAGCAATCTCCACGCCAAGGTCAGAAGGCCTGGAAATCCGGTCCTCGTGCAAGCGCTGCAGGCTGTATTGGGGGGTAACCCCGGTTATGCATTTATAGATTGTGGCACACATTGCATATACATCGGTCCATGGTCCCTGATCATGACCACCTCTGCACTGCTCTTCCGGAGCATAACCCGGTTTATAAATGATACTGAGCGTCCCCTCTGCATTTTCCACATCCCTGGCCGCCCCAAAGTCCAGCAGTTTTATCTCATTTCCTTCCAGCACCATAATATTGTCCGGACTGATATCCCTGTGTATCAACCCTTTTTTGTGAATCTTCTCCAAAACCCGCATTACCGGTTTCATGTAATCAAGAGCCAGAAAAACGGGCAGCCTTCCGTACTTTTCTATATATTTTTCTAAGGTAATACCATCCAGATACTCCATGACAATATAGACTGTCTGATTGGCTTCAAAATAATCTCTTACATTTACAATACCCGGATTACCGGCAAGCCTGGCCATGGTTCTGGCTTCCTCCAAAAATCTCTGTTTCTCTTTTTCCGAAACATAACTCTGCTTTTTATATTCTTTGACTGCTACCGGCATCTTCAGAACCAAATCCTGCGCCAGATATGTAGTCCCAAAACCACCGGAACCGATCACTTTCTGAATCTCATATTTTTCATTCACAACGGTTCCCAATGGCAATCTTCCCAGTATAGCTTCATCCAACACTTTTTCCCCCTCACACTGTCTCAACATGCAATGTTCTATGGTACATCATAAAACTTTTTTTAATCATACTATATTTTTCACGCCTGTTCCATATATTTCTATTATCTGCTATACAATTTATCATACATATTCATGACCGCTCCTTTTAATTGGATTCCGTATCCGCTCTCCTCCAGTTTACAGGCAGCCACCACATAATCCTCATTGAATGTGACCAGATAGCACTTGTTTTTATCACCGGCCACTTCTGCCGTCCCGCTCTTTGCACAAATTCCGTATTCTGTCATTCCGTAATACTGACCTGCTGTTACCTGCATAAGATTTTTTAATGTTTCAGCGTTTTCTTTACGAAGGGGAATCGCCAGTTCTTCTTCCTTTCCCTTATACAGTGTCTTTCCGTCCAGAGTAATCTCGTCAACCAGGTAGGGGCGCAGCATGACGCCTCCGTTTCCAATACTCTGGGCTATCATTGCCAGATGAAGAGGCGTCACCAGAGTTTTTCCCTGACCGTAACCGGTATCTGCGATCAGGGCCTCACTGTAATCCCCCATATCCAGATGTGATTCCAGTGTAGTAAAATCCAGTTCTATATCCTGCCCGATCAGATACTGAGACGCTTTCCTCTCCAAAGTGCTTCCCCCAATCCTGAGAGCCATAGTGCCGAAATATACATTTGAGGAATTACCTAAAGCTTCCTGCAATGCAATGGTACCAAAAGCCGCATTTCCACTGTTTTTCACCACATGACCTCCAAGGACCGTATTTCCCTTATCTTCTATGATATCTTTTTCAAGCCCTTGCTCTAAAAGGGCAGCAGCGGTAACCATTTTAAACGTACTCCCCGGTTCTGCTGCATCCTTAAACCCATTTGGGAGGAAAAACCCCTCCGTCTGATTCCACTCCTCCATGTGGTCAGCAATCTGATTCGCATTAAATTCTACTGTTTTTGAGGAAGCTAAAGCAAGTATTCTGCCGGTACGGATATCCAGAACT
The DNA here is from genome assembly GCF_040095955.1 of Blautia caccae. Classification (NCBI taxonomy): domain Bacteria; kingdom Bacillati; phylum Bacillota; class Clostridia; order Lachnospirales; family Lachnospiraceae; genus Blautia; species Blautia caccae. The sequence continues at coordinate 42,925 of NZ_JBBMFP010000014.1, read as the reverse complement.
ATCATAGAACCTTCCATCCCTTCAATGAGGCTGTATGCCTTTTCCTGAATCTGATGGTTTAAGGTAAGTGTTATATCTGCTCCCTTTTTATTTTCTCCCTGCATATAAAGATAGCTCTCATATCTTCCCCGCAGCCCATATTTGCCATAAACCGGGTCATTATACCCAAGAAGCCAGGAGTAAGATTCCGGATAAAACAAAGTACCGCTTTTCCCCGGCTCTGTTCCCTGGGAAAGAATAGTTTTGCTGCTATCCCAAATCGCACCTTCTATGGTCTCCTGACGATACATATTTTTTAATGTACTCTTCTTTAGTTCATCTGTGCCGGTGTTGAGCCCTTTAACTGCAGAGGTTCTTCCCATAAGAAAATAGCAGAATACCACCACCAAGGCCAGGATAACTGCCAGCAATACTTTAGTTCTCTCTAATAACTTTTTCTTCTCCATATCTTTCCCTCTCCTCTTTTCCATTTGCTTTTCTTCCAAAGTTTCTGTGGTCTGTACTGCCACACCCCAGGTACAAAATCAGCGCTGCCATCATAAATGCGGCCATAAGTGCTGTTCCCCCATTACTGACAAATGCAATCGGAACTCCTGTCATCAGGAAGAAACCTGTGGAGCCCAGAATCATGAGCATAGATTCTGCAAACAAATAATAGACACATCCAACCACAATACCGGTATTTTTCCCTGATTCTGCCCCAAGATAAAGTTTAATACCTTCCACCAACAATGCCAAAAACAACAAAACCATAAGAATTCCAACTGCCAGTCCCATATGCAGCAATATGGATGTAAAAATGTAATCAGAATCCTCCACAGGTATCTTAACCGGATAGTCACTGCCAAACCAACCGCCCAGAGCCATGGCTTCTCTGGCTTTCATTCCCTGGTATCCGGTCCCCAGAGGATCATTCTCCGGATGCAGCCATATAGTAATTCTGGACTGGATTTTTATGACCATGCTACAGCACTTTTGTAAAAACGCAGAGATATCTGCCCTGCCATTGGCATACCAGAGAATCCCTGCACCAATACCTGCTCCTGTAATTCCCACACCTGCAAAAGAAACCAAAAGACCCAATAAAAAACGCCACGATTTTAAAAACAAAATGCAATAAACACCATAAACCAGAAGCATGAGCAGAAAAGATCCCATCTCGCTGATACCTACGGAAAATAATAAATTGATGCCCAGATATCCTCCCGAGACCAGCAGTTTCATCCAGTCTTTCAACTCCATACAACAGAAAATCATTGTATTCACATACACAAACAGTATTTTTATAAATTCTGTTGGCTGGATGGAAAACGCTCCAAATGTAATCCATGCCCGCGTTCCCTGGGCATCTGTTCCCAAAATCAGCAGTACAAGATAAATCATCACTGTGGCAAGCACAGCAGACACAAGTATTTTTTCAGGTTTCCAGATACTGAGCCATTTGTAATGGGTAAATATCATAATTCCTGCTGCCGCCACTGATGCAAGAAATATAATCTGTTCTTTTACCGCATAAGATGAAGATTCATTCTGGATGATACACTGCATGGCAATTCCCATATACAACAGTAAAATGCAGAAAACAGGAAATTTGAAACTTGTTTTATGATAAAATGAAAATATAAGGGCAAGAGCTGTCACTGCCAGCATAGGCAGAAACAACGCCAGATAATGCTCCAGGCTTCCTCCTCTTGCTTTCACAAAAAAAACCGTTACCGTTTCTGCGCCTAACAGGGACAGCATTATTCTGCTAAATGCTGGATTTCTTACTGCGGATTCTATTTTTCTTCTCATATTGCAACCTCCCGGCCTCATTGCCTGTGTTTTCATTTCTTTTATATTTATTATATATAATTTATTTTGAGGTTCTGTTTTTATTTGACCACTTTACCCGGTGCATGTTTATGCACTGTACTCTGAATAGGTACGGAACAGGGGGAAGGAAATTTTTACACAACAAAAAGCCCGCAGAACCTAAGTTCTACGGGCATCTTATGCTCGGATACAATATACCATATGGTACTCTATGTGATAAAATGTCAGTAAATTCTTTTAAAACATTTTTTTGCGGTATTCTTTCTGATCACCTTTCTGATAAGCAGTATGAGCAAAAAATAAACTGCACATACTATAATCCCCGCAACACAACTCCATGACGCCAATACATACCAAAGACTTTTTACTCTTTGAATTTGATAATTGGCTATCTCTCCCCGTTCGAGAACCGTAAGCCCTAATACAGCAATTGGGAAACATGCACCCAAAATAAAAGCTATAACTGCCCCCAAAGCCGTCAGCGCTTTTTGATAAAATCTAACTTTTTTTAAAGGATTATTTTTTAATTCAACATCAGAAGTTTGAACATCTATCTGCATTTTCATAGCATCCATCTTTTTTTTACAATCTTTGCATTGGCTTAAATGTCTATCAATATCCTTTTTCGTTTGTTCCGATAATATATCATCCTGATACAGCGGTAATAGATCCGAAATAATATAACATGGAAGCTCTTTATTCATCTTTCAAAATCTCCTTTACAATTTTTTGTTTTCCCCTAAAGAAAGTGACCCTTGTCCAGTTTTCTGTTTTGCCTATAATCTCTCCGATTTCAGCAAAAGATAAATTGCTGATCAACCTCAGATACATGACTTCACGCACCGGCTCATTCAAATCATGTATCAACTGTAAAATCTCTTTTTGTTCCCATTGAACATTTATATCTTTTTTATCTTCTATTTCCAGGATATCATCCTCTATGGATAAAATCTCCTGATGTTTTCTTACATATTTCAGCCAAACATTTTTAGCGATTCCACACAACCATGTCAATATGGAGCTATTCCCCTTAAACCGGTCAATACATTGAACAGCTTGAAAAAAAGTCTCCTGCGTAAGCTCTTCTGCAAGATGTTCATTATTTGTCTTACTCAATAAAAACAAAAATACTTTTTTTGAATACATCTCGTATATTTCTTCTATCGACTGCACGTTTACCCTCCCCTCCTTCTACTCGTTAGTACCAAATTCTCCTATTTTGTTACAACCTTATATTATATTTTTACACAACAGAAAAACCCCGGAAACCTTACGGTTCCGGGGCATCTTATGCTTGGACACAATGTACCATAGATACGAATCTATATTTAGATTATATTACTCGATGATTGCAGCAACACGGCCTGAACCAACAGTACGTCCACCTTCACATTTTAATCTGACCCAAAACGCGGACCTTTAAGGACAGTTTTTATCCTAATCGCTGCTATTACCGCTATTTTTACGAATTATAATGTGCCACCGCAATTTTTTTAGAACCATATTTGAACCACGGCTTATATCACTATACCTCTGTTCTGCTCCAGATAGATCCTTACACTAACCACAATGTCCTCAGCAGAATGTAATTGCTCCGCAGTCTCATCTAATGAAGCAATGTAGAAATCATCATAATCGCTGGCTTCTCTTTTCCGTTTTAGGCGCCCCAGCTTTCTCCCAATCTCTCTAGGAAAAATATCTGTAGCCACAAAATACTGATTAAAATATGCAACCGCATCTTTGTGTCTTTTAAAATCAACCTCCCCCAAAGCTAATACTGCCTTTATTGCATAAAATGCAGCATAATAGCCCCGATTAATAGCATCCTTATAATGTCGGTTTTCCATACACAATTTTGCTGTTTCTAAAGTCTCCAACGCGGTCCGATACCTGTATATGCATAAATCTTCCGCTTTGCTATCCATTTATCACTACCCCTTCATCTCTTACATTTCTGTAGAAAGGCAAAGTGTCCACCCAATATTCATACTGTGCTTCATTCTTTATTATCGGAGAAATATCTATGCCCGTCTCGATTTCTATTTCAAAGGCTATATCATACACATCATTTTCAATCCGCTTAATTTCCGAATCACTCATTTTAACCAATATCATTAAATCCACATCGGAAAAATCATGATTATCCCCCCGAGCATAGGAACCATAAAGAATCACCTTCGATAAGCTGCTGCCCAACAGCTTTCTCAACTGCAAAGAAAACTTATATACTACATTCCTTACATCATCTGGCATATCACATCCTCCTTTCATTTTTATTATATCCCATCCAATTTCCTTTGTATACAAGAATATATGATCATCTTACTAATGCCGCTTGTCCAACAATAACAATTTGCCATAAAAACATGCTGAATCCACATCAGCTATCAAAAATAGAACCAAAACAGAACCACGCCTTACGTTCTGTCGCCCACGCACTGCTCTGCTGCAAACACTGACTGCCGTATCTTTTATTCTTTTACACAACAGAAAAACCCCGGAAACCTTACGGTTCCGGGGCATCTTATGCTTGGACACAATGTACCATACGGTACGAATCTATATTTAGATTTAATTACTCGATGATTGTAGCAACACGGCCTGAACCAACAGTACGTCCACCTTCACGGATAGCGAAAGTAAGACCCTGGCTCATAGCGATCGGGTGGATCAGCTCGATTGTCATCTCTACGTTATCACCAGGCATGCACATCTCTGTGCCTTCCGGTAAGTTGCAGACACCTGTAACGTCTGTTGTTCTGAAGTAGAACTGCGGACGATAGTTGTTGAAGAACGGTGTATGACGGCCACCCTCGTCTTTTGTCAGAACGTAAACCTGAGCTGTGAATTTTGTATGGCAGGTGATGGAACCTGGTTTAGCCAGAACCTGTCCTCTTTCAATCTCGTTTCTCTGAACACCACGAAGCAGTGCACCGATGTTATCACCAGCCTGAGCCTCGTCTAACAGTTTACGGAACATCTCGATACCTGTTACAACTACTTTACGTGTCTCTTCTTTCAGACCAACGATCTCAACTTCTTCAGATACGTGAAGAACACCAGCCTCTACTCTACCGGTAGCAACTGTACCACGACCTGTGATAGAGAATACGTCCTCTACAGGCATGATGAACGGTTTGTCTGTGTCACGCTGAGGATCCGGAATCCAGCTGTCAACTGCAGCCATCAGTTCCATGATCTTGTCGCCCCACTCGCTGCTGGGATCTTCCAGAGCTTTCAGAGCAGAACCCTGGATGATCGGTGTGTCATCGCCCGGGAAGTCATACTCGCTTAACAGCTCACGGATCTCCATGTCAACCAGCTCAAGCAGCTCTTCATCGTCAACCATATCACATTTGTTCATGAATACAACGATGTAAGGAACGCCTACCTGACGGGACAGAAGGATATGCTCTTTTGTCTGAGCCATAACACCATCAGTTGCAGCAACAACCAGGATAGCGCCATCCATCTGAGCAGCACCAGTGATCATGTTTTTAACGTAGTCAGCATGGCCTGGGCAGTCAACGTGTGCGTAATGTCTGTTTTCTGTTTCATATTCAACGTGAGCAGTAGAGATTGTGATACCACGTTCTCTCTCCTCCGGAGCTTTATCGATATTAGCGAAATCTACTGCTGCGTTACCTGCAACTCTCTCAGAAAGAGTTTTTGTGATAGCAGCTGTCAGAGTTGTTTTACCATGGTCAACGTGTCCGATGGTACCAATGTTACAATGCGGTTTGCTTCTTTCAAATTTAGCTTTTGCCATTTTGAATTTCCTCCTTATTCACATGCGCCCCGTCTGGGCAATTTTATTATTTTTTTGTTGCCTCATAACGAGGCGGTTGGAATATCAATATATTCAACCTGCTATCCTTGATTATATTGCAAATCAAGGATATTTGCAAGTTTTTAATTATTATTTTCCTGTTTTTACTGAAAGTACTTTTTCCTGTACGGATTTCGGAACCGGCTCGTATTTCTCGAAGAACATGGAGTAGTTACCACGGCCCTGTGTTCTGGAACGCAGGTCTGTTGCGTAACCGAACATCTCAGCCAGAGGAACGAATCCGCGGATCATCTTGCCTCCGCCGATATCATCCATACCCTCGATACGTCCACGACGGGAGTTGATATCACCGATAACATCACCCATGTAGTCTTCCGGAGTAGTAACCTCTACACGCATGATAGGCTCCAGGAGAACCGGTGCTGCCTTCGCCATAGCTTCCTTGAATGCAAGAGAACCTGCAATGTGGAATGCCATCTCGGAGGAGTCGACCTCATGGTAAGAACCATCATATACGTTTGCGTGGATACCAACAACCGGGAATCCTCCCAGGATACCAGCCTTCATAGCTTCCTCGATACCTTCGCCGACAGCCGGGATGTATTCCTTAGGAATAGCACCACCAACAACTGTGGATTCAAACTTGAACAGTTCTTCACCATTGGCATCCATAGGCTCGAATTTAACTTTACAGTGACCGTACTGTCCACGACCACCGGACTGTTTTGCGTACTTGCTGTCAACATCAGCGTTCTTGGTAAAGGTCTCTTTATAAGCAACCTGAGGAGCACCAACGTTAGCTTCTACCTTGAATTCACGAAGCAGACGGTCAACGATGATCTCCAGATGCAGCTCACCCATACCGGCGATGATTGTCTGACCTGTTTCTTTATCTGTATGCGCACGGAAGGTCGGGTCTTCTTCGGCAAGTTTTGCCAGAGCCTCACCCAGTTTGCCCTGTCCTGCTTTTGTCTTAGGCTCAATAGCCAGCTCGATAACAGGTTCCGGGAACTCCATGGATTCCAGGATTACCGGATGCTGGTCATCACAGATTGTATCACCTGTTGTGGTGAATTTGAATCCGATGGCAGCAGCGATATCGCCGGCGTAAACCTTATCCAGTTCCTGTCTCTTGTTAGCATGCATCTGCAGGATACGTCCAACACGCTCTTTTTTGCCTTTTGTTGCATTCAGCACATAAGAACCGGAGTTCATGGTACCGGAGTAAACTCTGAAGAATGCCAGCTTACCAACGAACGGGTCAGTCATGATCTTGAATGCCAGTGCTGCGAACGGTTCGTCGTCAGAAGAATGCTTCTCAACTTCGTTTCCGTCCATATCCTGACCTTTGATAGCCGGGATATCTGTAGGAGCAGGCATATATTCCAGAATGGCATCCAGTAATTTCTGAACACCTTTGTTTCTGTAAGCAGTACCACAGCATACAGGAATGGCTGCACATTCGCAGGTTCCTTTTCTCAGGGCTGCTTTCAGAGCTTCAACAGAAGGTTCTTCACCTTCCAGATATTCCATCATTAAGTCATCATCTAACTCGCAGATCTTCTCAACTAACTCTGTGTGATACAGTTCTGCGTCATCAGCCATATCCTCCGGGATATCTGTGATGGAAATGTCCTCGCCTTTTTCATCATTGTAGATGTAGGCTTTCATTTCAAACAGGTCGATGATTCCTTTGAATTCATCCTCTTTACCGATTGGGAGCTGAAGACAAATTGCATTTTTACCTAAACGAGTCTTAATCTGTTCTACGGCACCATAGAAATCTGCACCCAGGATATCCATCTTATTGATGAATGCCATACGTGGTACATTGTAGGTATCTGCCTGACGCCATACATTTTCAGACTGAGGCTCAACGCCGCCTTTTGCACAGAATACACCAACAGCACCGTCAAGTACACGTAAGGAACGCTCTACCTCTACGGTAAAGTCAACGTGACCTGGGGTATCGATGATATTGATACGATGTTCCAGTGCGCCTGGTTTGCTTTTACAGTTTTCCTGTAAAGTCCAGTGACAGGTGGTAGCGGCGGAAGTAATTGTGATACCTCTCTCCTGTTCCTGCTCCATCCAGTCCATGGTAGCAGTTCCTTCGTGAGTATCACCAATTTTATAATTAACACCAGTATAGTATAAGATACGCTCTGTAAGAGTGGTCTTACCGGCATCGATGTGAGCCATAATACCAATGTTTCTGGTTCTATCTAACGGATATTCTCTTCCAGCCAATGGATTTTCCTCCTCTAGAATCGATAGTGAGCAAATGCTTTATTTGCCTCAGCCATCTTATGCATGTCTTCTTTCTTCTTAACAGATGCACCTGTGTTATTCATAGCATCTAATAACTCATTAGCCAGTCTGTCCTCCATTGTCTTCTCTCCTCTTTTACGAGAATACAGAGTTAACCAACGAAGAGCTAATGCCTGACGTCTTTCCGGTCTAACCTCGATCGGCACCTGATAGGTAGCACCACCGATACGTCTGGCTTTTACTTCCAGAACCGGCATGATGTTGTTCATTGCTTCTTCAAAAACTTCGATTGCCGGTTTGCCGGCCTTTTCCTCCATTTTAGCGAACGCACCGTATACGATCTTCTGAGCTACACCCTTCTTACCATCTAACATAATGTTATTGACAAGTTTGGTAACCACTTTATTTCCGTATAACGGATCTGCTAAAACGTCTCTTTTTTGAGTATGTCCTTTACGTGGCACGTTACTTCCCTCCTTAATCATTATCAAAATTCGGACAACGGTCATTGCCCTTAACGATTAGATCATCGGTACTCACACAACTATTTTGTATGTCCGTACTCGGTAAATCCTATATAGAAACCCGCAGCCACAACCTGGGTCTATGGAATCCCGGTACAAAATCAGTCTTAATAGTTATATCTGTGACTTCAAATGATTCTAATTAATTATTTTTTCGGTCTCTTAGCGCCGTATTTAGAACGGGCCTGACGTCTGTTAGCAACGCCTGCGGTATCAAGTGTACCACGGATGATGTGGTATCTTGTACCTGGTAAGTCTTTTACCCTGCCGCCACGGATAAGAACAACACTATGTTCCTGAAGGTTATGTCCTTCACCTGGAATGTAGCTTGTTACCTCGATTCCGTTGGAAAGACGAACTCTGGCGATTTTTCTAAGAGCAGAGTTAGGCTTTTTCGGTGTAGCAGTTTTAACCGCTGTACACACACCCCTCTTCTGCGGAGAAGACATATCTGTGGTCTTCTTCTGTAAAGAGTTAAAACTCTTCTGAAGCGCCGGAGCTGTGGACTTCTTTACGGAAGTCTGACGTCCTTTTCTTACTAACTGATTGAATGTTGGCATTCCATTTCACCTCCTGTATTATTTCTCTTCTATATTATTATAGAAGAAATGAGTGGCTGCCAGTTATTCATTATCATGAATAAATGATTTTACGCGCAAAAAAACTGCGTCTCCATGCACGCTCTCTCATTATATCCATGGAAAATCGTGCTGTCAAGGAAATTTTTCAAAAAAATACAATTTTACGGGTATTTCTTCATTTTCAAACGCAGAATGCGCTCCACAGAGGCGTCGATTCTCGCTTCGCTCAAATCTCCCTCCTCCACGGCATCCAGCACACCATGGTAGGCGGCCCTGAAATCATCCGGCATCAGAAGCATGTCCGCACCGGCCAGAAGCGCTTTCACAGAAGCTTCAGCCGGACTGTACACCCCGGATACTGCCTTCATATTCAGGGCATCCGTGATAATAAGGCCGTCATATCCGTACTTGTCCCTGAGAAGTCCTGTCAGAACCTGCTCTGAGAGTGACGCGGGCGTATCATCCCCCAGGGATTTCGGTATGGAGATATGCCCTGCCATGATGAAATCAGGCTCTGCCTTGATTCCTTCCTGAAAAGGAACCAGTTCTTCTGCCTCCATCTCCTCCAGGGTCTTGTCCGTGTAAGCCCGCCCTTCATGGCTGTCCTCCACAGTGCCCCCATGCCCCGGAAAATGCTTCAGGCAGGCGGAGACTCCATTGTCCTGCAGCCCCTTAACCACCTGTGACGCCATAGCACCAACCAGACGGGGGTCTTCCCCAAAGGAACGGTTCCCTATAACAGTATTGCCAGAATTGGTAATTACATCCGCATCAGGAGCAAAATCTATATTAAATCCTAATTCTTTCAAATAGGATGCTAAGTTTTTTCCCACATCGTAGGCCCGGGAAGTATCCTTACTGTCCCCTATGGCCCGCATACTCTCATATCTGGTGACAGAGAAATTTTTGTTTCCCGCTACCCGGGACACTTCTCCGCCCTCCTCATCCACCCCCAGAAATACCGGAACCCCCGCAATCTCCTCCGCGTAGCTCTGGGTCTTTGACAGCATTTCCTTCAACTGATCCGGTCCCTGGATATTACGGGAAAAATATACGATCCCGCCCACAGGGTACTGCTCATAGGCTTTCTTTGTATCCTCACCGGCAACGGTAGCCGCATCCACCTGGGTGATGTCCTCAGGTGTGACAAAGAAAAGCTGCGCTGCCTTCTCCTCAAGGCTCATGCTCTTCACTTTATCCTTAACCTCACGGGAGATATCAGGTGATACATAGACCTGGGCCGGCCCTGTATCCGTCTCTTTGGGGTTCTCCTGTATCGTATCTGCCGCGTTTACAGACTCTTCCTCCTTTTCCCCGCTTTGGGTATGGGAGGCAGATGCTGTCTCTGTTCTCTGGTTTCCTGACTTTAAGGTAATGACGATCAAGACAATGGATAAAACGACGATGATGACTCCCATGGGAACCAGCATCCATAAAGGTGACTTTCTTTTTTTGTTCATACTTGTCCTCCTTTAAAAGACTGCATAACCTGAATATACAAAACCGCTCCTCCGGTCATTTTCCGGAAAAGCGGTCTTTTGTATGTTATAGCATTATTCTTCTGTCAGTTCGGCTTCCTCTTCCTCCTCGGAAAGTTCCACCTCATCAACCTCATCTGTCAGCTGAACAGCTTCCTCTTCATCCTCCGCCGGAAGTTCTTCCAGGGCTTCAGCAAGTTCAAGTTCATCCTCGTACTCCTCTTCATCCTCAGCCAGATCTGTATCCAGCTTAATGTTGGAGTAGCACTTCATGCCTGTTCCTGCAGGAATCAGTTTACCGATGATTACGTTCTCCTTCAGACCGATCAGCGGGTCGATCTTGCCCTTGATGGCAGCTTCTGTCAGAACCTTTGTGGTCTCCTGGAAGGAAGCTGCGGACAGGAAGGAGTTGGTCGCCAGGGATGCCTTGGTGATACCAAGCATAACCTGTTTTCCATCTGCCGGCTCTTTGCCCTCTTTGATCAGTCTCTCGTTCTCTTCCTCATAGTCCAGAACGTCAACCAGGGTTCCCGGCAGGAATTCTGTATCTCCGTTGTCCTCGATGCGAATCTTCTTCAGCATCTGGCGGACAATAACTTCAATATGCTTATCGTTGATCTCAACACCCTGCAGACGGTATACACGCTGTACTTCCTGGATCATATAATCCTGAACAGCGCGGACGCCCTTGATCTTCAGAATGTCATGGGGATTGACACTACCTTCTGTCAGCTCATCACCGGCCTCCAGATACTGTCCGTCCTGAACCTTGATACGGGAACCGTAAGGGATCAGGTAAGTCTTGGAGTTGCCGTCCTCATTGTCTGTGACGATGATCTCACGTTTCTTCTTTGTATCCTTCAGTGTGGCGACACCTTTAATCTCTGTGATGATGGCAAGACCTTTCGGCTTCCTTGCCTCAAAAAGCTCCTCCACACGGGGAAGACCCTGTGTGATATCGCCGCCGGCAACACCACCGGTATGGAAGGTACGCATGGTAAGCTGTGTACCTGGTTCACCGATAGACTGGGCTGCAATGATACCTACGGACTCACCCACCTGTACCGGCTCACCGGTTGCCATGTTGGCACCATAACACTTGGCGCAGACACCGATGTGGCATTTACATGTGAGGATCGTACGGATCTTAACGGAATCATATGGTTTCCCATTCTCTTTTACCCCTTCTTTTACCACACGTGCGGCACGTTTCGGAGTAATCATATGGTTTGCTTTGACGATCACTTCGCCTTTGGCGTTCTTGATGGTCTCGCAGGAGAAACGTCCTGTAATACGCTCCTGAAGGCTTTCAATCTCTTCCCTTCCGTCCATGAAGGCTTTCACCCACATACCCGGAATCTCGCCTTTGTCTTCACAGCAGTCCACCTGACGGACGATCAGATCCTGGGAAACGTCAACCAGACGTCTTGTCAGGTAACCGGAGTCAGCGGTACGCAGAGCTGTATCGGACAGACCTTTACGAGCACCATGGGCGGACATGAAGTATTCCAGTACGTCCAGACCTTCACGGAAATTGGACTTGATGGGCAGCTCGATGGTGTGACCTGTTGTATCGGCCATCAGACCACGCATACCGGCAAGCTGTTTGATCTGCTTATCGGAACCACGGGCACCGGAGTCAGCCATCATGAAGATGTTGTTGTACTTATCAAGTCCTGTCAGCAGGGCTTTGGTAAGCTCATCGTCAGTCTTCTTCCATGTCTCAACGACTTCTTTATATCTCTCTTCTTCCGTGATAAGACCACGTTTGAAGTTCTTGGTGATAAGGTCAACCGTATCCTGTGCCTTCTGGATCATCTCAGGTTTCTGAGGCGGCACAGTCATGTCGGAGATAGATACGGTCATGGCAGCTCTGGTTGAGTATTTGTATCCTGTGGCTTTGATCTTATCCAGCACCTCTGCGGTTCTGGTAGCGCCATGGGTATTGATTACTTTCTCCAGAATCTGTTTGAGCTGTTTCTTGCCTACCAGGAAGTCAACCTCCAGCTTCAGCTCATTGCCCGGAACGGAACGGTCCACAAAACCTAAATCCTGCGGAATGATCTCATTGAACAGGAAACGTCCCAGTGTGGAATCCACAATGTCTTCCAATACTGTGCCGTCCGGCTGGGTCTTGCTGCAGAGCACATGGATTCTGGTCTGCAGTGTGATATATCCGTTCTCATAAGCCAGAATGGCTTCGTTTACACTCTTGAAATACTTGCCTTCACCCTTAACGCCCGGTCTCTCCTGTGTCAGATAGTAGATACCGAGAACCATATCCTGTGAAGGAACAGCCACCGGACCACCGTCAGACGGTTTCAGCAGGTTGTTCGGAGACAGAAGCAGGAAACGGCACTCTGCCTGCGCCTCAACGGACAGAGGAAGATGAACCGCCATCTGGTCACCATCGAAGTCGGCGTTGAACGCGGTACATACAAGGGGATGCAGCTTGATTGCTTTACCCTCAACCAGAATAGGCTCAAATGCCTGGATACCCAGACGATGCAGGGTAGGAGCACGGTTTAACATGACCGGATGCTCTTTGATGACATCTTCCAGTACATCCCATACTTCCGGTTCCAGCTTCTCCACCATCTTCTTGGCATTCTTAATGTTGTGAGCAGTACCGTTGCTTACCAGCTCTTTCATAACGAAGGGCTTGAACAGCTCAATTGCCATCTCTTTCGGCAGACCGCACTGGAAGATTTTCAGTTCAGGTCCAACTACAATAACGGAACGGCCTGAGTAGTCAACTCGTTTACCCAGAAGGTTCTGACGGAAACGTCCTGATTTACCTTTCAGCATATCGGAAAGGGATTTCAGTGCACGGTTACCCGGTCCTGTGACCGGACGGCCGCGGCGTCCGTTGTCGATCAGGGCATCGACAGCTTCCTGAAGCATTCTCTTTTCATTGCGGACAATGATATCAGGAGCGCCCAGTTCAAGCAGTCTCTTCAGACGGTTATTTCTGTTGATGATCCTTCTATATAAATCATTTAAGTCAGATGTTGCGAAACGTCCGCCGTCTAACTGAACCATAGGACGAAGGTCCGGCGGAATGACAGGTACCACTGTCATGATCATCCACTCCGGACGGTTTCCGGATTCACGGAAGGCTTCCACAACCTCAAGACGTTTTACAATACGAGCACGCTTCTGTCCTGTGGAATCCTTAAGGCCGGCTTTCAGCTCCTTGGATTCTCTTTCCAGGTCAATGGCTTCCAGCAGTTCCATAATGGACTCCGCGCCCATTCCTACGCGGAACGCGCCGTCGCCGTATTTTTCTCTGGCATCCTGGAACTCTTTCTCTGTCAGTACCTGTTTGTACTGCAGCTCCGTGGTGCCTGCATCCAGAACAATATAGTTGGCAAAGTACAGAACTTTCTCCAGGGACCTTGGGGAAAGATCCAGGATCAGTCCCATTCTGGACGGGATACCCTTGAAGTACCAGATGTGGGAGACCGGTGCTGCCAGTTCAATATGGCCCATACGCTCCCTGCGGACACTGGCTTTTGTTACTTCAACGCCGCATCGGTCGCAGACAACGCCTTTATAACGGATCTTCTTGTATTTACCGCAGTGACATTCCCAGTCCTTGCTCGGTCCGAAAATCCTCTCGCAGAACAGGCCGTCTTTTTCCGGTTTCAGGGTTCTATAGTTAATGGTTTCCGGTTTTTTAACCTCGCCTCTGGACCAGTCCCGGATTTTCTCCGGGGACGCCAATCCGATTTTGATGGCATCAAAGGTCATTGGCTGATATGCCTCTTTATTTGCTGTTTCTGGCATTGTGGACTCCTTTCCTTACTCCTCGACAAGAGTATCATCATCTAAGCTCAAGAATGCTTCTTCATCCTCTTCCGGCTCATCCTCCACGTCTACTAATTCTTCACCCTCGAATTCCTGTTTTGAGAATCCGTAGTCTCCGTAATCTTCTTCGCCGCGGTGTTTGGAATCACCTTCAATGATGGAGCGCATATCTGTCTCGCCATAGTCGATATTCTCCATGATTTCCACTTCTGTCATGTCTTCTCTGAGGACTCTGACATCCAGACCCAAGGACTGCAGCTCCTTCAAAAGCACCTTGAAGGACTCCGGAATACCAGGCTCCGGAATATTGTCGCCCTTGATAATCGCTTCATAAGTTTTCACACGTCCGATCACATCATCGGATTTCACTGTCAGGATCTCCTGCAGTGTGTAGGAAGCACCATATGCCTCCAGTGCCCAAACCTCCATCTCTCCGAAACGCTGGCCGCCGAACTGAGCTTTACCACCCAGAGGCTGCTGTGTTACCAGGGAGTATGGGCCTGTGGAACGTGCGTGGATCTTATCATCTACCAGATGATGCAGCTTCAGGTAGTGCATGTGTCCGATGGTTACAGGGCTGTCAAAATATTCACCTGTACGTCCGTCACGGAGCCTTACTTTACCGTCACGGGAGATCGGCACGCCTTTCCACAGTTCTCTGTGAGCTCTGTTATCGTAAAGGAACTGTAAAACTTCCGGACGCAGCGTATCTTTATGCTTCGCCTCAAAGTCTTCCCATTCCATGTTCACATAATCATTTGCAAGATCCAGAGTATCCTGGATATCATTCTCGTTGGCACCGTCAAATACCGGTGTGGCAATGTTGAATCCAAGGGCTTTTGCTGCAAGACTCAGATGAATCTCCAGCACCTGTCCAATATTCATACGGGAAGGCACGCCCAGAGGGTTCAGTACGATGTCCAGTGCACGTCCGTTCGGGAGGAACGGCATATCCTCAACAGGAAGCACACGGGAAACAACACCCTTGTTACCATGACGGCCGGCCATCTTGTCACCAACAGAGATTTTTCTCTTCTGGGCAATATAGATACGGACTGCCTGATTTACGCCCGGAGACAGCTCATCGCCGTTCTCTCTCGTAAATACTTTTGCGTCCACAACGATACCGTACTCACCGTGAGGAACCTTCAGGGAAGTGTCACGCACTTCACGGGCCTTCTCACCGAAAATAGCACGGAGCAGTCTCTCCTCTGCAGTCAGCTCTGTCTCTCCCTTGGGAGTTACTTTGCCGACCAGGATATCACCTGCGCGGACTTCAGCACCGATACGGATAATACCGCGCTCGTCCAGGTCTTTTAACGCATCATCACCAACACCCGGAACATCACGTGTGATCTCTTCCGGCCCTAACTTTGTATCTCTGGCTTCCGCCTCATATTCTTCAATATGGACAGAAGTATAGACATCATCCTGTACCAGTCTTTCACTTAACAGGACGGCATCCTCGTAATTGTAACCTTCCCAGGTCATGAAGCCGATCAGCGGGTTCTTGCCCAGCGCCAGCTCACCGTTTGAGGTGGACGGACCGTCAGCGATCACCTGTCCTGCTTCCACATGCTCGCCTTTGGTCACGATAGGCCTCTGGTTGTAGCAGTTGCTCTGGTTACTTCTCATGAACTTGGTCAGGCGGTAAGTATCTTTTGTACCGTCATCATTGCGCATAACAATCTCTTTTGACGCTGCGCACTCTATGGTACCGGCTTTTTTCGCCACTACGCAGACGCCGGAGTCAACGGCTGCCTTCACTTCCATACCGGTTCCTACAACAGGAGCCTCTGTGGTGAGAAGAGGCACAGCCTGACGCTGCATGTTGGATCCCATCAGCGCACGGTTGGCATCGTCATTCTGCAGGAAGGGAATCAGGGCCGTAGCTACAGAGAACACCATCTTAGGAGACACGTCCATGTAGTCAAACATATTACGTTCATACTCCTGTGTTTCATCCAGATAACGTCCGGAAACGTTTTTATGGATAAAGTGTCCTTCTTCATCCAGCGGCTCATTGGCCTGTGCCACATGATAATTATCCTCTTCATCTGCTGTCATATAGACAACTTCATCTGTAACCCGCGGATTCTTCGGATCTGATTTGTCAATCTTACGGTACGGCGCTTCCACAAAACCGTACTGGTTGATCCTGGCATAGGATGCCAGGGAGTTGATCAGACCGATGTTAGGACCCTCAGGAGTCTCGATGGGGCACATTCTTCCGTAGTGGGAATAATGTACATCTCGAACCTCGAAACCTGCACGGTCTCGTGACAGACCGCCGGGGCCCAGTGCGGAAAGACGTCTCTTATGGGTCAGCTCACCCAGCGGGTTGTTCTGGTCCATGAACTGTGACAGCTGGGAGGAACCGAAGAATTCCTTCACGGCTGCTGTAACCGGTTTGATATTGATCAGGGACTGGGGAGAGATACCTTCCATATCCTGTGTTGTCATTCTCTCGCGAACCACACGCTCCAGTCTGGAAAGACCGATCCTGTACTGGTTCTGCAGCAATTCACCCACTGCACGGATACGTCTGTTGCCCAGATGGTCGATATCGTCATCATTGCCCAGACCATACTCCAGATGCATGTTATAGTTAATAGAAGCAAGGATATCTTCTTTTGTAATGTGCTTTGGAATCAGCTCATGGATCTCACGGCGGATTGCGTCCTTGATATCCTCAATATCCTCATTCTCTTCCAGGATCTTAGCCAGAACTGGATAGTAAACAAGTTCTGTCACTCCCACGGAAGAAGGATCAATGTCCACATAGTTGGTGATATCCACCATCATGCTTGAAAGGACTTTGATGTTGCGCTCTTCACCCTGAATCCATACATAAGGAACTGCCGCGTTCTGGATCTGGTCAGCCAGTTCTTTTGTTACAACTGTGCCGGCCTCTGCCATGATCTCACCTGTTGTGGTGTCCACAACCTCCTCAGCCAGCATATGGCCTGAGATACGGTTTCTCAGCAGTAACTTTTTGTTGAATTTGTAACGGCCTACTTTTGCCAGGTCGTAGCGTCTTGGGTCAAAGAACATGCTGGTGATCAGGCTCTCTGCGCTTTCCACAGCCAGCGGCTCACCCGGACGGATTTTCTTGTATAACTCCAGCAGACCTTCCTGATAACTCTCAGCAGTGTCTTTTGTAAAGCTGGCTAAAATCTTCGGTTCTTCACCGAATAACTCTATAATTTCTGCATTCGTGCCGATACCTAAAGCACGAATCAAAACTGTAATAGGGACTTTTCTAGTTCTGTCTACACGTACATAGAATACGTCATTGGAGTCGGTCTCATATTCCAGCCATGCACCCCTGTTCGGGATAACGGTACAGGAATAAAGGGTTTTGCCCAGTTTGTCGTGAGCGATAGCGTAGTAAATACCCGGAGAACGTACAAGCTGGCTGACAATAACTCGTTCAGCGCCGTTGATTACGAAGGTACCGGTTGCAGTCATTAACGGCAGATCACCCATGAATATTTCATGTTCACTGATTTCGTCATTCTCTCTGTTGTATAATTTTACCCTTACTTTCAGAGGAGCTGCAAAAGTAGCATCCCTCTCCTTGCATTCTTCGATGGAGTATTTTACCTCATCTTCACACAAAGTAAAGTCAACAAATTCCAAGCTCAATTTACCGCTGTAGTCGGCGATTGGAGAGATATCTTCAAAAACTTCTTTTAGACCTTCGTCCAGAAACCACTGGTAAGAGTCTTTCTGTACTTCAATGAGGTTCGGCATTTCCAGTACCTCTTTCTGGCGCTGGTAGGTCATTCTCATGCTCTTACCGGTTGTAATGGGACGGATTCTATTTTTCTCCATTGACGTTTCACCCCTTGTATGTTTTAATTTTATTATGCTTATACCTGAGCCCCCTGACCGAAAGTTTCCTTTAATAAGGTTAATTTCAATCATAAATAGAACGACAGGCATAACTTGCCATAATAGTGCATTTCTCACTATAACACACCCTGTCAAGCCTGTCAACCATTTTTTGTTAAAATATTTTCCCGCTTTTTGGGAACAATTGTCTTATATATTCTGTCGAATTTCACAACATTTCCTGCAGCCTTTCCACATCTTTGATATGCATTTCCTGGCCCTGTATGCTGAAAAATCCCTCTTTTTCCATCAGTTTTAATTCCTGGTTCAGTGATGACCGGCTCACATGGAGCATATTAGCCATTACAGACTGGGAAACCGGCATGGGAATCGCCGCCCCCGCTACAATGTCGTTCATTCCCACGATCCAGTAGGCAATTCTCTCACGGATCGTCTGGTAATTCAGACAGTTGAGATAAAGCTGGTCTTTCAGCCCCCGCTGTGATATATAGAGTAAAAGGGAATACATCAGCAGATTATCACGCTCCAGCATCTCCTCCAGAATCTCCACTGGAATCCAGGCCACCGTGGATTTTTTGGCAGCCACCAGGGTATAGGTGTAATACCTTTTACCGGAAAAGTAGAGAAGCTCCGGGAAAATATCATTCTTTTCAAAGTAAGCGTTGCAGAGCTCATCCCCATTGACAGTATGGCTTACTGCCTTCAGAATGCCGTCCAGCACAATCCCAAAAGAGTTGATCTTACTGCCCTGAGGATATATGATCTCTGACCTCTGATATGTCTTTCGGTTCATATACGGCCGGTAAATGCAGCTTCCCACACAGAGATCTGCAAAGGGTACCGGACAGCTTATCTTCGGATCTTCAAAAAATCTATGCATTTATACCCCTCCCAACATTCCCCGCAAAAAAAGAAACGCAAAGAGGGGCTGTCAAAACAGCTCCTCCCTGCGTCTTATTCTGCTTATTCCAATGGTCTGTCCAAAATATCACACAAATCATCATAATCCTTCTCGCCATTAAATCTCTGGACCTCTTCCCCGTTTTTGTAGATCACAACGACGGGAATTCCTCCGATATGGCACGCATCCAGCAGATCCTGGTTGGAATCCACATCCACATAGCGCACCTCGTACATTCCCTCATACTCTTCTGTGAGGGCTTCCTCCAGAACAGGATGAAGTGCCTTGCAGTGTACACAGCGCTCTGCACCGAAGAGCACAAGCACCGGTTTTCCTTCTACTTTAAGGACATCGTCATTCCAGCTCGACATGGTCACCGGTTTGAAGAAATCTTTGTTCACCTCAAAGACTTTCTCCCTCTGTGTCACATCTTCTTCGTCGTCTGTGGCCACACAAAGTGCCACATCTTGATAATACGGCAAAGTTCCTTCAATATCAATGACTTTTTTTGCTCCAAACGCTCCGGCACCCGGTACCCGGTATGTCACATTGTCAATGGGTGCGATGGGAACCTCCGTGGGAACCGGCTCCTGCGGCACATAGCTGTACGGATAACGGTAAGCACGGTAGATCATATTGTTCTTCGGGCCTTTTTCATTGTGTGTATAATACGGTGAAATCCATTCCCACACAATCTCATGATCCGGTGTCACTTCAATGACACGGCCGTCTGAGCCTTCCGTAACCATGGTATTTCCATTTGGCAGGCGCTGTGCGCTGCTGACATAGGGACTGTAGAATTTGCTGGCGTCGGTGGGAACCGCATGGCCCAGTTCCTTTGGTGTCAGCTTCCAGACAACCTCCAGGGTTACCGGGTTAAACTCCAGCACACGGCTGTAATCGCGCAGAGCGTTCTTAACGCCAATGGGAGCAGATGGATTGGGAACCCCGTAGCCGCCCCAGCCGCCGTTGTCAAACACCATCAGATTGCCTTCACCCGGCAGCCCTTTCGGAATCATATGGAAATGATGCTGGCCGATGATCCAGCCCAGCTTTTTCAGTTCCGGTGTGGCATTGAAGTCAGGTCCGATGCGCCATACGATCTTTCCTGTCTCTTTATCAAGGATAGCCAGAATATTGGCCTCCCTGCAGTCAAAAATAATATTTTCCGGTTTAAACCGCATATCACCCTGGTCGTACCATTTGTTCGGGCCAAGGTAGCTCATGCAGTTTACATGAAGATAGTCGCCTACACCGCCGTCTGAGGAGCGCATGTTCGGATCTCTGAACAGTGCGTTTTTGGCGGCCTCGTCAAATCCCAGTTCGTCAAAGTGTTCACTGATGGACCATTTCCAGAGGATGTTGCCCTCCCAGTCCACTTCAATCATGGCATCATCCAGAAGCTTTTTATCGGATATCTTCGGGTTTCTGATAGTCTGATGTACCAGGATCAGTGTGTTGCCTTCCAAGGGCTTTGCATCCATACCCGGAACATAGTATCCGACGGGATTTCCCTCCCTCTGATAGTCATGGTGCTGACGCGCCATCCAGCGATGGTCCCTGCCTGGGTCATCAATGTTCTCAAAGTGGTCAAATTCCCAGACAATATTTCCGTCATAGTCGATCTCGATCAGGTTGACACCGTCCTGCATACCGTAATCAGGATGACGGTATCCTGACAGACCCATCACATACCCGCCCGGAAGAAGTTTCGGCGGCATGGCATGCATATTCCAGCGTCTGATCTCATTTCCGTTCATGTCGAACAGCAGAACGCCGTCGTTGATAAGCGGAACGATCGTATATCCGCTCCAGCATTTCTCCGGATTGTAAACAGTGACTCCGTGTGGAAAAACAAGTGGCTGACCCATAATCAATTACCTCCTGAAGTTAATCATTATATTTTTTAAATAGGTTCCTGTCTGTTGATAATACTTACTTTACTTCCAATAATTTTCCGTTTTCATAAAACGCAGTGGATACCGTGTGCTCTATCTTCAGATCCTGATAGAGAAGGTTCTGGCGTGTAATGTCCTGACGGTAAACCTTCCACTCTCCCCTGAGCTGCTGTTCCAGGTCTGATACTGCCTGAATCTCTTCATTGCTGTATGGATTGTAGAACACAAAGGCAATTTTCCCTGAATCCGGGCTTAAAATGCCCTCAATCTGCTCAAGCTCCTTCACGTAACGCTCAGAAGCCACCGCAGCCACTGCGCCGTCTGCCGCGGAGGTGACAACCTGGCGCAAAAATGTCTGCCTGCAGTCGCCCACTGCATAAAGCCCCGGGATGCTGGTTTCCATCTTGTCATTGACCTTGATGTACCCGCTTCTGTCACAAGTGACCATATGACGCACGGGCTCTGTCTGAGGCACCATACCCACAAAGAAAAACAGTCCGTCCGCTTTAACTTCTCTGACCTCACCGGTCTCAACGTTTTTCAGCACAAGAGCTTCCACATGGTCTTTCCCTTTAATCTCCTGGACAGTGGAGCTCCAGCAGAAATCAATTTTAGGATTTTTATAGGCATGTTCTGCGGACACCTCGTTACAGTCAAGATGGCCTTTCTCATGGAGCACAATGATCGTGACTTTAGAGGCAAACCCGGTTAGATAATCCGCTTCCTCAACAGCCTGGTCTCCTGCGCCCAGCACGTAGATCTCCTTGCCTTTGAAAAATTCCGCATCACAGGTGGCGCAGTAGGCAACACCGTGGCCCACAAACTCTTTCTCTCCGGGAATCCCCAGTTCTCTTGGACGGGTGCCCAGATCCAGGATCACACTGCGTGCCTTGAAATCTCCTCTTCTCTTTGTGCTGACAATGAAAAGATTGTCTTCTTTGCTGATCGCCGTCGCTGTGGTCCGTTTCAGCTCCACTGTGGGATGGCTGGATGCGTGCTCCCGGAACCGCTCCATCAGGTGCTGGCCGCTGTCCACAATCGTGCCGGGATAATTCCGGACTTCATAGGTATCGTTGATACGTCCGCCATAGCTTCCCTTTTCCAGAAGAAGCGTTTTCCGCTCCGACCTGCCTGCATAAATAGCAGCCGCAAGACCGGCAGGCCCGCCGCCCACGATAATCAGATCATAAATAGATTCCATAATTTTCATCTCCTATTCTAATTTTTCTTTCACTTTAACCGTTTTTAAAGAACCCTCTCTTCCCACGCCCGTGACCACCCAGAAGATGCAGACTCCTGTGAGGATCAGGCAGTAAAAGGAAGAACAGAAAATCTGAAACGGTGACACAGTGGGCAGATAACTGTGTTTCTGCACCATCTCATTAATGATCGTCACACTTCCCATAACGAATGCGCTGTTAATGGGAATGATGGAGCTGAAGTTCGTCGCATTGGCTGTCAGCAGGATACTCCGTCGTTCCGGAGAAATACTGCTCTCCTGTCCGATTCTGTCCGCTATGTCACCGAACAGCAGGATTGACGGCAGCACACAGCCGGCAAGAAGAATGTTAACTATAACTATTCCTAAAGCCAGAACTGTCTCAGCGCCCCGTTTTGTCTTTGTAAATTTCCCTGACAGGATAATGCTGCAGCATCTTTCCAGCATTCCTCCGTCCACTGCCACTGCGATCAGTCCGTAAAGCAGAATGGTGGACACTGTCACGTCAATAATCCCATAAATACCTTCAAATATAATTCCGTTCAGCCCTGCCGTTTCATAATCAATGCTCACAATATCGGAAAATGTGAACAGACCGGTGATCAGTCCTAATACAAAGCCCGTAATAATTGCAAAAGAAACTCCTTCAAATAAGTTTCCTGTCTTAAAGCAGATACACAGAAGGACCACAACAGGTACCAGCATCCAAAGTCCTCTTGCATCCGAGAACTGGGAAAGCTGTGTCATGTCTCCCACACTGCCCTCCCCGGCACCGAATATTAAGTACAGAACCGTTGTGACCGCTCCCGCAGCCAAAATATAAGGAGTTCTCTGTTTCAAAACAGTCAGAAGCTTGGCCGGTCTTCCCGTTCCCCGTTCATGTTGTATCATCACTGTGGTGTTGATCACCTGTGAACTGGGAGACAGCGCATCCCCGAAAAAGATTCCGCTGATCAGCGCTCCGCTCAGCATAGAGGGACTGGCCCCCAAAAGTATTCCCGGAGGATAAAAAATGGGAATCACCGCAAACAATGCCGCGATCGGAGCACCTGCTCCCATAGAAATCACTGCTGAAGCCAGGAATGCAAAGACCACAAACCCGCTTTTTGTAATTCCAAGCTGAAGGCTCAGCCAGATAAATCCGCCCCCTATATTTCCCGTCATCATAAGCTTGGAAAAAATCCCTATGACCAGGAAAATAAAAATAAGCCTTGAATTTCCGTACTGCGCCAATCCATGCACAACAGAATCCCAGTATTTCCCTTTGTTCCTGCACAGGAAAAACCCTGTCAGAAGAGAAATCACTGCAGCAAAAATCAGCCCTTTCATTGAATAATAATGTAACCCCACCGAAAATATTCCGCCTATCAGTATGTACAGCACAAAGGGCATCATGGCAAATGCCTGTGTCCCCCAAAAAACCAGTTTTGGTTTTTCTGTTTTCATGCCGCCACCCCCGTTTCCTTTAGATAGTTAAAAGTATAACACACTTGAAAAACAATACCTGTTTCCGCGCCAACACTTACACAATTTTTTTTAAATTCTCACAGTTTTTTTGACATAACCGACAAAAAACCGGCGATGTCAGGTTCTTTTATCCTGTTATCATCGGTCTTTAATTTAACAAGAACATTTTCTGCATCCCATTCCATTCACTGGTATAAATAGACAATTTTATTGTACTTTATTATACATATATATACATTGACATATATTTAAATATGTTATATGATGAAGATAGTATTTATGTAACTATTGTGTACGTATTCAGTTGACTGAATAGGTGCACTATTGTCAAGTAATCTTCTGATCACTGAGATAAGGAGGGGATCTGATGAAGAACATGGAAGGCAGCAGTTACAACGACAAACTGGACAGGCTCGACAGATGCGCCGGTCTAAAGAAGGTTGACCGGGTGCCCATCGGCGCGGCCACCTTGTATTTCCCCGCAAAATACTCGCATATTTCCTACGAAGACATGTATTACGACCAGGAAAAATACAAAAATGCTTCTGTCAGATTTGCAAAAGATTTCAACTGGGACGCAGCATGTATGCTCAGAACTTTTGAAACAGTCACACTTGGTTTATCCCTGGCAGGGACTGATCCGCAAAACGCAGTAAACACAGCAGTAGCCTCTGTTCTAGGAGGCGGATTCGCACACGATATTCTAAAAGACAATTATTCATCACATCCAGGAAGAGAAATTCCCTCAGACACAGAATCCCAGTTTAAAATCAAAAATCCGGTCATGACCTCCGAAGAGTATGATGAGTTTATTGACGACCCCCTCGGTTTTCTGAACCGCAAAGTGGTTCCCAGGGTATATGGTGCTCTTGAAGAACCCGGCAGCTCTCAGTCTATATGTGCGCTCATGAAGTTTGGCATGAAACTCGGAACAGCGCTTGACGACCTGCAGGTATTTACGCAGGAAATGAAAAAAGCGGACTGTCCGCCATGGTATATGGCCATCTGCCCCAATCCCCTGGACGTGCTGGGGGCATTTCTGCGAGATTTTGATAAAGTCATTCTGGATATCCACCGGGTACCGGACAAAGTCCACAAAGCCTGTGAGGCTCTGCTTCCCATTCTTCTGGCCGTAGGAAAAGCCACAGGTGAAATATCTTATCAGCTCACCGGATCCAGAAGAGTATTTTTCCCTGTCTGGTATAACAGTTTTCTGTCGGAAAAACAATACAGAGAATTTCACTGGCCCTATCTCAAATACCTCTGCGAAGAACTGATCAAAGCCGGGTACACACCCCTCCTGTCCTTACAGGGTACATATGATCATCTGCTGGAAACACTTCTGGAGCTTCCCGCAGGTAAAGCGATTGCCTGGTTCGACAGGACAGACCCGGTCAAAGCCAGAGACATCATAGGAGACCACATGTGCATTGCGGGAGGAATCTCGCCCTCACTGCTGATCGGGGGCAGCGTTCAGGAAATTGACCTGCAGGTCAAGAAACTGCTGACCGAGATGAAAAAAGCCGCCGGCTTTATATTTACTCTGCCGTT
Source organism: Blautia caccae (assembly GCF_040095955.1). Lineage (NCBI taxonomy): Bacteria > Bacillati > Bacillota > Clostridia > Lachnospirales > Lachnospiraceae > Blautia > Blautia caccae. The sequence goes on along the minus strand of NZ_JBBMFP010000014.1, from coordinate 17,762 downwards.
TAATGCCATAGGTCCGGCGAAAATTGAAAATGTACTGGCAATGACAGAGGCAGTACACAGATATGGCGGTTATACCCAACCGTGAAAGGAGGTCCATTATGATCGATTTAACATCACTCACAAGTGCAGTCGGCGAACTTGATGAAAAAAAGGTTATGTCCATGCTGCAGGAATTTGTTGCAGGTGCTCCTGAGACAGAGGAAGCAGCCCAGGCCATCACTGCATGTCAGAAAGGCATGGAGAAAGTTGGCCAGCGTTTTGAAACAGGAGAATATTTCGTAGGAGATCTGATATTTGCCGGAGAACTCCTCACAGAGGCAATGGAAGTCTTAAAACCAATAATCGGCTCTGCCGCAAGACAAAAGGTCGGCAAAATTGTATTGGGAACTGTCCAGGGCGATCTGCATAACATTGGCAAAAATATTTTCAAGAGCATGGCGGAAGCAGCCGGATTCACTGTATATGACCTGGGTATCAACGTATCGCCGGAAGCTTTTCTCGACAAGATAAAAGAAGTGCAGCCCGATATTCTGGGTCTCAGCGGTGTTCTCACCATGGCTGTGGAATCTATGAAAAAAACTGTTGACCTTGTAAAAGAAGCCGGACTGAGAGAGCATATCAAAATCACGATCGGAGGCGCATGTGCAAGCTATGAAGCCATGCAGGTCTCAGGCGCTGATGCCTGGTCCACCAACGCCGCAGAGACTGTGAACGTATGTCTTGGCTGGGTCGGTCAGCACCAGGAGTGAAATCATATGATAATTATCGGTGAAAAAATAAATGGTTCCATCCCCGGCATCAAACAATATATCACCACTCAAAACAGCCGGCGCATCAGGGAACTGGCCATCAGACAGACCGAAGCAGGTGCGGATTATCTGGATATCTGTGCAAGGACTGCCGCTGCCCATGAAGCCGGAACTCTGAAATGGCTGATTGCCCAAGTGCAGGATGCCGTGGATACTCCTCTGTGCATTGACAGTCCGGACGCAGAGGTTCTGGAAAAAATGCTTACCCTTACAAAGAAACCCGGGCTGCTCAATTCAGCAGCTCTGGAAAAAGGAAAATGTGACCTGCTGTTTCCCCTGATATCAGACACACAGTGGCAGATCATCGTACAGACAACGGATGATGACGGGGTTCCCGAAGATGCAGAAAACCGGATCAAAATTGCAGATGCCATACTTGATAAAGCAGCCAGGTACGGCGTGAAACCGGAACAAATACATATAGATCCTCTGCTCACTGCAATCTCTGCGAATAACCAGTCCATGGTGGTTTTTACAGAGGCCGTCCGGGGTATAAGAAAACTATCTCCGAAGCTTAAGATAACTGCAGCCATCAGCAATCTTTCCTTTGGTATGCCGCTCAGGCAGGTGATCAACCAGCATTTCTACGCAGTGGCCGCTTTTCTGGGGCTGGATTCAGCAATTCTGGACCCATGCAGCCGGGAGCTGTATACATCCAGACTTGTCATGGATGCGCTGCTGGGAAAGGACCGTCTGTGCCGCAGGTTTACCAATGCCTACAGAAAAGGCATGACCGGCCGCAAAAAACCCGACTGTTAATATGCAAAACCAACGCCCGCATAAGTATCAGCCCCATAATAAAAGGAGTCCCCAAATGGCAAAACTGTCATTTGAGGACTCCTTCTATTATATTCATTGTCTCAACAATTTACACTGATTTTTCCCGTAAAATACCACACCACTATGGCAGTCCATGAGGGATATCAATTTACTAAAATTCTTATAGTTACCAGGATTTTCAAGGGAATATGGACATATCCCGATAACCGGCATATCCTGTATTGCCTGGTTCAGCCTGGCCTCAAAAGAAAGCAGGGCTTCCGCATTACCGCCTATGCAGTCCATTGCAGGAGAACCGGATGCCCACAGCCGGGTATGCCCCTTTGCAACGGCACTTTCAATGCCGGCGCTCCAGGCCCGGAGTGGTCCTTCTACTCCCTCCTTGCGATACAAAGACTGAAAATCAATCACATTAAGCAGACCTTCTTTTTCCAGCGTCTTCACATCCAGCCCGTTTCTCTCATACTGCTCACAGACCTTATCCGTCTCCTGCCACCAACATCCTTTCATGATACCGGCCCCCTCACTGAGAGCCCGGCGGAAAAATGAGACTTCAAATTCTGTAATTTCAGAATCTTTCTCTGTAATAAGAAGCAGGTGTTCCTTTTTATTCAGTTTATCCCACAGAGAATTGGATATCTTGCTGCCGCTGCTCATGACAGATTTTAACTGTTCCTCACTGATTCTCCATTCTTTTCCAATCTTAACAGCAGACAGCCTCCCCTGCTTCAGCCATCTGTATATCGTAGTCGTAGTGGTCCTCAGATACGCTGCCACTTCAGTCACCGTCAAGAGTTTCTCCATGATTTCTGCTCCTCCTGTGAAACAAATATATCTGCCTCTATCATATCACAGATGAATTTTCTTGTCGACGACAAAGCTCCCATTGGCAAAGGATAAGCATTTCCGTCCACGCACTCGCTGCATAGACGGAAATCTCTGTATTTTATCTTGGCCAGCGTTCTTTTCTTGCCGGAAACTTCGGGAATTTTCCATGCGGCTCTGCCTGATACCAGTAGGCTACAGTTGCCACATCATCCTGACGCTCAAACAATCCACCATAGTACACGCCAATCTGCTGTATCGTAACTTTAAGATCTTCTTTAAAAAGAATGGGATCTGCGATATGCCATCTGTAGAAGCTTCTCTGCGGCATCTGGTCATCATTATGGTAATCATTATGTATGAATGTGTCATGGCGGGAATAATAAGGATAGCCCAGATAAGGTGTACAGAACATCTGCTCTACTGTCTTTCCTTCTTCCTGCCCGGCAAAACTCCAAGCTCCGCCAAAGTAATCTTCTGTTCCTGTCCCGCAGATTGTAGGATATTCCTTATCTCCGTCAATGTAGAATTTCACTTCACCTTCTCCGTACCAGTAACGTTCCAGCGTAGTCAGTGCCATATATGTACCCACATACTGACCTTTCCCCTGTACATTATCCAGAATCACATAATCTTTTCCCTTCTCCGTAATGTGCTGTCTTTTCCACTGTGCATGGAAATATCCTGCGTCATCTGTAACCTCATCTGTTAGGCAGTAATCCACCTGATAAAAAAATGCAGGAATATCTTCATCACACTGATTTTCCACTGTTATTCTTGCCTTTTTCCTAAAAGGCATAGGAAAATACATATTAAATCCTCGGGTAGGATTTACTGCTATGGGCTGTGAATTCACCTGATACGATACACCGAATCCGCAGCAGAACAAATCCCCCAGAGGACTTTCCACAGACGGAGTCTCCTCGTCATCCCAATACATACGGACTACAAGGTCCCGCAGTACATATCTGTTTCTCTCACTGGTACGGTCCGTCACAGTCATCCAGATATGCTGAATAATGCCCGGACCTATTATCTCAGCCAGTGTCACCGTTTCTCCCGCTGCTATCTCAGGCACACAGGGAGAGCCTTTTCTTGACGGTCCCAGCTCGCTTTCCGCCATACCGCCTTTTCCTTTTTCTCCTGTCCGGTTCTCCCATGTAATTGCACGGGAAGAACCGTTTCTAAGCCTGAAAATATTCTCAAGTTCTCCAAGGACCATATTTTTACCCTTTTCATTATACATACTGAAGCCAAATGTCAATATTTCTGTACCAACAGTCTTGTTCCCTTTGCCCTGATTTCTCCGTATTCTGTAAAAATTCCCACGGAACCGGAAGCAATCTCATAGCATCTGGAAACCAATGCCACATCATTTACATAAACCAGCATGATATTTCCGCTTACCACCAGTTTGACCTTAGCAGAGTTTTCCGTAAATCGAACCGGCCGTTCATCCAGATAATACTGATCTCCGTCTACTCTGTTGTAACGATCCATAAGGATTCTGCCATTCTTTATTTCAAGACGTAACTGACACCATTCTTTAAGATCCGGCTGTGCGTGAATCATAATTCCTACTGCCTCTGTTCCTTCACTCCATGAAAGTTCTGTGTCAAACAGTGCAGTCTCAGGCAGTTCTGACAATTCTGCCCAGGCAAAGCCGTCTGATGCACTTCCTGTAAAGCAGGCATCTTCACCGGAAAACTCGCCCTGGCGTAATGTCAGTTTCAATGGAATTTCTTCCGTAAAAGACTGTTCGATTGTGTCCGGCATCTTCACTCCAAGTGTACCGTCTTCTCGCTGAACCAGTTCGTGAACCAGAATGTTTCCGCCCCAGAGGTGTCTGCCGCTGTCCCTGCAGTTTTCTCGAATAGATTCCCAGCCTACCATGTAGCGTTTCTTTCCGTCTGTCACAGACTTTGCTGCATAATATTCCCTGCCGTCAAACATATCGTCATGCTCCGGTACTCTATAAGGTCCCTGGAAACAATCCGCCACTCTGTATCTCGTTTCCCACCAACGGGAATAATTTGAGAATGTAAGATACCATTTATCTCCCATCTTAAAACAGTCATGACATTCATGTGTAATAAAGGTTCTCGGTGCATATAATGTTTTAAAATGCTCCCATGTATTCATATCTTCTGATACATACACGGCCGTACATCCCGTACGTTTATATGCCCCTTCCTTTTGGGTAGCTGTAATCAGCATGAAAAATTTTCCCAGTTCGTCATTCCGAATCACATGAGGATCTCTCCAGTGAAGGTTTCCATAATACCTAGTATCCGGTCGGAAGAAAAAGTCACGGTCTTTCTCCCAATGTACCATATCTGTACTGCGTGCTCTTAAAATCACCTGCTCATTTTTACCCTCAAGTCCATGATTTCCTTCACAAAAACCGGTATAATGAAAATAAAATATTCCGTCATACTCAAAAACACTGCCTGTGCCGATATGCCAGTCCTGATCATCCGGTGAACCGTTCTGAAGAACCAGTGTCGGTTCTTTGTAGTGTACAAAATCCTCTGTTTCCACTTTATAAACACAGCATTTATAGAGATAAAACAGATGGTACACTCCCTTCCAGAAGAAAGGCATAAAGTCTCCGCACATTTCGCCATGCGGCATTCCCGGATACTGTTTTTCCGGTGTATAAAAAATATTATAGTTTCCTTTCACGATGTCTCCTCCAATTGTAATTTTGTTCGTAACTATTCAGCAGGTCTGCGCATTTACTGCGCTGACCGTAAGAAAACGTTCAGCAGGTCTGCGCATTTACTGCGCTGACCGTAAGAAAACGTTCAGCAGCTCTGCTTTTCTATTCTGCCACATCTGCCAAAGTCTTCTTGTACCATTCATTTACTTCATCTGTAATGGTGTCTCCGCCCATTTCTTTCCATTGTTTTACAAAATCATCAAATGTTTCCGGCTTCTGTGTTCCCATGATGATGTTTACAAAAGTTTCTGACTGCAGCTTGTCCATGGATACCAGATTTGTACTCATGGTCGGTGTAGGTGCACCAAAGAATGCAGACTGAACCAGCTTGTCATTTGCTTTATAATCGTTGATAATCGTGTTCCAGCTTCCTTCCGGTCCGATAAATTTATAGTAGTTCCATCCAAGTGAATTGGAGGCTTTATCCATTCCTCCATCTATGTATGTTTTGATTACATTATAGTATCTTGCTGCTTCCGGATGGATATCTTCTATTTTGCTGTTTCCTTCCAGTGTGTCCTTGATTTCTTTATAATATGTGTTACATTTCTGAATTGCAGGGTCCATTCCGAATGCTGCATATTCAGCAAAGTTGATGCCTGTTTCAGGGTCTACACCAAACGTATTGAGTGTCTCCTCTGTTGAATCAAGGGAATTAATCTTATCCTGGAATACATTTGCGATTTTCACAAGTGCTTCCGGATGTTCACATTTTGCATTCGCTGCATAATAACGGCTGATTCTTACATAAGTAATCGGTTTTGCCGGTTCGTCTGTTGCAGATACAATCGGATAACACTGCCATTCTGCTTCCGGGTTATTTTCGATGTTGCTCTTGCATGCTCCCCACGGCATTCCTTCCAGTCCGTAGAACATACCTACTTTTCCGGCCGAAATATCCTCACCGAGTTTGACTGTGTCTTTAACACCGAATTCAGGGTCAATCAGACCGTCTTCGTACATCTGATTCAACTGCGTCAGTGCATCCTTGATGCCATTATTGATTCCGGAATATGTAATCTTTCCGTCATCTCCTTTTACCCATGCCTTTGCATACGCACCATATGCAGCAAAGAATCCCTCATAACTTCCCGGACTTGCTCCATCCTCAGACACAATCGCCTTCTGGAATCCGATTCCCCAGGTATCATCCTGACCGTTTCCATCCGGGTCATTATAGCGGAAAGCTTTCGCTACTTCAATCAATTCGTCCATTGTCGTCGGCGCCTTAAGCCCCAGATTTTCCAGCCAGTCTGTACGGATCCAAAGAAGGTCACAAGTTCCGTCTGCTGCGGAAAGCTGAGGAAGTCCGTACAGCTTACCATCAACCTTTGCAGATGCAAGCTGTATTCCTCCATCCACCTCAATCGTCTGTTTCAGCAGATCAGACGCATCTTTTTCATAGGAATCTGTAATATCTGCCAGCATTCCGGCATTTGCAAGTTCTGAAAATTCCTCAGGCGGAAGATCCATTAAATCCGGAAGCTCATTGGATGCGATTGCCATCGTAAGTTTCTGTGTATAGTCATCTCCTGCAGCGGCAATCGTGTAATTCAGTTTAATTCCCAAATCATCCTGATAGCAGCGTGTCCAGACATTGTTGTTGATATCATCGTCTCCGACATATTTTTCTGTACCATTCAATTTGTGCATATAGGTCAGCTCGACCATCCCGTCCTCTGTACTGCCTTCTGAAGCACCTCCCTTTGAAGTACCTTTCGATGAGTCTCCTCCTCCGCAAGCAGCAAGTGAACCTGCCATAGACACTGCCATCATCAGAGCCAAAATTTTTTTCTTTTTCATAAAAAGCCTCCTTATTCTCTTCTTTTTTATATTAAACGTATTCTCCGTTTAACATCGCTTTTTCTTATTCCTTAACGCTTCCCATAACTACACCTGCAACGAAATATTTCTGCAGGAACGGATAAATCATCAGTATCGGCACTGTACACAGGAGAATCAGTGCACCCTTGATCCCTCGTCCTGTCACATCTACAAGGTGCGGATTGAGCATCAGCTGTTCAGATGTAATCTTAGTAATATCAAATTTGAGCACAACTGACTGCAGATATGTCATCAATGGATATTTTTCCGGAAGGTTCATATAGATCAATCCATCAAACCATGCATTCCAGTGATTGACAATCAGAAACAGTGATACGGTTGCCAGGGAAGCTTTTGACAGCGGCAGATAGATTTTCCACATAGTCACAAACCAGTTTGCACCATCCACCAGGGCAGCCTCCTCAATTGCTTTTGGAATACCACGGAAAAAATTCATCATAATCAGTACGCAGAACATAGGGAGTGCTTCCGGCAAAATCAGTGCCCAGAAGGAGTTCACCATATGCATCTTGCTTACTACGAGATATGTAGGAATCAATCCTCCGTTAAAAACCATAGGAACCAGAAAAAACCACGTATAATATTTCCTGCTTCTGAAGATTCTGGGGTTATCCTTTGACAGCGGATAAGCCACAAGGATAATCAATGCCAGATTGATGGCCCATCCAAAGACTACCCTGAGTACAGTGATCGCGAAGGACTGAAAAAACTGCTTGTTCGACAAAATGTACTCATAAGCTGCTGTATTAAAACCTTTCGGCCAGAAGCTAACCGCATTTGCATCCACCATAGACCTTGCACTGAAGGAAATAGCGAACAGATTAATCAGCGGCAGAAGGCAGGACACTGCCAGTATACCGAGAAATATGTAATTCAGTACCATAAAAACTTTTCTTGACGGTGATTCTTTTATCTTCATTTTTCTTTCAGCCTCCTCTAGTTAGAATACCTTATATCCGGCCAGTTTATCTGCCATCTTATATCCCACCATGATGAGGGCAAAAGAGATTGCTGATTTGAATAAACCGACTGCAGTTGCCAAATCAAATTTTGCTTCTATCACACCGATCCGATATACGTAGGTATCTATAATATCTCCGGTAGCATAAACCTGCGGACTGTATAGGTTAAAAACCTGCTCAAATCCCGCCTGAAGCACATTGCCGACACTCAATACCATCATCAGAAGAATCATCGGCAGAATACTTGGAATCGTAACATGCAGAATCTGTTTAAACCGTCCTGCACCATCCATTCTTGCAGCCTCATAATAAGTCGGGTCAATTCCCGTGATCGCCGCCAGGTAAACAATCATTCCCCAGCCAAGCTCTTTCCATACATCAGTAAATACCATAGTATAAGGGAATACGTCTGCATTTCCCAGAAAGAACACCTCTTTCACTCCCATACTGTTCAGAAGATTGTTGACCATTCCTCCCGATGGTGAAAGAATATCAATAAAAATACCCGCCAATGCTGCCCATGAGATAAAATGCGGCAGATAAAGTACCGTCTGTACAGTCTTCTTGTATTTTTTTGCCCTCACTTCGTTAAGCAGCAGTGCAATTACGACAGGAAAAATCAGATTACCTACCATTTTCAAAACTGCAATAAAAACAGTATTCCAGATTACGCTTCCGAATCCCGGAAGTGAAAACAAATATCTGAAATTTTCAAATCCTACCCACTTCTGATCGAACAGCCCCCGCAGCGGTGTGTAATCTTCAAATGCCATACTGATTCCTGCAAACGGCACATACTTGAAAATAATGGTAATAATAACCGCCGGCAGCAGCATTACATGGAACGGCAGTTCCTTCTTAAACCATCCCTTTTTTCTCTTTTTCGTAACAGTTTTCATAGCAGCTCTCCCTTCCTTTTCTTGTTACAGTTTATCAATTCCATGGAAAGGCGTATATAAAACAATTTTTACTTTTACAACAAAAAAGTTAGTATTTTTGTATGATTACATTTTATTTTTCCTGCATTCCTGAGGTGTTATGCCATAATGTTCCTTAAAAATCTTAATAAAATACGCCGGATTCTGATAGCCGCAGACTTCAGCCACTTCATAGATTTTCAACCGTGAATTTTTAATCAGCCGCATTCCAAGCTCTATTCTCTGCTTTTCAATATAATCCCGAATACTGATATGCTCATACTGCTTAAACACTCTTGACAAATAAACCGGATTAAATCCCATTACCTGTCCGATCACTGTCAAAGATAACTCTTCCGAAAGGTGCGAAAGAATATAGGCCTTAATTTTCTCGTTAATTGTAATCTGGGTATTCTGATCTGTAATCTCATGTAACTCTTTCATTACCTGTACAAGCTTCCTAATGTAATCCGCTGCTTCTTTCCATGTCTCAAATGCCCCCGGGTCAAACAGCTCCACCAGCTGAATCCTGGATGCAAGCTCCATACGGATATTTTTTCTGTTGATATACGATACAAGCATATTTCCCAGAGAATAATACAGCTCCAATGCATACATGGAATGACGTCTGGAATTTTCCAGTACCTGAAGAATTTCCTCCTGTACTATGCAGAAATCTTCAAAGTTTTCCTGAGAAAGTATTTTTTCCAGCAGGCTGATTTTTTCCGTCAAGGCACAAAATATCCGTTCAACCTCCACACTCTCTCCATTGAACTTTTCAGCAGCATCTTCCTTCCTGTTCTCCATTACAACACTATTGTCTTCATTGAGTACCTGCCCCTGCATTTCATACCAGAGATCATTATACTTCCGATTCAATTCTTTCCACAAAACTCCGTTTTCTGCAATTACAAACCGCATCTGAAGACTGAGCTTCTGCTGTATTATCTTCTGTATATCAAGAACTGTCACAAACAGAAGTCCCGAAAGTTCTTCTTCCCCTGTTTCCAGCATCCAGACAAAAGAATCCCTGTACATAACTTTATGGATATATCCGATTTTTTTCTCATCCCATGCCTTGTACAGCATTTGTTCAACTGTTTCCAGAATATTTTCCTGCAGCTTCTGGGATACCTTTTCCTTCAGGCTTCCGATGAGCAGAAGAAGCTGCCCTTTTACAGGCAGCGGATTCTCCAAATCCGCCATCACTTTGTCAAAATCCTCTGTGGACACAATACTTCCATCCAGTATATGAACCAAAGCCTGCTGTTTAAACACAGGTTCCATATATGTGATTTTATTCTGCGAGCTTTCGTATTCCTCCATAAACAGATTTTCATGTCTAATCAGTTCTGCCATTTTCCTGACTGCCGCAAGAATAGTAGCATCTCCTTCTGTTTTCAGAATATAATCGTCTGCATTCTGTTTGATGGCCGAATATACAAGTTCAAATTCATCATATCCGGACAAAAACAAAACATGCACGTCCGGCTTTATTTTTCTCATTTTTTCTGCCATCTCAATCCCTGTCATTTTCGGCATTTTAACATCACTGACCACCAGATTCGGAAGTCTGTACTCAAAAATCTGAAGTGCCTTCTTGGGATGATAGCAGTTGAACACTTCAAAAATATCTCCCAGCTCCGTTTCAAACAGTTCTTTCATGCTGTCGGATATGAATGGCTCGTCATCTACCACCAGAAGCTTGTATTTTCTGTTTTGCGTTTCCTTTTCCCTCATCTTTTCCCTCATAATCTGACTCTGATTTCCACCTTCAGTCCTCCAAGATTTGATTTTAAAACACGGACGGACTGATCCTCCTTAAAGTACGCGTTTAACCGCAGATTAATATTCACTAATGCTGTAATATTTTCTTCTTTTTCCGGCTCCTGAAGCTTTTGCCTGATGCGGCAAAGCTCTTCTTCATGTATATTTCCGGAATTTTCCACAGAGATCACCAGATGTTCCCCTTCTTCATGGTATCCCACCCGCAGGATGATTTTCTCATCGTCATCCATTTCGTCAATCACATACTTAAATACATTTTCAAACAGAGGCTGTATCACAAGTCTCGGAACCATGATATAATTATATTTTTCAGGGAGTTCCTGAAAATCAATGCTGATGAGTCCCCTGTAACGATAACCCTGTATCACTGCATAGGCTCTCGCATGACTAACCTCATCAGACAGTCTTTTATCATCTCCCGAATCTCTGTTAATATATTTAAAAAAGTGCCCGGGGTTTTCACACAGGTATAGGCTGCTCTCTCGGTCACCGCTCTTAATCATACGATAAAGCAGAAAGTAACTGTTGTACATAAAATGAGGATTAATCTGTGCCTGAAGATGCTTGAAATTAGCCTTATTGACAAGAATCTGCTGTTTCAGTTCTTTTGAAACCAGACTGTCTATGCGTTCCGCCATATAATTAAACTTCCTGTAAAGATCCGAAAACACACCGTCCTTGTTGGTAAGCGGAATACGGTAGGACAGATTTGATTTTTCAATCTCCCCGAACGCTTTCACAAGCAGTACCTCCAGCGGGTGGAGAATATAACGAAAACCCAGCAGCATAACAAGTACAATATTCAGAATACTGATTCCGATAAATACCAGAATACTGTTCTTCATATTTTTCTGCAAAAGCTGCAGCAAACTCTGGTCCTGAAGATAATATATCCTGAAAAAGCTTCCCTCCTCCTCATAGGAATCCACAAAGTACTGATTATCTCCTATTGCCATGTTCCTGCTGTCTTGAAGTTCCGTAAGCGGCGGCAGCTTTTCTGTTCCGTCTGTAAAATATAGTTCGGAACAGTCCATGTTTGTCATCAGAAGAATATCCTGGGGTGACATTTTTGCAAAATTCAGTTCCTTCATGATTCGTTTCGTATCCACTTCCATTACAAAGACTCCGAGCACATTCCCCTGTTCCCAATAATCTTCAATATAATCTTTCTTCAGAACTTCCACCATATAAGCTCTGTCATCTGTCACTAAAAATACCTTTCCTGTCTGACGCTCTGTAATAAACTGGCGAAACTCTTCTGAATCATCATCATGGTAACCAAAACGGTCTATTTTCAGATTTTTATCCGGAAAATACAGTGTGCTGGACAGCGTAAGTTCATTCATATTATCCAGTTCCATACACCGTTCTTTTATGGCATCACAAAGTTTTCCCCTTTCAAAGCTGTTCACCATGTCATACTTGCAATAGAGTTCCAGAACCACATCATCCCCTATTACCATCTCCGACATTCTCTTCAATTTTGTAAAGGACTCGTTCATATTTCTTGCCAGATATTCAATCCTGTCCTTTTTTTCTTTTTTGTTTAAATTTGTATAGTGATCTTTTTCTGTTTGGTAAATATAGATATTAAAAGCAACGCTGATAGCTGCAAATCCCAGAACCAGAACAAGCAGCCACCGAAACAGATATTTGCCGAATGCCCGTTTCTGACCTTTCTTTTTTTTCATCTTACTCCTATCTGCATATTATTTCTGCCTGGTTTATGATCTGATTTACCTGTTCCCTCGAAACCAGAAATTCTGCTTTTTTGTCCCTGCTGAGCAGGTAATTTTCATCATCATATGGATAGTAGGCAATCTCAATATCAATCAGACCTTCCTGATTCCGTTTGTATTTCAGTGATAAAACAGGTTTTTCTGAATTCAGGACCTTCTCTGCCTGTTCCCGGTCCGCTTCTTTTGTGATCAGGACAGAGATCAATGAGGAATATAGCTTTGTAAATTGATCTTTGTCTGCTTTTTTTCCTTCTTTCATAAATTCCTGGTCATTGCTGCTGTCTGTCTTTATCTCAAAGACAGCCTTTGTGTCTCCCGTGTCTATTTCAAGTGTATCTATAGTTGTCAGATAGACGAGATTTGCGATTCCCATAATGAAATCATATGGTTCAACACCGGTCAGCACTTCCAGCATCTCTTTATCAACCTTGTATACATTCCCGGAATAATCCGCACGGACATAAGAATTACCTTCCTCATCCTCTTCCCCTATCTGAATCTTCACGCTCCCTGTATCCGAAAATTCTTCTTCCACCCAATCGCCTGAATCAATGAATCTTTCTTCCTCTGCCTTTTCCAGATAACCCCATGCTGCATAATTATCTAAAAATGTATAAATGTCGGAAACATTGACAAGCTGCTTTGTGTGATATGGTGCAGTCACCTGCCACTCACTGAAATCCACCTGATTTTCTGATGCTTCTTTACTGATTTCAAACACTTTCTCCCCGTTTTTCACAACTGCTATCCTTGTCATGGTTTTGCGGTTTCCCACCGGAAAACGCTTTCCATCCTGCGGCAGTTCAAGAACAGCATTCTTAGTGGTTTTTTCCGTCTCAGTATCCCGTTCTTCTTCTGCCCCCTCATTTTCCTGCACAACTGTTTTCTCTTCCGCTGTTTCTTTCTGGCTTTTCTCAATTTTTACAGATTTATCACTTTTCCCACATCCTGCAAATGCGACAGCAGCAGCCATAATTACCGCTGCTCCTGCCAGTAGCATCCATCTTCCGTTTTTCTTTTTCATAGCCGTGCCTCCCAAATTCTTTTCTTCACGTTATTTTAACAGCTTAAGTATATCTCATATATATAAAGAACTATACTTCCATACAAAAATCTTCACTCGAACCACCTCCCAGTCTGCAGTGTTTGCTGCCGCATGTATCTCTTTCTGATTTCTTCTGGAAATGATATCAGAATGCCGGTAGAGTGGGTATGGTTTCCCGCCTGGATTTTGAATTGCATCGACTCTCACTTACGCGCATAAAAAAAGCCGCCCTGCTCTGGTAAAGCAGACGGCCTATAACTCCATGATTATTATAAATTCAAGACAAAAAACCCCGAAAATGCCTGAAACAAAGGCATTTCCGGGGTCCTTATATAAATCAGATTATTTAAGTGTATTTTAATTCTAGCACATGAACTTTATAGAGGTTTAATTCCTTTTATATAAGAAGAAACACAAACATAAATTATCGTTTCTTCATCTATTTCCAAATAGTATTCTCTAATTTCTTTCTTTGTACAGTCATTATGCAGTCATTCACAACTTGACAATTACCTTTATTATACACATAAATAATATGATATCATGGGTACATGCAAACTTACTTGACTCGAATTTAAATACAGAATGTTTCTCAAATAAATTATCAAGATATGACACCTTGACAAACGAACATATGTTTTGTATACTCATATTAAGAACATACATTCGATTTGGAGGTACTAGAAATGGATGATAAAAAACAAACTGCTCTTGAAAACGCTATAACAGAAATAGAAAAAAATTATGGCAAAGGCGCTATTCAAAGGCTCGGACAATCAAATGGTATGGATATTAAAACTATTTCTACAGGCTCATTAAGTATAGATACTGCTTTAGGTGTTGGAGGGATTCCCCAAGGACGTATCATCGAAATTTACGGGCCCGAATCCAGTGGTAAAACTACTGTTGCATTACATATTATTGCTGAAATCCAGAGACATGGAGGCGTTGCTGCATTTATTGATGCAGAACATGCATTGGATCCTGCTTATGCCCAAAACATTGGTGTAGACATTAATTACCTTTATGTTTCGCAACCTGACGACGGAGAACAGGCCTTAGAAATTACAGAAGTAATGGTCCGTTCTGGTTCCGTTGACCTTATTGTTATAGATTCTGTAGCTGCATTAGTTCCAAAAGCTGAAATTAACGGTGAAATGGGTGATAGTCATGTAGGATTACAAGCTCGGCTTATGTCTCAAGCATTAAGAAAACTCACTGCATATATCAGTAATAATCACTGCACTGTTATCTTCATCAACCAATTACGTGAGAAGATTGGAAGTTATTCTATGGGAGAGGTCACAACTGGAGGCCGCGCTTTAAAATTCTACGCTTCCGTCCGTATGGATGTACGAAAAGTTGACACCATCAAACGGAATAATTGTGTAATTGGGAATCATGTCAAAGTAAAGATAGTAAAGAATAAAGTTGCCCCTCCATTCTCAACTGCAGAAATGGATATATTTTATGGAAAAGGGATCTGCCACGCTGGTGAAGTCCTTGACTTTGCAGAAGCTCAAAATATAATCAGAAAGAGCGGCTCTTGGTATTATTATCAAGATTCTGTTATCGGCCAGGGACGGGAAGATGCAATACTATATTTTGAAGGAAATCATGAATTAATGGAACTACTTGAATCCCAAATACGCCAAAACATTGGCATTTCATTTCAGCCTGCATCTTAGACAAACCGAAAATAGGCCGATGTAAATAACACCGGCCTACCATGTCATACCTTCGATCACCCACTTCTAGGTACAAATCCATTTTACTACTCGGCTTGTTGGAATGCAAGCTCATCTTCACAGCAGTTCCCTGATCACATCTTAATCCTCCGCACATCCTTTTCCTGTGCCGGCAGTTTCTCTGCTTCTATGGATGATGGTATATGGAGAGCTGCATCTTCCTGGAATCCTTCGATCATATTCACTGGGACCTTTTCTATCAGCCCCGGGGACAAGTCCTGCATCTCACAGATCTCTTTACAGGCCTCCTCCATAGAAAGTGCTGGAGCATCCAATTGTCCGCCATCTATCAGCTCACCCATATGATCAAACAGTGTATAATCATATCCCGTGTCACAGACCTGGATATAAAGGTATTGATCATTATCCAGGCAATAAGCGGCATCCCATTCAGGACTGGGCAGGAATTCATGGGTGATATCCGCAAAGCCCACGCTGTCCACATAATACGCTGTCTCCTGCCCTTCCTGGTGTATGACCACTACATCCGATACAGAAAGGCTGTGCCCCTTAAAATCCATCGGATGGTCCAGGTTAAAGCGGATATACAGATCTTCTAATGTCTCCCCTTCTTTTAGTTCCCCAGAGTAGACCTGTTCATAATTATCACTCTCCACATTTTTCCCATTTCGCTGCAGCTCAGAATAGGGTGTAAATAAGTAATCACTCAGCTTTTCATCCATTCTCAGCTGATAGATAGAATAAGTGTCTTCGCTTGAAGGCTGGCTGTCTTTAGCCGGCTGCTCCGGTCCGGCTGGATCCACTGCCGGCAATGTTTCCGGATCCTCTGCCGTCTGCTCCTGCATTTCCAGCTGGTTTTCTTCCTGTATCTCTTTTTCCAAAACTATTTCCAGGCAGCTCTTTATGCGTTCCGATATCTTCTCCGCATCTGCACAGGCCCGGAACAGTTCATTGGGATCATCACGCAGCGCTCCGATCCAGGACTTTAAATAGTCACTGTGGTCCTCCAGCACTTCTGCGGACGGGTCCACGCCCAGGTCTGTCTCTGTAAAAAGGGCACCCAGCTCTGCCCGCAGTTCCTCCTTCGCATAGTCCGGATCACCAAAACGCGTTCCAAAGGTCCGGTTCAGGCGTGACGCATGGCCTGTGCTGTGTCCCATTTCGTGGATCAGGGTAGCGATAAAGGATCCCGCATCCTTGAACATGCCCCTCAACGGCAGCACGATGTGGTCCTGGCCCTTATGGTAAAACGCATTGTCCTGTGCAAGCTCATATACCGGGCATTCACTGCTCCTGATCAGGTCATCTGCCAGTTTTGCAAGGTCCAGATCCAGATCATTCTTTTTCAGTTCCGGATAATCCTGCACCTGTTCCGCATTGTAAACATAAAAAAAAGCCACTTTTGGCTTTTTCAGTTCTACCTCTATCGTTTTCTGTTTCCCGTCCTCCTGCTCTACTTTCTTTTTCTCCTGAAAGATCCATTTCTCACACATCACGCCGTGCTGCCCTGTTTTCAGGTGGTATCCTGCTTTCTCCATCTGCTTGAAGGTCATCCAGCGGGGATCCGCATAGCCGGCTTCCATACCGGCCACCATCAGGCGCAGCCTGTTACCGCCTTTATAGACGGATCCGGATTCCGGATTGTGCGGGTAAAATGCGAGACGGTCCCAGGCTGGGCGGTTATTATGGTATCCTTCCTCCATCAGCTGGATGACTTTCTCTACAAGCTCTTTCCGGCTTTCCATCACCTTTTCAAATGCTGTCGCCATCGGCTCTCCTCCATTCTTCATCTACAGATTCATCCTTGATCTCCGCCATTTCCTCCAGGTCATCCATATCGATCACCCCCGGCTCCTCTACTACGCCATATTGTTCTTTCCACTCTTCGATATTCACCTTGCTGTCTCCTTTCTGCTGAGCATGAGCAGTCTCCGCATCTGATTCATCTGCTTCGCTGTCAGATCCGGGTCATAAAATGTCCTGATCTCCGCATCGGTCATCCCATCCTCCAGGGCCTGGATGATCTCCTCCATCTGCTCCGGATCAAGGGGATACCGGTTGATCCAGTCATATGCAGTGCCAACGGATAGATCAAGTGTGGCACCGCCTTGTTCTTCTTCGATCTCCCGGATCCGTTCCTGGCTTTGCTCCATGAGCTCCCGGATCTCTTCCTCGTCCATGGGCTCCTCATCGAAATGCATCTGCAGAAAACTGTCTTCATCCAGGATGATATATTGCGGACTCGCGCCGGATTCTTTTTGTTTCCGGTAATAGTCGATTTCCTCCTCTTCAAGGGGTTCCAGGGATACCTGTTCCAGGTCCTGAAAGTGCATCCCGTTCCTGACGGCACGGGCAGGGAGATCATAGCAGCCCAGCTCAACCGCCTGTTTGTAACGCTCACATTTTCCTGTCTGGTATTTCTTATCCATTACCGGGTTCTCCCCTGCTAGGAGGACAATGCATTTTTCTTTGTCCATTTTCCGAAGCTCATCCTCGGTCATGAGCTTCCGACCGAGGGAATCCACATTGCTGCTGGTGGACCCATGCGACCCGTAGGTCTTACCGCTGCTCCTTTTATTCAGTGTGAACTCTCCCAGCAGGCCGCTCACATACTCATAAGA
>NZ_JBBMFP010000013.1:0-164275 GCF_040095955.1 Blautia caccae | reverse complement strand
AAGGTTGCTAAATATAACGCTTTGAGCAACGCTGTGTCGCTTGGAAATACGCTTCTCTGGCGGTTCAGCTTTCGATAGGTGGAATCCAGTGATTCAATGGCATTTGTCGTATTAAGCCGATATCGACTTAATACGACTTATCCCGAAAAAATAACTATGCCGATATTTCAAGAAATCCCTGTGAACAGGGGAATCTCAGGAAAAATATCGGCATAGTTTTTCTATAGTAAGCGCTTAATTTTCAGCCGTTGATAGAAAAATAGTAAGCGCCAAATATTCCTGCGGATTTCCTAATCCTTAAATTTTACCTATAATTGAAGTCGATAGATATTTAAACTATTTCACTACAATGATGGAGGATAGGTTATGTCAGGTACACGCAAAGCCCGGGTTCCGATGGCGGAACAGATCAGGCTTATCAATGAATGCCGCCAAAGCGGCATGACAGATGCTGACTGGTGTCGAGAGAACGACATTGCAGTAAGTACCTTTTATAACTGGGTCAGCCGGTGCCGGAAAGCGGCAGCGGATCAGATCCCGGCAGCGAATCACGGTCATCTTGAGGTCCCCCACCCCAAACAGGACGTGGTCCCCATTGACATTGTCCCGGATCGCATTCCGGTACAGCATACAACATCACAGATGCAAAATCCGTACTTTGATAATCCGCATACGATCGAAGTTGCTATGAAGAATATCCGGATCCGCATCAGCAATGATGCAGATCCGGTTCTGCTCACCAGAACATTCCGCCTGCTTCAGGAGCTCTCATGTTAGGTGACATTTCCGGACTTGAAAAGGTCTACATTGTCTGCGGCTATACCGATATGCGCAAGTCCATTGACGGACTTTGCGCCGTGATCGAGGACCAGCTTAAGATGGATCCTTCGTCCAGTGCTCTCTTCCTTTTCTGTGGAAGAAGACGGGACAGGATCAAAGCCTTGTTCCGTGAATCGGACGGCTTCGTTCTGATCTATAAGCGGTTGTCTGTCCGCGGTGGCTATCAATGGCCCAGGAAGCAGTCAGAAGTCCGCAATCTTTCCTGGCGTGAGTTTGACTGGCTGATGTCTGGGATTGATATCGACCAGCCAAAAGCCCTTAAAGCAAAGTAAAAGCCATCTGGATCTCAGCAAAAATCCTGCACAGAAAAATCCGAAAATCCTCTGTAGATTCGGCATTTTTCAGGAGCCATTTTCCTTTAGTAAAAGCCCTGTTTCTGGTATACTGAAGGTATCAAATCCGAGGAGAAAAACGATGGCTTCCAGTGCAAAAGATATCCAGCTGCGAGAGCTGAAAGATATGGTATCACAACTGAAAACAATGGTATCTGAACAGACTGAGATGATCAGATCTCTCCGCCTTATTATTGACGAGAAATCCAGTCATGAAAAAGCACTTCAGGAACAGGTAGACTATCTTACCCAAAAGCTTTTCGGCTCTTCCAGCGAAAGAAGATCTGATGACATTCCAGGACAACAGAATCTCTTCGATGAAGCGGAAATGGAACAGGATCCATCCCCGCTGGAAGAAGAAACTGTGATCAAGGAACATACCCGTAAAAAGACGGCAGCCCATGAGGAGCTCTTCAAAGGCTTGAAGGTTGAAAAAGTAGTGATCCCTCTTCCGGAAGAAGAGCAGGTCTGTCCGGTATGCGGTACACAGATGGCCCTGATCGGCGAGGAGTATGTCCGCCGGGAGCTGGAGTTCATTCCCGCTGCATGCAAAGTGATCGAATACTACAGCCAGAGTTATGGATGTCCCTCCTGTAAGGAAGGACTCGGCGATACAGAAAAACCTGTGATCATAAAGTCTCAGGTGCCGGAGGCTCTGGTAGGGAAAGGTCCTGCCTCGGCTTCCACTGTTGCATGGACCATGTATCAGAAGTACGCCAACGGGCTTCCCCTATACCGGCAGGAGAAAGACTGGAAGCAGTATGGCGCCCAGATCAGCCGCACCACTCTCGCCAACTGGATCATCTACTGTTCCCGGAACTATTTCCAGCCAATGTATGATTACTTTCACCGGGAACTGTTGAAACGCCATTTCGCAATGGCAGATGAGACAAGGGTCCAGGTGCTGAATGAGGAAGGACGCAGAGCCCAGACCCAGTCATTCATGTGGCTGTTCCGCAGCGGTGAGGACGGGCTTCCTGCAATCATCCTGTATGGCTATTCCCCGACCAGAAGCGGCAGCCATGCAAAGGAGTTCCTGGAAGGCTACAGCGGATATCTGGAAACGGATGGCTATCAGGGCTATAACAATCTCCCAGGGATCAGACGCTGTTCCTGTTGGGCACATATCCGCCGATACTTTATCGACGCTGTTCCCAAAGGTAAGCAGTATGACTACAGCCAGCCGGCAGTGCAGGGAGTCCAGTACTGTAATCGGTTATTCGCCATTGAGGATTCCATAAACAAAAAGTATCCTGGTGATCATAAAAAACGGAAGCAGCTGCGTCTCGAGAAGGAAAAACCTGTTCTGGAGGCTTTCTGGTCGTGGCTTGACCAACAGAAGCCTGTACGGAACACCCGGATGGATAAAGCAGTAAACTATGTCATTAACCGGCGCGATACAGCCCAGACCTATTTGGAGGACGGACGCTGCAGTTTTACTACGGTGGCTTGTTTCCACTCGGCAAGTTCAAAAGGTGTAGCAGGCAGCGGAGCCAGTAATGGCATTTCTTCCCCAAGAAATAAGCTCAACCTGCTGCATTCCTTTTTTTGGAACTTACGAGCGTTATAGGCTTCCAGTTTTTCTCTGATTGCGGCATTTAATTCTGCCAAAGAGAAAAACTGTTCATTTCGAAGGGCTGCCGTAAGCCTTGCCTCATCCTTATATCGAATACTCGCTTCACTGGTCACACCTGCCGGCAGAAGCAAAGTCGCAAACATCTCCGGGGTATATTTTTTAACAAAACGAGTTGTTTCGGGCCGGGTTCCTACCAGGCTCATGTTACCTCCTGATGTAAAGATAGAAACAACTTTTTTTCAGAGAAATTTTTTCAGCACCATACCATGCAATTACCCTCAAAAACAGCACAAAAAAAGAACCTCTGATCTCTCAGAAGTCCCTATTTTACGCTGTTTTCTTAAAATTCTTCCACTGTCAGCATCGTTGCCTGCTTCATATCAAATTCCACCAGATTGTACTCCGAATGGCATATTCCCGTCAAACGATACGTCTTTTCCGCATCCCATTCGCACGTTTTCCATATCATTCGCAGCATTGGCACACTACTGATCTTAAATTCCCAATTCTCCGGGTTATATTTAGGCACACGAAAACACTCTGCATCTTTTCTGGCACATGCCTGCACCACCAATCCCCGCTTTTCAGGATTAAACAAAAATCTTATATACTTTGGCTCACCCAATGCCACTATCGTTGAATGAAAAATCCGTATCTTCCCCCATTTTTGGCATAGAGAAATCCCCGGTATCACAATATTATGTTCCTGCACACTGATACCTCCCGTCTTTAGGGCAGACTTTCCCCTTTAACTATTTTCCTGTTGTAAATTCTGCATAACCATCCAGCATATTTATTTCCAGTGCTTTCCTATGTTCTTCCACTGGCAAACCAAAAGAATCTTTCCATTCCTTTGGATAAAATGGTATTCGATTTTTCCTTTTTATTTCTTCCACTGAACGCTCATTATCTGTAGAATTTGATGCTGTTTCTTCTATATTATTAGCCTTGTCAGTAGTAAACTGACTTTCTGTGTCTTTTTTCGCTCTTTTTCCTTTAATGTCAAGAAATATCTCCGTTTCCATCAAGTCAAACACATAAATTGTTTCATCTTCAAAAGTAATCTTGTGTCCCAAAATCTTATATCGGCAATCCAGATTCCATCCCATCATTTCATACATCATTGCAGAAAAGATTTTATTTGTCATTTTTCTGCTTTTACGCTTATCTGGTTTTGCCACACACCAACGAAGTGCATCTTTATCATTTTCCTCACATTTTCGGACAACCATTCTCTTACTATCCTGGTTCACAAGTATCTGTATGTAAACTGCATCCTCTAAACCAGCAATGCAGGCTGTATTAAATGTCACACTATCTCTACGAATCACGACAGCCGGTTCCCTTAGATGAGCAAACAGTTCTCGTCTGACAACCTGATACCCATCATAACTAAAATCCTCCGCCAACTCGATTGCTTTCTGATCAATAATTTCTTTTTCATCCGTATACTCCGCTGTATCATGCATAATTAGCACACCTCATTTTATCTATCAATTTCTCTGCTGACTCCAGCAGAGCATTGAGAACTTCTCTGGTTATAATCTCCATCCCTTCAACAGTTCTTGCAGGACGCAGTATGTCCCAGTTTCCTTTATATGACACTCTCTGTAAAAACACCATTCTATTTGTAGACTCTCCAAAATTATATGCCCAAGCTTCCGGATAAAGTATTTTCTTTACTGGCTTCTGAGCTTCTTCTGGCTTTTTCTCCGTTTCTTCCGCAAATTGTTCTTCTGCCTTTTCCTGTACAAGCACTTCTGGTTCTTCTAATTCAAAAATCATTACCTGTTCATCTGCAGTACCGCAAAACTGTCCTCGCAATTTATACTTGCAGTCTTTATTCCATCCCATAAGCTCATATAATGGCCCTGAAAATCCTTTACAGCTTTTTGGGAGCACCGCCCAACGTCCATCTCGTATAGTTCCCCATTTAATAGCATTTATGCTGCTTTTTTCGCATGGACGAACTGCAATGCACTTTTCTACAGAATTGAAAAGTAATTCTACATACTCTACATCTTCAAATTTTTTCAAACAAGCTGTATTAAATACAATTTTTCCTGAAGAAATCGTTACTGCCGGATCGAATCTTGTTGAAAAAAACTGCGCCCTCACAATTTCATAACCGCTTAAATCAAATCCTCGGTTTTCCGTTTTCTCTACACAAATTTCATTATTGTTTTCAGAATAAGCACTTAATGATGCCTTTTTATAATCTGCTGACGAAAATCCATTCCATGCACGATTTACAGGTACAAAGCCTTTTAAGGCTCCCTGATCTACTACCTGTAAAGTTGGCAATGGATACCCTTTTTTCATATATTTGCTTGCATCCAGCATTTTTTGCGCTGCATCATAAATCTCCCGGCTCACAATAGCTTCATGGTGATCGGTCTGTCTATATTGGTTCCGATCATGGTTATTTTTCTTTGATTTATGATCCAGGTAATTAGGTGTAAAAGTTTTTCTTGATAAAACATCCCCACAATGCCTTTCATTGCGTAGAACATTTACAACTGTACTTCCTGTCCACTTTGTATTTCCTAATTTAGTTTTACGTCCTAAATCCATCAAAATTTCAGCAATTTCAGAAGTAGGAAAGCCACTCAGGAACAGATAATAACACAAGCGAACCGTATCTGCTTCCGACTCATTAATAACTAAATTCCCGTCCTCGTCCTTATCATAACCTAAGAGTTTGGGTGTCAGAAATATTCCTCTTGAAAACCGTTGTTCAATAGAAATATTCATAATTTCACTTTTCGTATGTGATTCTTCCTGTGCTGCTGCCGATAACACTGCAAGCATCATTTCGCTCGTATTATCAAGTGTGTAAATATGCTCTGTTTCAAAAAATACGCCTACCTGCGGTTTCATATTTGCTAATTCACGAACTTTAGCAATACAATCCACGATATTTCTGGCAAATCGTGATACACTTTTGGTAACTATTAAATCTATTTTTCCTACTTTGCAATCCTCGATCATACGATTAAATTCATCCCTATGCTGTAAAGATGTGCCGGAAATTCCCTCATCCGCATATATCCCAACCAGTGTCCACCCTGCATGTTCCTTTATCATATCTTCATAATGATTTTTCTGCAGTTCATATGAAGATGTCTGATTGGCATCATCTGTAGACACACGGCAATAAGCACACACCCTTTTGGTGCCTGCATCTTCAAATAATTTTTCTTTCTGTTTCGCAGGAATGAACTCTAATTCGCTGCGATCCACGCCCTTATACCTTGCACGAATCTTTTCTTTCCGTTCTTCCTGGCTTGCAGCATGTTTTTCCTGTTCGTTCATATGCTGTCCCCCACTTCCATATGCCAGTACCAGATTTTACCTTTTTTATATGCTTTTATTTCAGAAATTTTCTTTGCTTCCTGTACCGTTCTTTTTGCAATACCATACTCTTTCATTTTTTCATAAATATAGGTACTTGCTAAATCTTCTACTGATAACAGTTTTTGCAGATATTCTACAGCAATATCTTTCTTTCCTGTGCTTTTCTCAACATTAAGCAACTCTTCCACATTTATCTGGCATTTTCCAATCCATCGAAACCCTTTTTTCTTATCCAGTTCAAACCCTATCGGTTCTCCTTCTGGTGCAAGGCTTGATTTTACCGGAAACATATACCGTTTCCAAGGTTCTTCTTTATCTCTGGATACCATAAGAATGCTTCTCGCTGCTGCCGCAATGTCAATACTGCCTAATCCTCTGTATAATTGGTTTCCACCACCACTTTTGTTCATGTGTCCAACTAATACTATTGCACAATTAGTTTCTGCTGCCACCTTGGATAACTTTGATAAGATTTCTCGCATTTTTACTGCATTTGTCATATTTCCATTGTGACCGATAAATGCCTGTATCGGATCAAGCACAACCATTTTCGCACTGATCTGTATAATAGCATTTCTTATACGTTCATCTTCCAGTGTCAATTCATCATTATCTTCCTTTATGAATGCAACCTTACTACAATCAGCCCCAGCCTGTTCCAGCCTTGGTTTTATCGTATCTCCTTTTCCATCTTCTGAACACTGATATATTACCATCTCTGGCTTTTTTATCTTCTGTCCATCTGGCAAATATCCGCCTTTTGTTAGTATCGCTGCAACATGAATAATCAGTGTTGACTTACCCTCTCCCGGATCTCCCTGCAACATTGTAATCTTCCCACAGGGAATATATGGGTACCATACCCATTCCACCTCCGAGGCTTTCACATTTGAATAAAATTCAACACCCGTATTTATACTTTCCAAATTTGATGCCCCCGGTGTCTTTTGCTCTTTTTTCTACTACATGTGAATAATTGCATTAAACTTCTACTTATGTTTCATTATAATATATCTTTTTTGGGAATACAATAAGGAATATCAAATGTGTGTAGAGTTTCGCAATAAATCTTAACTAATAGTCAAAGTCTAGGAGGTGACAGGTTTGGAAGTAGAAATTGATTATCTTGCTATCGGTAAAAGGATCCGCACTGCACGTCTGTCAAAAAAAATGACTCAGGAAACACTTTCAAATATGATCGACGTTGCCCCTACCTATGTCAGCAGTATCGAAAACGGACATACCAAATTAAGCCTTGCAACATTGCTCGGCATTGCTCAAAGCCTTGATACTACTGTAGATCAGCTTTTATATGACAATACGCCTGTACTGGTTTCAAAATTTGATGCCGATATAAAAGAGCTTACTTCTGATTGTAGCAATCAGGAAAAAGAATTTTTACTGGAAATTATAAAATCAACCAAAACTGCATTACGCAACTACAAACCAGGCAAATAATTTAAGGGCGCAGAAACTTTATTATTTCTGCACCCTTCTTTTATACTTTTGCGGTCTTGCTTCCTTGCGATGTTGTCCATTACGATTTTATATTGTAGTTTATTCCGTCAGTTTAAGCTGAATACATAGAATATAGTATATCATCTGTTTCCTTTTTAATCTTTCTTAAATTATCTATATTCTTAGAAATCATATTAAAAAATGAAGACCAATAATTATTAGCCATTCCTATACCATCATCATAATATTGGAATGTTGTCAAATTTATATATTCATTCAACAATTCTACTACTTGTTTTCCCAAGTCAAGAGAATGTTGATTTAGCGCCTCATAAAGATCATCCCTTTTTTCAAGATATTTATTTATGTGAAGCAATTCTTCTTCATACATAAAATGATGATCATCTATTTCATTTTGTAAATCAATCGGATTAGAAAAAGATTGTGCAAAATTCATTTTCCAATATTTATATGAATATTCCAACAAATCATGGAAGCAATCAGTTGCATACTTGACCTGCTTTAATGCTTCCTTTTTCCTTTCCATCTGCTGGCTTTGAAAAGAAACTATATCTTCTCCCTTCAGACGTCGTTCTTGTTCATATTCCGCTATCATCTTCCACTTTAGCAATTCTTCTACTGGATATTCGTCTGGATTTTTATCAATTAATGTGTGACAAGCACTACATAACCATATTCCATTATTTATAGATTCTCTTTCTTCTTTTGTCATTCTCGCATCATATCTTGCGCCCTTTGGTGATGCTCCTAAAATGTGGGCGGCTTCACCTATTGATAATCGTTTATCTCCCTCTCTATGAGGACCTAATGTTTCCCTTCTACAATTTGGATTTGAACATCTGCCCCCAACACGTTCACAAAGAATTGTCTTAATACGTTCTGAAAAATCAGCTTCTCTCATATGCAACTTCCTCTTTCTATAATTCCAAGGTCCCCTTAGTTACAAAGGATTTAAACTTATTCTATCATATCCCACTATAACAAAAAAGCATAAAAATACCGCCAAACAGACTTATTCTATGTTCAGCGGTACTTCGATACATTTTAAATTTCGTTTTCAAATATTGACATTCCTGCAAGCATCATATCCTCGTCCATATCCAGATTATCACTATCTTCTGGCTCTGTTTCCTCGACTTCTCGACAACTCGTTCCGCCCATTGATTTTTCTATTTCTAACAAAAACTCCTTGTCTTGAAGTAACTGTTTTTTGATAGCGTCTATGCTCACTGCTCCTGTGTATGTTCCTGTTCCTGCTTCTCCATTCTTCATCCACGCCTGAACCAATTCTGTCACAAGTGCTGTCTTGCATCTTTTCTTGGTTTTTAAGTATTCTCCTGCTTCTCTCTGACGTTCATCATCTTCATTAAATATCAATACAACCTTAATCTGTCCCATGACCAGCACCTCCTACCCTCTCCGCAGACGTGCTGTTGTCAGTTTTTCATATCCAATCGCATTCGCCCGGACGTCATCAATAAATTCCACATATTTAAATTCCGGGGAATTTTCAATCTGTTTTCTGAGTAAAAGACTTCCTCCACCAAGAAAGACCGCCGGATTTGTTCTAAAGTCGGTTACATGGGTATGTAGTTTATTGATAATTCTCTGTAACCAGTTTTCTGCCATTCGCTGAATTTCCAGTATGATTTTTTCATCTAATATGGTTTCTTCCTGCATTAAAACCTGTTCTACATCTGACGAATCCAAATGAATGCCATAGTTCTGTTGAATCGCATTGGATATTTCAGACCGTAGAACAGCCATACCGGAACGATCACTGACACGAACTGATAAATCCGGTTTTCCATTTCTGATTACCAAAAGGTCAACTGTTCCATCCCCAATATCAATACAGTTTACCGTTCTATATTTCTTCAAAAGACTTGCCTTAAAACACATGACTGCTGCAAAATTCTGTGGGCTGACAAATACATCTTTTAAATAGAAATTAACGGATTTTCCATTCATCTTAAAACTGATTCCATGTTTTGCATGATCTAAGAAATATTTCTTAAATGAAGTTGCCTGCTGACCGTAATCTGCGGGTGGCAATCCCACGCCAAGCACTACATCTTTTCCCGTTAATGTAATTCCTTTATTACGAGCTTCCATTGCAAGAGCATATAATGTGAGAATAAAGTAATCATCATCTACTGTCTTATCAGCTTTAAACGGCATTTTTGTATCTGACAGGGTATAATATGTTCCCTGATACTCCAAAATATCTTCATTCATAAAGCGTCCCGGTTCAGACACATATCTGACAAGTCCACATGGGAAGCATACATTCTCTCCCTTCATATTTCCATTTCCATGATCAATTCCAAAAATGATTTCTGTCATCGCTTTTTCCTCCTGTTTTTTAACTGTACTTTAAGTTGCACTAACATATATTTTTGTTCCAAAATTGCTTCTATTTAAGTATCACTTAACTCATTCTTGCTATCACTTTTGTATGTCTTGTTCTACTTAAATATTACTTTTGTATGTGTTTTTAATATATACCATACATTTGTATGTGTCAATACATTTTTATATATTTTTGTGTATTTAACAGTAAAAAATATGTTATAATCCCTTTATGGAGGTAGCGATAATGACCGTTGGCGAAAAAATCAAATACTTTAGAACTATGCATGGGTTCACTCAGGAACAACTTGTACAGGCTACTGGTTTAAGCATAAGCACTTTGCAAAAATACGAGTCTGATGAACGCAAGCCCAAGCCGGAGCAACTCTTGAAAATATCACAGGCCCTGGGCATTAGTATCAATATTTTTATGGATTTTGATATTCATACAGTTTCCGATCTGCTCTCACTTATATTTAAAATGAACGAGCAACTGGATTTAAACTTTGATTCTCAGAAAGATACAAACGGAAATATCATTCCTGACACCCTTACTCTTTCATTCAAAAATCAAATAATCAATCAGAAGCTCAGCACTTACGTTTCTTTCTTAAACAAAATGACCGGCTCTGAAAGGGAACAATATACTCAAACGCTTCAGGAATTAGAGAATCAGCTTCTTAATGACAATACAGAAATTCACAAGACTGCTCCTGCGAGTAATTCCACTAATAACATACCGGATTCCACTTTTTCAGATCCGTCTTATCAGAAAATACAAAACCTGTTATCTGATTGCACACCGCAAGAAATGGAATGGATCTTAAAATCTGTTCAACTCATAAAAGACTGTCTGCGTGACACTAAATAATTTTCGGAGGATTTCTTATCACTATTACAGAAAATGATTATAGAAAAAAATTTGAGGGAAGCGTCACAAAACGTTTCCCTCACTCATCATGTATAGTCTATTTTTTTAGATCTTCCAAAATTTTTTCTACATTAATTCCAATTCCGTTTAATTGTGGTTGCAGGATCAGATACTTTCTCAATGGACTTAGCTTATTAAGCAGTCGCATGATTTTACCACTTTTCTTTTCTAATTCTAACTCTAATTCTTTCAAGTAAAACTTATAATATGGAACTTCTATATTTGTTTCCTTGATATAACGCTTGATCAGTTCTATACTGTCGTTATCATTAAGCTGTATAGCTGCATTGCCTACAATTATAAGAAAGTCTATGCTATCGGCTCCCATATCTTCAAATTCCACACTCTCCAGATACTCTTTCAGATTTTTGATTTTCTTTTGTTCTACCAAACAATCCAACAAATATATCTGTGCAAATGCTGTTTTTGCATACTCAAGACTTGTGCAAAAATCCTGTTCTGCAACTTCATAATTTCCCATTTTCCAGTATGTATAGGCAATGTCAGAATAATATTTTACCTTTCCGGCTTCAGTAAACTTTTTAATGTTCATTTTTTCACGCACATGCAATGCTTTTTCCAGCCACTTTACGTCTGGATCAAAGTTATGATACATTTCATACATCATTGCAATAACATCCTGCGAATACACTTCATCTTCTGTATATAAATCTTCTTTTTCCAGTTCTGCCATCACTTCATCTGCAATCTTTTTCGCACTTGTATTATCAGAAACCAATGCAAGCTGTATTGCCTTATCAAATTTATATTTCAATTTCATTAAGGAACTATCCGTCTTTTCAATCAAAATATCATCCAATTTAAGCAGCTCCGTTAATTGTCCTGACGGTAAAATGACAGACCGCAACAGTTCCAACATTCTCTGGTCTGTATGTACATCCACTTTTGTATTTTTTACAATATCCTCAATCTGCTCTGAGAATTTTCCCTTATCATTATTCAGTTCATAATACAATAGCTGATAATATTCACATTCATTCTTCCAGTCCTCTGCATCCACCAATCCTTTTATAAATTCAAATCGTTCTCCCCAGTTATCTGTATTTCCTTTTGGTATGCAGTGAAAAATACGATCTGCCAACTCCGATAGTGCATTTACATCTTTATGTAACACAAATCTTCCAATTACAGGGTTATCCTTCAATATTCTGTTCGTATGCTTTCTTACATCTTCCAGATAATCAGAAAGCATCGCCACAGCTACATAATACGCTTTAATATAATTTTTGCTGTCGATTTCTTTTTTATAATTCTCTATTCCCTGTCCACTAAACGGTTTACAACACATGGAATACAAGCGTCCTGAACCACACAGGCATTTTTCATCATCTAACATATCTCATTTCTCCCATTGATTTATTGATTGATATTTTATCACATCTTCCGCATCATATAAATGGCAAAATAAAACCACAGGCATATCACTTTACACCTGTGGTCATATTTCATACTATTATTTTTAGCAAGTCCTTTTATGTATCGCCACAATCTTGCTAATTGGAAATCCCACCATATACCATACCGCCCGGATTCCAAGCCATGCTGCAATCACACAACCAAATATCCCGCCTACAATTACGCACAGAGCAACCATTCCAAGGATACCGGATAAATCCCAATGCCAGGGAATTATAATAAACATATGTGGGATTCCCACTGGCACTCCGTAAACCAGCATAAATCTGAACCAGTCAATTTCCCCATCCACCATATAAATATATTTTCCAATCCATCCAAGCAGAAGCAGCCCTGCAAATACTAAGATTCCTTTACATACAAAATTTTTAAATGTCATGCTTCCTTTACCCCTTTCTGGTATTTTTCTATTGCTTTCATCAGAACATCATCAAAACTGAATACTATCTCTATCCTCTTTTTATCATATACATAAACTGTATCAATCGTGGCATTTACAAGTTCTTTTGTAATCTTCTCATGCTGCATTTCCCCTTCCAGTAATTCAACAGCAGATGCCACTTTACTTTTATATGCTTCTTCCTCCGCCGATAAACGTGTGAGTGTTTCTATCTCTGCCTGTATGCCATTCATTCGATCCGTAATCTGCATTTTTTTCATCATATACTTTTCTTTCGTTATAATACCTTCCGCATACGATTCATACTGACGTATTCTCTCACTTTTTAACACATTACTCTCAGCCTCTAGCTGTTTTATCTTTTTTCTTCTGACACTATCCAAATTAGTTGTCTTTTCCTCAAAATCCAACTGTATAGCATCCAATACATAAAGGACACGTTTTAAAGCATACCATACATGCCCTTCTATAATTGAAACAGAAACCATTTCGTCTGAACACTTGGCAAATTTTCCTGTCATCTTTTTATGTGGACAATATACCCTGTCATTAGCACCGGATTCCATCAATACCATTGATCGTCTGCAATTCCCACATCTGACTTTTCCTTTCAATGCAAACTTTCTTGTACCCCGGTAATCTGGTTTTTTCATAAATGCGATAGTTGCCTTTGCTATTTCATATTCTTTCTCTGACACGATTGCCGGATGAACATTTTTTGTAATAACCACATCTTTATCCCTCGATTTTCTGGTTACTTTACTGCCAACCGCAATACTTTGTCGTTTTCCCTGCACTAAAGCTCCTGTATATTCATATCTTCCAAGAATGGCTCGAACCATGCCACAATCCCACAGAATTTCCGACTCTGGCATTTTTTGATTATATCCATAATGCGTAAGACCATTCTCTTTATTATATCTTCCCGGCGTAGGAATCTTTTGCTCATTCATGTAATATGAAATCTGAGAAGTATTACATCCCTCAATTGCTTTATCAAAAACCATTCTTACATACTTTCCAGCTACCGAATCTATCAGCCATTCTCCAGTTTCTTTATTTCGCAAATATCCGAATGGAGGCTTCCCACCAGTCCATTGACCATTTCTCCATTTCACTCTCAATGCACTTTTCAGCTTTTTAGAAATGTCTTTGCTATAAAGGTTGTTGACCAAGTTGTGAATTGCCATATCCATTCCCATAGTTTTTCCTAAATAATCATTGCTGTCATAATTATTGTTTAATGAGATAAAACGGATTCCCAGTATTGGAAGTACTTGCTCCAGATAATCTCCTACACCAATATAATCTCTGCCAAATCGTGAAAAATCTTTTACAATAATCGTATCTATTTTCCCAGTTTTCGCATCCTCTATCATGCGTTTAAACGCCGGACGTTCAAAATTAGTTCCCGAATAACCGTCATCCACATACTCTATATATTCATCTGACAGATCATCCCTGTCCTGAACAAAATTTACAAGAAGCGTTCTCTGGTTATCAATACTGTTACTTTCATCCTTATTGTCTTTTCCCAAATCTCCATCTGCAATAGATAACCTCAGATACAATCCATTCTTACGCACTTTTAACACCCTCTATCAATTCTGTTATCTGTTTATATTTATCATCACACTTGAAGCACACATGAATGCTTCCGTTTTTATATATCTCCACATATTCTACAAGTTCCTGTACCAGTGCTTCATTGAAGCTCCTGTCAGAAAGATACTGCTCCAAGTTGCTGACCATATTCATATATCTGTCAGTTTTTTTCTCCAACATTCTTTGATTCTGTTTTGCAATTTGCAAATCATCCCTCAGATTTTGTAACTCCCGGATATAACGCTCTTTCATCATATCGAAGTCCTCTTTTTCTACAATCCCACCTACATAGTCCTCATACAATACAGTGTTCTTTTCTTCTGCCTGCGCTATTTTTCTTTCCAACATTCGCACTTTTGCACCTGCTTCATAAAAAGCATTTTTCTCACTGGAATCACTTTTCAATTTTTGTAACAGCTTTTTTCTGTCACACATACTTCTTATAAGAATCTGAATTTGATCCATCACAAGTATCTTCAGCAGATTTTCTTCTATCTTCTGACTGCAATAATTATTCGTATAATTTTGAGCAGAACAGGTATAATAAATTCCTACTTTCTCCATTGTCTTATAATTATGGGTATAGCGGACACAATACATTGGACGTCCACAATCTCCACATCGAACCATACCGGGAAAACAGTCTTTGTATTTTTCTCTGTCCTCCATATATTTTAAATGCCAGTTTCTTGTGACCTTTTTTATTTTATTTGACCTTTCCTGCAGTTCTTCATAATCATCCCTTGCGATCATCGGCGTATGCATATCTCTCTGAACATTCCAGTCCTCCGGCGAAGTTCTATACTGCTTTATCCCTTTATACAATGACTGCTTCAACTTTCCGGTTACAATATCTCCAACATATGTAGGGTTATTCACAATCTTATCTACTGTATCCGTTCTCCACTTTGTCTGTTCTAACGGAACAGTCAATACACCAGTTTTTTCTCTTTGTCCAGGTGTTGCAATTCCCATGAGATTTAATCTATCTGCAATTTTCTTTTTGCTGACTCCCATCATATACCACTGAAATATCATCCTTACAAATGGTGCAACCTCTTCATCAACAATCTGTCTGTGCCTGTCCTCTGAACGGACATATCCAAATGCTACTTTTGATAAAGTAATATTTCCCTTTTTTCGCTGTGCATCTTTTGCAGCCAGAATCTTTTTTGACATATCTTTTGCATACATGGCATTAACCATATTTTTTAATGGAACACTGATGTTTTCCCTGTCCTCTTTTCTGGAACTGTCATAATCATCTGTAATTGCGATAAACCTTACATTTAACCTTGGTAAAATCGTTTCCAGATAATATCCTGTTTCCAGATAGTCCCTGCCAAAACGTGATAAGTCTTTTACAACAATACACTGAATCTTTCCTGACCGGACATCTTCCATAAGTTTCAAGAAGCCTGGTCGTTCAAAATTAGTTCCGCTAAATCCATTGTCTATATATGTACCTGCCAATTTTAAATCCGGATGCTCCTCTATGAACTTTTCAACCAGCATTTGTTGTACAACTAAAGTTTCGTCCGTTTCATTTCCACCATTTTCAACAGATAATCGAATATACGCTCCGGTATCTATCAGATTCTCACAGTTTTCTATAATCTGATTACTAACAGCCTCAACATTTTTATTTCTTCTGCTTTTCCTTGCCATTGCTATTCCTCCATCCATTCTTCTGGAAAATAATTCTTCCAGTTCTGCATTGTCAGGTATACATGCACATCTCTTAAATCTGAAACAATTATTTTATCTACCCATTTTTTAACATGTTGACTTTCCAGCTTCTCCGGTAACTCTTCCCTTTGAAATGTTTTTATCCATTCATTTTCCTCGCTATAAGCCTTTTTCATATTTGCAAGCCTGTCCATCAGTCCTTCAAAATCGTTTTCATACATTTGCAACTGCGCCTGTATTTCTTCTTTTTTCTCCTGATATTCTGTCTGACCAATCTCATAGTCCCGGAATTTTTCATATAAAGGAATACGGTCTTTCTCTACCTGCTCCATTTCCTGGAATATCATCCATGCCTTTTCTGAATATTGCTGAGTCTCTTTCTGTAATAGCTGTTGCATTTTTTCTGTCTGCAAATATGCTTTCATTTTTTCAGCCATATCCATTTCCAGAGAAATTGCATTTTTTACTGCCTCTGTAACCTTAGCTTCTTCTATATAAATTTTTCTTTTCTTTGGTAATTCACTCATCTGCGGATTGAACACAAAAGCAACGTCACCACTTCGGAAATTTCTCAGGTACAACGGCTTTCCAGTTGCTTCATCATAGATTTTTCTTACATATGGCCCCGGCTTCCCACCTATGATATTATCTGTAGTTGTTCGACTTTTAATAAGTCTTCTAGCCTGTTCAAAAACTCCTTCATCTAGTATTGGTGTTATTGAAAGCGTACAAACTTCTCCGTTGATTGTTTTCTGCCAATAGCCATCATATGCTGTACACTCTAAAATCCTCCGCAAAGCACCTTCGCTCCACTTATTTTCATAATGCGGCCAGTGCTTATGCCCCACTCTCGCATTATGTACCATTGGAGATTCTTCTCCTCGCTCATTCAGAATGGCTACTATCTTTTTTATAGAGATTTCTGCCAATGTCATTTGAAATATCTCCCGTACAATCTTCGCAGCCTCTTCCTCGACAATTAATTCTTTTCTATCTTCTGAAA
This sequence comes from Blautia caccae, assembly GCF_040095955.1. Lineage (NCBI taxonomy): Bacteria > Bacillati > Bacillota > Clostridia > Lachnospirales > Lachnospiraceae > Blautia > Blautia caccae. The sequence goes on along the minus strand of NZ_JBBMFP010000013.1, from coordinate 147,274 downwards.
GTATGTATCCATATTTTTCATCGTGAACTGTATAATATCCCTCTACCTGTTCACGAATCGCATATTCACGCATACTCTTTACCTGTACCGCAATTTTCTCTTTTCTGAAATACTCGTCTATTTCTTCCCTGCTTTTTCCAATACTGCAAAAATCGCTCTGTACTATCGCAAAGTGAAGTCCCGCCGGAAAGAATGTTTTAACCAGTACATCTTCCGCACAGGAAATATATTTTCCGCAACGGTCAACACTATCTACTACCACCATATCAAATTTACGGTTAATCCCATCTGCCGTCATTTCTTCAAAAGCTGTATTTTCATTTTCATCCTTTTTCCGGTCACTGTATTTTGCTACCAGCTTCCAACCATGTGATTGTATATAGTTCTGAATATGTTCATTCTGCTGTTGGATAATATCTGATGGAATTTTCTTTGTATTTTTGCACGATGTAGTCCTTGTATAACTTACGCACCGCATTTAAATCTACCTTCCCTTTCTTCCATTTCCCGAATATTCTGAGCTGCTTCTGTCATTTCCTGTATTTCGTCTGCATACTTAAAGCAAATTTCCAGACGGTCTTTTCCATACACAATGATTTTATCAATCAGAGTAACTACCGCTTTACGATCAAGCTGTGTAATATTCTGATAATACTTGAAATCCTCAATCCAAGGGTGTTCCCGTTTTCCCTCCGCAGATACCTTTTCTTTCCTCTGCTCTAATTCACGTTCTGCTTTTTCCGCATTATGCAGCTTGTCTGTAAATCTCCGATTATACTCATGGTATTCTTCTCTCGTCACAATGTTATCTAACATATCCTGATACAACCGGGTTTTTAAATCTTTATACTTCTCTACTTCCTCATGCAGAACCACCAACTGCTTTTCCAGTGAATCCAGTTCTGTCTTTTTATAATTTTTCATTCCACTGTTCTGAATGATATTCTCCGCATTTACCAATAAGGCAATCTGCCTTTGTATAGCATCCAAAACAACTTTATGAACCGTCTTTTCACTAATCAGATGTGAACTGCATCCATCTCCGTTTTTATATGTAGAACAATGGTAGTAATAATACCGCTTTCCATTTTTTGTTGTGCTTCTCTTCACCATGTTCTGCCCGCAATCTCCACAGCGCAAAAATCCCGAAAAAATATATACGGATTCTTCCTCTGGTGCTGTGCGAGTATCCAGTTCCATCAATGACTGTACATACTGAAATATTTCCTCTGCAATAATCGCTTCATGCGTTTTCTCTACACGAATCCAGTTTTCTTCTGCTACTGGTCTGCACTCTTTTACTTTATAGTTGATTTTACGATTCTTTCCCTGAACCATTGTTCCTGTATATAACTCATTTGTCAAAATGCGATTTACAGTTGTGACCGCCCATTTAGGCTTGGCTCCTGAACGAAATCCACTATTATAATTCATACCACAGCTTCGTTTATATTCCATTGGTGGAAGCACTCCCATTTCATTCAGCTTCTCTGCAATCCTTTGAGGACTGTAACCGTCCATTTTCAGATTGAAAATATATCGGACTATATCTGCTGCATATTCATCTATAATGAGATGATTTTTATTCTCTGGATCTTTCTGATAGCCATACCCGGCAAAGCTGCCAATAAACTGTCCATTTTTTCTTTTTACATCTAACTGACTTCGGATTTTAATTGAGATGTCCCTGCAATAAGCATCATTTATCAGATTCTTAAAAGGAACAATGATCTGGTCTGCATCATCCGATTCTGCTGCACTGTCATAATGATCTGTAACTGCAATAAACCTTACTCCAAGAAACGGAAATATCTTTTCTAGGTATCTTCCTGTTTCAATATAGTTTCTTCCCAGTCTGGATAAATCCTTGACGATAATACAGTTGATTTTCTTTTTCTTCACATCCTCAAGCAATCGCTTAAATGCAGGACGTTCAAAATTTGTTCCACTGTAACCATCATCAACATATTCATCGACCAACGTGATCTCTGGGTGCTGTTTTACAAAATCGTTAATCAGACTTCTTTGATTGCGGATACTATCACTTTCCAATTTATCTCCGTCTTCTCTGGAGAGTCTGAGATAGTCCGCTGCTAATATAGACTTTTGATTGAAATACATAAAGCCATCAACCTCCTAATTTACTATGCCATCCGGCAGTGTAAACCAAGAAATTCATGGCTTCTTGAATGCTTTTAAATTTTGACCCAACACCATATTAACATAACTTCTGGCTCACTGCTATACCTTTTTTCATTCTTTTTAAATTTCTTTCCATCCTGTTTTTCTTCATTTTCATAACGAGATACACCTGCTCAGGCTTTCTTCCAGTGTACATTTTCCAGTAAAACTTATTTTTACCGCTATTCCATGGGAGATATAGCAATACGGATTTTTAATCTGCCTAATATAATCTGCAATCCGTTCCTCCTGTGGCAGTTCTGTTTGTATCTGCACCTGCTCTATATCTACCAGACTGCTTGTGTCTACCGTTCTAATATCTATCTCTGCCATCTCCTGCATTTCTTCTGGTGTTGGTAATTCTTTCTCTGCCATTTTTACACCTCCCGGAAAAAATTACTTCTACCTATAAAGCTCGGCAGAGGGTATTTACCAACCTGCATTTCGTGTTTTTTTATTTTTTTCATTTTGAGGGTTGGTAAACAGGCTTTCCAAAGCCTTATTAGTAGAGGGATTTCTTTCTTAGAGCAAGTTTCGCCCTGGCTGCCAGAAACCCGGTTCCCGGATTCTGACAGCAGGCAACTTGATGGGGATTTTGCTCCCCATACCCTCAAGCACAATCAATGATTGTTTCATTGGTTCCCATTTGCATGGTCACAGCGTAATAATTTTTTATTACTTAACTTTCACAGCAGACTGTGAATTTTACTTACAAAAACAACTGGAGGATTAAAAATATGGCAAGACCAAAAAAGGAAGAAATGTATCGTAACCATCGTATTACCGTTCGTTTCACTGAAACAGAATTTTCAATTATCGAAACTGCCGCCAAACAAGCTAATATGTCATTGGCTTCTTATGTGCGAACACAAGTTTTAAAAGGAAAAGTACAGACCAAAATTGAAATAGTTGCTGATGTTCCAGAAATAAAGAAACTGCTCGCAGAGTTTGGAAAGATAGGCAGCAACCTCAATCAGATTGCAAAATATTTTAACCAGGGCGGCATTCTTTCTCAAGAAATGCGTGGAGAAATAAATAAGCGACTTCGAGATTTATACGAAATGAAATATAAGGTAATGGAAATGGCAGGTGACTTTCATGGCAATACTGAAACATATCGCAAGTAAAAATGCAGATTATGGAGAAGCTGAACGTTATCTGATTTTTCAGCATGACGAATATACGCAGAAACCCATTCTTGATGAAAACGGTCATATGCTCATTCGTGAGGAATATTACCTTGACGGTATAAACTGCGATCCATTTACCTTTGCAGCAGAATGTCAGGAAACAAATGCTTATTTTCATAAGAACCAATCTTACAATGAAATTAAGTCCCACCACTATATCATCAGCTTCGATCCTAAAGACCGGGACGAACATGGATTGACCGGAGAACTGGCACAGCAGCTTGGCGTAGAATATGCCAAAAAGAACTTTCCCGGACACCAGGCACTTGTCTGTACCCACACTGACGGTCATAATGGCAGTGGCAATATTCATGTGCATATCGTAATCAACAGCATACGCAAATATGACACTGAGCCTCAGCCCTATATGGAATTTGACCGGGATTCCAAAGCTGGATATAAACATCATCTTTCCGATAGATACCGAATCTATTTGAAGCAAAAAGTCATGGATATGTGTACCGCCAATGGGTTGAACCAGGTAGACCTTCTAACACCTGCGGAAAGGAAAATATCTGAAAAAGAGTACTGGGCAAAACGCAGAGGACAGAAAAATCTCGATAAACACAATACAGAACTTGAAAAAAAAGGACTGACTCCAAGGCAGACTACTTTTCAAACCGAGAAGCAATATCTTCGTGATGCGATTGATACGGTTGCTTCACAGGCAACATCGCAAGAAGAATTTTCCAGATTGCTGTCCAAAAAATATAATATTACATTCAAAGTCAGTCGTGGCAGATACAGCTACCTGCATCCCAACCGCAGTAAATACATTACTGGAAGAAGCCTTGGTACACTTTATGAGGAAAAACATCTTCTGCAAATATTTCAGGAAAATTCTACCGCACAGATTACTAAAAATCCAGTTCCTGATATTTCCCAAGTTGTTAATTCCTTAACTCAACCAGTTTCTCCCCACACTGCTACAACTGCCGAAGCTCCACATACTTTCCTCTTTATAAAATCTGATTTGCGGTTGGTAACAGATTTGCAACATTGTATTAAAGCACAGCAAAGTCAGGCGTATGCTCAAAAAGTAAAACTGTCTAACCTGAAAATGATGGCTCAGACAGTTGCCTATATACAGGAGCATGGCTTTCAATCCAAAGAAGATTTAGATGCAGCTCTTTCCGATGCCTCTGCTCAAAGCACTGATGCCAGAAATACTCTCAAAACCACAGAGGATACTTTGAAGAATGTCAATGAACAGATTCATTATACCGGACAGTATCTTGCCAATAAATCCATATATTCTGATTACCGCAAAAGTCGGAACAAAGAAAAATTTTACGATGATCACCGGGCAGAACTTACACTCTATGAATCTGCCCTCCGAATACTCAAAGAAAAATCACAGGGCAATAAACTTCCTACATTAAAAATGCTGCGTGAAGAAAAGAATCGCTTAACAGAATTACAGGCAGTGCAACGTGAGGATTTTAATGCCCGGCGTGAATATGAACGAGAACTCCGCACAGTATGTTCCAATGTAGATATTATTCTTGGAACCTCACAAGTTCAAAATCGCCAGCGTGAACATACACAAGAAAAATCATAACCAACTTCTTTCATAAAAAATAGAGGTTCTTCCATAAAGCCAGGGAAGCAAACCTCTATTTCTTTATTCTACCTTTTCTCCATCTACATATAATATAAATTTTTCAGGGTTGTGGATAATATCATATTCCCCATTTTCTTCATCTAATAAATACGCTATCTCACAGAATTGCTTATTATCGTTAAGGTCTTTTTCTGTCTTATATACACTAATCTGTAATTCTGTCGGGCATACCATATCATACGAAAACTTTATAGACTGAAAAGAATTTTCCCGGCACATTTTTATAATCTGTTTTGCCAGTTCCTCTTTATCAGCAATTTCCTCTTGATTTGCTACAACCGTTAAATGTTCCGTAGTGTTAAATCTCGTACTATTAACTGCATCTGGAATCTCCGAAAGTTCCTCCGACTGTGCTTTATGAAATCCACTACATATGCACATCACGCATATAAAGCAAACGACTACCAGTACAATTCCTTTTGTTCTCTGCTTTTTCAATCCATCTCCTCCTCATAGATATGGGTTCCGAAAACAGAACCTTTGTTACTTTCTATCTTAACCCTATAATGAGGGAAAGACAAGAAAAAGGTGGAGATAGCCGTTGATTAAATATGATAAATTGTGGCTTACCATGCAGGAAAGAGGTATTACAAAGTACACACTTCATAAAGAATACCATTTCAGTAAGTCCCTGATACACCGCTTGCAGAATAATGAGGGTGTCAGTATGAACACCATCAATACACTCTGTAATATTCTGGATTGTAAAATTGAAGATATTGCAACGCACTACAAAGACTAGCCTTAACCGAAGCATTCGTCACTGGCCAGTCTTTTTATATGTGAAAAAAGAAGCCAGCCACAACAAAGTGACCAGCTTCTCATTTTTATTTTTTTGTACGTTCCATATCTTGTCCCATTACCTGCTGCATAGCTTTCTGTCCACTGCGCCTTGCGACTTCTTCCTTTTTCTCGTTCAATTTTGCAAGGATAGATTCTTTGGGACGATTCTTTTTCTCTTTCGGTGCTGCATTATTTTTAAGTCCGTCAATCATATTGTAATTTGCTTCCTCTGTAATTTCCGCACTTCTCAGGTATTCCCCATTTTCCAGATACTTCTGCCAGTTATCCAGTTTCGGTTTACTATTTCCTGTCTGTTCCTGCACCGGCGGATGCAGAGAATCAAGAATCTTCTGTTTTACCGCATCATCAAATCCATTATATGTGCTATCTACAATCACTTTGCCATCCTGGTTCAAGACTACATACGCAACATCTTTCCCATACTGCTCATGTTCCATAAGGAAATAATTCTTGCCTTCTACCAGCAGATAATCTATTACTTCCCATGATCCGTCTTTTCCCTCTATTTCATAGCCAACCGTATCCTTCGTAAGTCCACCGTTTTCCGAAGATGCAACTTTCATAAAATCAGAAATCTCTATAAAAGCATCTTTATTTACATAGTAAACAGTCACGATACCATTATCATTCAAGATCATCACGTCACTGGTATTGATTGCATGACCTTTATAATTATGTGGTTGTTTCTTCTCCAGCTCCTTTTTTATCTGCTCTGGCGTTTCTCCCGATTTCATTGTTCCAAGATACACCTGTTCATAATTTTTCACCTGCACAGGAATCTGATCCTGTGCAAGTTCTTCATAGGTACGGAAAAGAAGGTTTCTCAATTCCGGCTTCTTTTTTAACTGATAAACTGCAAACTGACTTCTACTCATTCTCCATCCACCTCCAAGTCTGCTTTATAAATCTCTACGGTTCTTTCCAGCTCTTTGTATCCTTCATCGCTAAGATAATACAGCTTCTGGATTGTTGTAAATATCAGATACTTCATATCTTCATCCAGATAGGAAAAAATTTCATCCATAGCATTCATTGTTTGAATCCTGTCACCCGCATCAAAAATCGCAACAGCAATATATTCATCTTCCTCAAATCTTACCATCATAATGACACCTCTCCCTTCTTATGTGTTCTGGATTTTTCTTTCGTTACAGTCTGTTCCTGCTCTTTTATTTTTGCCTGACGTTCCCGGAGTGCCTGAAGAACAGATTCTTTTCTGCTCTTTGGATGTGAAACATTATCTTTCTGTATAGGCTTATCTCCAACTGCCTGTTCTGTTCTTTTTGTAAGTTCCTGCTTCCTGGCAAAATATTTTTCCACATCATCCATTGCTTTCTGAACTAATGGACTTTCCTTATAGTGTTTAATCATCTCCACTCCTTCCCTGTCAACTTTTCCAAGTCGCATAAGATCATACGGTCCGTCATAATCACTTCCATCGTGCAGTTCAAATCCAACACCTTTTATCCCATTCATACGTTCAGCGGGAATGGTTTCATAAATGTGTAAGGCTTCTTCCAAAGTAAGATTTTCGTGGTACTCACCCATAACTGGAAATTCCATGCACTCTGCAACATAAAAAGTGATCGTGGCTTCTGTCTGCTCCTGCTCTAACGGTCTAGTAAAAATAGAGAGTGTTTCTGCATTTTCCAGACGTGAAAGTAATGACCGGGCAGTAATTACATCACTGTCTATATTCGATTCTTTTGACACCTCAGTCAGCCAGTCTTTTAAACCAGCTGTCTCCCTGTGCAAAATATCTTCTGTGATTTTCTCGACCTGTTCGTCCCTATTTTCAACAGTATCCTTATATTCATAAGTATCATACTCGTAACTAAAATTATCCAAGTCCACTGCGAGTTTCCTGATTTCCTGCTGATCAAGATAGGCTTCCGATTCCTTTATATACTCTGCCAAAGTAATTCTTTCTTCTAAGATTGGGTTAATGTCTACTTTAATGCCTGCTATTGCCATACCATACGAATTCAATTCATTAAAAAAACTATCCTCTCGAATATTTCCTCGATAAGAAAGCACCACATCAAGATCAGAATCCGCACGATACAGGTCATCTCTGCTTCTGGAACCATGTACTCTCGCCCCAATCAATGTAACTTCATTTTCCAGTCCCATTTCTTCCAGAACAGCTCTTGCATGAAATAAAACTTCATATTCAATTTCTGCCCTGTCCATCCCATTCAATGCTGTTTCACATCTGCCAAGTTCCGAAGTGAATCGAACATCTCCACTGGCCAGCACTTCTTTAGAATGACTGATTACCTTATCCCGAAACTCCCTGTCATCAACTTTTACACATTCAACATCTTCCAATCCTTCATTTTTCAAGCTGGCATACATTGCTTTCTGAATAGAATCTTCTGGATTCCCACAGGCATCTCCTGAAATTTCATGAAGTTCCTGATCATAAACCAGGTATTTATAGCCATCCTCCGTCGGTTGCACTGTTAAATACATACCAGACATTTTAAATTGTACGGTTATTCCCTCATAACTTTTTAATGCCGCTTCCCTGTCATAACCATCAAAAAAAGCCTTTGGGCAAGTACGTTCAAATTGTATCTTCTCCAGTCTCTCTTCTTCTGCATATTCAATTTCTGCATACATTTCTTCATAATCCATCACGCTTGCATCTTCTATCGAAAGTCCATCCTCTTCCAAAATATTCTCCATTGCTTCAGTAATAGAAATAGTCGGATCATCATAAACGCCGCCATCCAGTTCCAGATAATCTTTATCATAGAATGTATAATCATAACCATCTTCTACCGTCTGAATTGTAAAATACTGATCTCCAATCTGGTATGCTATCTCTGTATCATGCACTGCCAGACTGTTTCCTATCTCTTTAAAAGTATTGTATATCTGCGGATTCAGCCATCCTTCCACTTCCTGGCAATCATAAATCAATGTATCTATTCCATTCTTACACTGAATAAAATCAAGACTACCTCGCAACGGTGCTGTATTTTCAATTCCAAGAGCTTTCATTTTATGATTAGGCAGAGAGTAATATGCTCCAAGGGCAGCTCCCAAATCCTTATATCGCTCGATCTTCATCCCACCTTTTGCTGCCAGATCTTCGATCACATAATATTGGTCAATATAATGATTTTCTGGCATTTTCAGGTCAATGCCATTATTTTCTCTGACTTTATGTATCTCGAAAAAGCTGAATTTCTGTTCTTCACCCCGCAGATTCTGTCCGATCAGTGTCGGCTCCCATGTATCTGTACTGATTGGCTGCTGTTCCATGATTTTCATAACTGTTCCGTCTGCTAAGATGACTGTTGCCTGGTCTGGAAGATCTATCAGGTCATACACCGTTGCACCATTTTCTTCCAGATATTCTGAAATAGCTTCCCTGGCTCCTTCATCAAATCCATGCCAGATGTCCTCTGCCACCAGTGTCCCATTTTCCGATACGATAATATCTGCCACGTCCTGACCGTATTCCTCATTTCGCATCTGGAAGAATCGCTCCCCATGATATGTTTTCATATCCATCGCATACCAGGTGCCTGTATGTCCTTCTGCTTCATACCCTCTTGTAGTTTCAGTGATATGCTGATTTTTTACACCAAGCACTTTTTCCAATTTCCGGGTGCGGATTTCGTTTCTTGCCATGTCAATAAAACCATTTAGGACTACCGGATGGCTGCTCACAATATAGTCCCTGTTCAGATCCATTCCCCGACTGATATTTTCCGGAATATCAATGCCATCTGCCCACCGTTTATTGCCATCAGAAAATCTTCCATCATAGGAAAGCTGTTTCAATGTATTTGCCAGAACAAATGCAACCCGTTCTTCCCCGTATTTTTCAAACACGCCTACTGCAGCATCTGGATTTAAACGCATACCATCGAATCCCTCTGTGATTGCCTGTTCAATTGCATTTTTACAGTCAATGTTCAGTTTTCTGGAATCCAGGTAAGCATCTACATTTCTCTCCTGCATAGCCTTTTCCAAAGTTCCCATATAAACTTCCGGATATGCTTTTACTGGATTGGCATTTAACATTTCAGCTCTCTGTGCTACAAAGTCCGGCAGTTCTGTAAATCCAAAAGAATCTACATAGTATGCGGTTAATCTGCCGCCCCGGTTCATAATGATCACATCACTGACTGACATGGAATGCCCGGTAAAATCGTTTGGTCGTTCTATATTAAAACGCTCAAAGAGATTATCCAGTGTCGTAGCCTCTCTCAGTCTTTCACTGTAAACCATCTGATAGTCTTTGCCATCTACGGTAAATCCCATTTCTTTTGCCGCTTCCAGACTTAAAAACTGATACCCTCTTTCTTCCTGTCTACTGTTGATCTGGTAAATTCCATAGCGGTTTCCATCACTTTCTAAAAGAAGTGTTTCTTTGATTTTTGCTTTTTCTTCCGGTGTCATAACCGTTTCCTGACTTCTCCGGTAATTTTCCCATTCAAATTTCGTCACTCCGAATAATCCGTCATGCTGTAAAATATCCAGTTCCAGATTCATAATTCTTTGCAACTGTTCCTGACCGCCAACTGCTCCGGTCAGTCCATAAACCGTTACTCCCTCATGGTGCAATTCCACTGCCCGTTCCCTGGTAAGCGGAAGCATACTTTCTGAATAAAATCCGGCTTCATGCAATTCTGATAAACCGATCATCGAATCCGGCAGACTGTCAATCTGTTTCTCCGCTTCTCCAATCAGTTTTAGTACCGCTTCTCTGTTTCCATCCAGAATAGATTCAGCAAGGTTCTCTGCCAGTTTTTCCGTTGCTTCCCTATTATCCAGTCTATAAGCAAAATTCACGATAAGGTTCCTCTGGTCATTACTGAAAATCGTCCGTTCCTGTTCAAGCCGGTTGATGGTCTGCTCCGCATACTGCATGGCACTCAATTCTTCTATCTGCTCCACAACAGTTACTTCCTGCTCTGGTCTTTCGACCTGAAGTTCCTTGAGTTTTTCCTCAATCTGTCCGATCATATCAGCAGAAGTCTTACGAATGGTGTCCATAGAAGCACGAAGCTCTTTCATATTTTTACCGGAAGACCAGCTCGCAATATAGGAAAAGGAATACTCTGATGTATCCAGTCCAAAATGGTTGCATACCACATAAGCAACACTTTCGGCTTCAAATGTTAATGTATCCATTTGAAGCCTTATACCCATGTTTTTATAATGTTGATCTTTTAAACTATTTCCCATAAATCCTCACTTTCTTGTACAAAAGATGAGCATTATCAGATACGCTATTCTTAGGTTTTCCCCTCAGATGGGAATCCGGAAAGGAGCGCATTTGATATGCAAATAAACTATTTAGATGCTGTTTCATCAGTTCTCAATATGATGAAGCAGCCAGAGAGTGCATGTAAAAATATAGACATGCACAGAACCTGTTACATGACATTCTTCAAACACCTGATGGATAAGGGCATTCCATTTTCAATGGATGCCGCGCTGGATTGGCTTGAGATTAAGAAACAGGAAATTTCTTATGAGACGTGTTCTCAATATAGAAATGCCCTGTTCCGCCTTGAGCATTATCTGCTCTTTGGAGATATCAAAAGTCCTTTCTGCCGCTCAGAAGACAGCTTTTTCTGCCGGAGCAAAATATCGGAATCCTTTTTTCGCCTGACATATGAATTGGAAGAATACTATGCGGTCAGGCAGAATCCCTGCTATTACCATACGTATTCTGTTGCCATCAAAGAGTTTTTTAAGCTTGCGGCTTCCCTTGGCATTACAGAGCCGGAAGCAATAACCATAGATACTCTTATCGAATACTGGAATACTTACTGCAAATCCCGCAACTCTACCGCCAGACGTCAGAACGCCGTATGTGCCATGACAGCGCTTATGAAATATCTCCACCGCCGTGGAGATGTACCGGAATGTTATCAGCTGGTTCTTTTTGGCGGGAACGTTGAAATACTGCTTGGTATGAAACTTCCCAAAACAGGCGCCGCATTTCATCCCAGTGTACATCTTGAACATAAAGCTGAAGAATATCTTGACGCTTTGAACGATTGGAAATACATGGAATCATCAAAAGCTGTTTACCGCAATGATTTCACATGGTATTTTATGTTTTTGGAACTTAACCGTCTGGAACATTCACCAGAAACTGTAACCCTATGGACAGATATGCTTCCGGATTGTCCGGATCAGGCCAAAGCCGGCAATTCCATATCGGCCCGCCGTTCACACACGATCAGAATGTTTGGGAAGTATCTCCAGGGCACAATGGAATCTAACATAACTGCAGGCCAAAAGCGTGCGTCCGACCAACTCCCGTCATGGAGCAAAACCATTCTTGATGGTTTTATAGAGAGCCGCAGGCGGGATGGGATGGCCAATAATACACTTACCATGTGCAGGGCTGCCGGATGCAGTTTTTTCAAATATCTTGAAGACAACGGGATAGATCATCCAATGTCCATAACGCCGGATGTGGTGAAAGCGTTCCATAACCAGGATGTCCACTCGACCCCGGAGAGTAAAAATGCATATGGGTCTAAACTCCGCCAGCTTCTGCGGTACATGGCCGGCCAGGATCTGGTTTTGCCGACACTTGTTTTTGCGGTATCCGCAGGCTGCGCTCCCCGTCGCAGCATCGTTGATGTCCTGAGCGATGATATGGTTAAGAAAATATATGAATACCGTGAGAAAGCCTCCACCCCCATAGAACTCAGGGACACAGCCATGGTCATGCTCGGACTCCGGATGGGTATCAGGGGTGCAGACATCCTAAAGCTTCAGGTAAATGATTTCGACTGGAAAAATAAAACGGTCTCCTTCATCCAGCAGAAAACAAGAAAAGCAATCACGCTTCCAGTACCGACAGACGTAGGTAATTCAGTATATAAATACATCATGGATGGGCGTCCGGAATCGGCTGCCGCAGGTAACGGATATATATTTATCCGCCATCAGGCGCCATATATCCCGCTTAAAGTTACAACGGCATGCCGCGGGGCTTTAAAAAGAATACTTGCCGAATATGGTTTTGAACTGTCTGCCGGCCAGGGCTTCCATATGACACGGAAGACATTTGCCACAAGAATGCTCCGGGCAGGCAACAGGCTTGATGATATTTCTAATGCCCTTGGGCATGCATGTCAGGAAACTGCTGAGGTATACCTCGAACGTGACGAAGATAAAATGAGGCTCTGCCCTCTGGAATTTGGAGGTGTCTTATCATGACATATACTTTTGAAAGCGGCCTGGCACATCATATCGAAGGGCTTATACAACAAAAACGGGCTGATGGATATGCCTATCATGCCGAAGAAAAGCTGTTAAAACGCTTTGATACTTTTTGCGTACAGAATTACCCGGAACTGGCAACAGTTACCTATGCGATGGCCGCCAAATGGTCTGGAGCCAGACCCTGCGAAGGAGACGCCTATCATAACCGCCGTATGTCGATCGTGAAAGTGCTGAGCGAATATATCCTTTCCCTCGGCCAGGAAGCATACATCCCTAATTTTTTCTGCAAGGCTTACCGTCCGGCCCTTTACATCCCGTCAAAAGATGAGGTTAAGGAGCTGCTGCGGAAAATGGATATCCGCACATCCCATAATTCAGAGCAGTTAAGGCTCGACCGGGAGTGCAAGATTCTTTTTCTCCTGTATTTTTGCTGTGGGCTGCGTCTGTCAGAAGGGCGGCTGCTAAAGTGGGAATATATAGACCTGGAAAAAGGGATCCTTACTATCCTTGGCTCAAAAGGCAGCAAAGACCGCCTTGTATATCTTCCACAGGACAGCCTTCCAGTACTTAAAAGCTATAAAGAATGCCAGGAAAAGCTTTTCCCCGGAATTGACTGGGCTTTTCCAGGAAAAGACCCACATAAGCCTGTTTCGTGTTCCGGAGTAGAGTCAAGTTTTAACCGTCACTGGGCTATGCTGCCAGCTGCCGGAACACTTGATAAACACCCGACGCCCCACTGTTTACGCCACGCTTTTGTAGTGGAGAGATTTAATGAGTGGATGCGCCAGGGAATTGATACAAACACTATGCTCCCATATTTAAGCAGATACCTTGGACATAAAAGCCCTGATGAAACGTATTATTACTATCATCTTGTAGAAAAGGCATTTGATACTATCCGGGAGAAAGATACAGTGTCGGGAAAGGTTATTCCGGAGGTGGTTCCCTATGAAGAATAAACCGGAAAAGATACGGTCTGGCCAGCTGTTCTTTTCCCAGACATGGAACTTCCTGAATGTATATCTGGTAAAGCAGGTTGGACGCAGCCCGGCTACCGCAGAATCCTATAGGGATTCCCTCACAATATTTAAAAACTACCTTGTAGGTGAATCAGGCAAATCCATAAGCACCTTTCAGTTTTCTGACTGTACCAAGGAATGCATTTATAATTTTAGGGAATATCTGCTTGCAAATGGCAGCCAGCCATCAACTGTAAACGTGAGAGTCGCGGCTATCCGCGCATATCTGAACTATGCCTCAGATATGGACATATCCATCCAGTCAGTTGCCCTGGCGGTCAGCCAGATACCACCCTGCAAAACCATTAAAAAGGAGAAGCCTGTTCTGTCCGAGGATGCACTTGCCGCAATACTGTCCGCACCGCCGGATACGAAGTTTGGTGTACGGGACCGTGCTATTTTGATTCTCCTCTACGATACAGCTGTAAGAGTCAGTGAGCTGCTCAACATCCGCTTATGTGATATCACGGCAGAAACAAAACATCCAAATATTTTCATAACCGGCAAAGGCAACAAAGAGAGAACCATACAATTAACAGCCAAGGCGGCTGGACACCTTAAGGAGTATATGCGTGTATATCACAGCAATTCTTCTAAAGAAGCCTACTTATTTTCCACAACGATAAAAGGTGTGACAGACAGGATGTCCGTTGGAAATGTCCAGAGGATTATTAAAAAATATGCAGCTCTGGTAAGCGAGGCAGGGATCAGCATTCCAGATTCAGTCCATTGCCACATGTTCCGGCGGACCAGGGCCACAAATCTTTACCAGGATGGGATCGCCATTGAACTTGTCTCTACAGTGTTAGGACATGCCAGGACTGATACAACCAAAAACTACTATGCAAAGCAGTCTGTTGAACAGCTTCGGGGAGCAATGGAATCTGTTCCAACACCCATACCTGATGAAGCGGCAATGTGGGAGGGCAGTGAAGATGAAATGGCAAGGATTTGTGGATTGCGCTAACGAATAATGCTCATCTTTTAGTAGTAAAGTTCCTTATTTCTCAGCATTCTTTAAAATGATTAACATTTTGGAATGCTGAGTATAAAGCTTCCACTTCCCTTGTAAGCTGGTCTTTTACAATGCCCTCCGCTTCCATCTGGTCACGATCATGCAATACTGCATGTGCCGTTTCATGCACCGCTGTTTTCATGGTCTGTGCTTCACTCATGCCAGGCTGGATAGCAATATATTTATCGACAAGCTGATAAAAGCCTTTCGCCTCCCCATCAATCTCAAGAAAGCGGATAGGAACCGGGGCAACCCTTTTTAATGCTTCCATAAAATCATGGTAGATCAGAATATCCCCCTCCAGTTCTGATACCTCAAATTCTGGAATTGGTTCTCCTGTGGTCTGGCTGACATCAAATACTGTCGTGACCCGGAATTTTGTAATAACACGCTCTATTACTTCTGTTTCCGGCTGTCCATCTTTCCCAATCACAATCTCTCCTGTTTCCGGATCAGTCTTTTCAATCTCCTGTTTCTCTTTATATGGAGCCGGGGCAATAATCTGGATGCCTTTTTCTCCTCTTTTTACCTGCCGGTTAAATTTCTTCTGCCATGCCTGATACCCCGCTACCAGTGTTGCTTCCGGTTTTTGCATGGCGATCAGCAATGTATTATTGAAACTGTAATTATGGAACTTTGCCATTGTGTTCAGATATTCCGTATATTTTTCTGATGTGAATATTTCTGCAACACCCTGTTCCAACTGCTCTGTAATCTGCTTTAACTGTTCTTCTCTGTTTGCCATAATCAAATCCTCCATAGAAAAATCCCGCCAAAGCTCTGGTCACTCTGACGGGATATCCTTTATAACTCCTGTTCGTGTTTCTTTTTTGGTTTCTGCTGTGTTTCGCCTGTCTGCTCCTGCTGTTTCTGTTCTTTTAGTCTTTCCAGAACAGACGTTTTATGAACACTGTCTGCGATTCTGTCCTGACGTTCCTCTGGCACGTTTACTTCCGGGTTTTCCCCGATGCCCTCATCTGCCAGAAGATTTTCTCCCCCTTTCTCATCCATGTTGAGCATGGCATTTAATTCTGCCAGACGTTCCATTTTTTCACTCAGTTCCGCTTCTTTCGGGAATGGCTTCTGTACCTCTTCCTGTGCAGTCTTTAACTGCTGTTGTACCGTTTCCAGATTCTGCTCGGTATCTGCCAGCTTTTTCCCGATTGCAGAAAGTGCATTATGAATCCTCTGGATATTGCCCAGAGTATCCTTTCCGAACTCAATCTTATAAGAACATTTTCCCTTGATCGTCATGGTATAAGTATTCGACAGGAAATTATATTCTGAAGAAAGTGCAAAACCATGATATTCTCCAATCTGCCCGGCTGATTTTACGGACTTCAAACCGGATGCTGCTGAAATGAGTGCAACTCCCGCTTCCTTTTTATCGGTATACAGCTTTCCACCGACTGTCATTACAAAGTGGTCATTATCCTGTAAATCTACTTCTTTTACCACATCTGCATCCACACGCATACCGGCAATTTTCTCCTTCAATGCTGCAATCTGTACCGGATACCGCTTTGCAATATCCGATTCCAGACGATAGATCTGACTGGTGTGGTTTGCTTTCAGAAGTTTCAGTTTACTTACCTGCACATCCAGATCCATTTTTTCTTTGATGTACTCGTTTCCTGTTGCCAGTGCTTTGATCTCTGCATAGGACAGGGCTGTATCATCTACATCTTCACAGGCACGCACCGGGGATTTACTGGTCATGATCTGTGAAATAAACTTCTGCTTGTTTTCCAGAATCTGCCACATGTACGAATCAAACGTATTTTCCGTTACATACCGGAAGATTTTTACCTTGTCATTCTGGTTTCCCTGCCTGAGAATACGTCCCTCCTGCTGTTCCAGATCTGACGGTTTCCAAGGGCAGTCCAGATGATGCAGTGCAAGTAGTCTGTCCTGGACGTTGGTACCAGCACCGAGTTTTGGAGTGGAACCCATCAAGATTCTTACCTGCCCGGCCCGCACCTTTGCAAACAGCTCCGCTTTTTTCACCTCCGTATTGTACTCATGGATAAATGCGATCTGCTCTTTCGGGATTCCCCGTTCCACCAGCTTATTTCTCACATCATCATAAACATTGAATGTTCCGTCAGTTTTCGGTGTGCTGAGGTCACAGAAAATCAGCTGGGTAGCCTGTGTATCTTTTCCGTCCTCCCATACCTGGAAAGCATTCTCCACGCAGGCATTTACCTTGCTTTCCCCTGCATCTGGCAGCATATCATTTAAAAGCCTCTGGTCTAATGCACATTTTCTTCCATCATTGGTAATTTTGAGCATGTTATCTACCCTTGGATCTACCGCACCTCCCCTAACCTGCTCTGCACGTTCTGAAAATGCTTCCACCATTTCTTTCTGCTCATCGCTCGGTTTTAATACTTCATTGATATATTCTGCTTCCGGTACAGGAAGATTCAACATGTCCGCAGTCTGAATATCTGCTGTTTCCTTAAATATGGAAATCAGTTCCGGAAGATTAAAAAAACGGGCAAATCGTGTTTTTGCACGATAGCCCGTCCCTTCCGGTGACAATTCGATTGCTGTAACTGTTTCTCCAAAAGTCGCTGCCCACGAATCAAAATGTCCCATTCCCATATTCATTAAAGTATCATACTGGAGGTATCTCATAATGGTGTATAATTCGGTCATACTGTTTGATACGGGTGTTCCCGTTGCAAACGTGATTCCTTTTCCCCCGGTAATCTCATCCATGTACCTGCATTTCATAAACATATCTGAACTTTTCTGTGCATCGGTCTGTGAAATGCCTGCCACATTCCGCATTTTAGTGTATAAAAAAAGATTTTTGTAATAATGTGACTCGTCCACAAACAGCCTGTCCACGCCTAACTGCTCAAAAGTCACAACATCATCCTTTCGTGTCTGGTCATTTAATTTTTCCAGTTTTGCTTTCAGGGTTTTCTTCGTCTTTTCCATCTGTTTAACGGTATACTGCTCCCCGACCTGCGTCTTTGCTGATTCAATAGAAAATGTAATATCTGCAATCTGATCTTCCAGCAATGCAATCTGTCTTTCCCTGGAAAGCGGGATTTTCTCGAACTGGCTGTGTCCAATAATGACCGCATCATAATCCCCTGTTGCGATTCTGGAACAGAACCGTTTTCTGTTTGCCGGTTCAAAGTCTTTCTTCGTTGCCACCAGAATATTTGCTCCCGGATATAAGCGTAAAAAATCACTTCCCCACTGTTCCAGTAAATGGTTTGGAACCACATAAAGGCTCTTTTGTGCCAGTCCCAGACGCTTGCTCTCCATACCGGCTGCGATCATCTGGAATGTCTTACCTGCACCTACGCAGTGTGCGAGCAGTGTATTATTTCCATAAAGGATATGTGCCACTGCATTTTTCTGATGCTCCATCAGCTTAATTTCCGGATTCATTCCGACAAACTGGATATGACTGCCATCATATTCTCTTGGTCTTACACTGTTAAACCGTTCATTATAAATTTTGCAGAGCGTTTCCCGTCGGCTCATATCCTTAAAAATCCACTCTTTAAATTCCTCCCGGATCAGTTCCTGCTTCTGCTGCGCCAGAGTAGTTTCTTTTCGGTTCAGTACCCGGTGTTCCCCATCCGCATCATGTATTGTGTCATAAATTTTTGTGTCACGCAGATTCAGTGCATCCTCCAACAAGCGATAAGCATTTGCCCTCTGTGTTCCATAAGTTGATGTGGAAAGTGGATTATTGCTGCTATCCACATTCTTTCCCTTTACATTCCACTGTCCAGTCACTTCCGCATACTGCACTTTAATACGCTCATAATTGATATGGTGTCGTGGTGTATGGAATGTTTCTGCCATGAACTCTGTAATATAGTCCGGAGAAATCCATGTTGCACCAAGCCTTGCTTCAATCTCGGAAGCATCCAGGTCTTTCGGCTGTACCCGTTCCAGTGCCTGCACATTGACCATATATTCCGGATGGTTTTCTGCAAACTGCCTTGCAACGTTCAGCTTCTCCCTGACATTCCCGGAAAGATACTCGTCGGATGGCTCCCATTTATCTGTAAGCGGATTTTTGAAGATAACACCTGTAAGCTCCTCTGTGACCTCTTCCTCTGTTTTCCCTGTAAGCTCCATCATATAAGGAATATCCACTTTCGCCTTTTCCCCGATAGATACCGCCAGTGCCTCACTTGCAGTATCTACCGATGTTACCGGCTCTGCCCTGCGGATCGTCCTTTTCGTAAATATGTCTGCTTTCCGCTTCAACTCGCCCTTTTCATCCAGAAATTCAAGGGAAGTCAAAAGGCAATAGCTGCTGTCCATGCTGAACGCTCTTTTATTTGCATTGCTGCTGAGTAGTCCATACTTGGCAGTAAAACTGTCATAAACCTGATTCAACTCAGCCTGTAAGCTGGCAACCTCTTCATCACTGCATTCATCCAACTGCCGTTCCAAAAGCCTGTTTGTTGCATCCCGGATGGCAACCATACCTCTGACACGTTCGCCTGTCACAACGGGAAGTTCCATCTTATTCATAGCAGAATTTTCCCTGTAATAAATATCCTCTCCGACAAGTGCAAAGCTGAAGTTCTTAATGTTCGGATCTGCCGGTATGGATACCACCTTTTCTTCCAATTCCGTATCCGAAATCTCCTGCTCTGTAATAGTTCCCTGGATATGCTTTACCGCTTCTTTTAACTGCTCTGCCAGATCTGCTCCCTCTTTTGCCTTTACCGTCACTTCCTGTTTTCCGTACTGGGTACTTTCTGTTGTGAAATCCCCAAGCACCATTTTCGGATGATCTGCAAAATAGGAATTGACTGTATAGCCTTCTGACGTGGTTTTTAACTGTACCCAGTCTGGCTCTGTGATTGCAGCCCTGTCCCTTTTCTGGAAAAACAGAATATCCGCAACCACACTGGTATTGGCATTTCTCTGGAAAGCATTGTTCGGTAAGCGGATTGCCCCTAGCAGATCTGCCCGGTTTGCAAAATACTGTCGGACTTCCGGATTCTGTTTATCCATTGTACCGCTTGATGTAACAACTGCCACCACTCCTCCCGGACGTACCAGGTCTAAGGATTTTGCAATAAAATAATCATGAATCATAAAATGGTATCTGTCATACTTGCGGTCACTGACCTGATATGCCCCAAACGGTACATTTCCAATCACACAGTCAAAAAAACTGTCCGGATAACTGGTTTCCTCAAATCCCTGTACTGCAATCCTGTTCTTCTGGTAAAGCTGTTTCGCGATCTGCCCGGAAACCGGATCAAGCTCCACGCCGTACATATTTGCAGCACTCATGCTTTCCGGTAAAAGTCCCATAAAGTTACCAACTCCACAGGATGGCTCCAGGATATTTCCCTGTTTCAGTCCCATATTTCCAAGTGCTTCATACATAGCCTTGATAACCGTCGGAGAAGTATAAAAGGCATTCAACGTTGATGCCCTTGCTGCACTGTATTCTTCTGGCGTGAGGACTCCTTTTAACTGCGTGTATTCCTCTGCCCAGGCACTGTTTCTTTCTTCAAAAGCCTGTGGAATACCGCCCCATCCAACATATCTTGACAACACTTCCTGTTCTTCCGATGTTGCTAATCTCTGCTCCTGTTCCAGTTCCTTCAGCAGCCGGATAGCTTCCATATTTGCTTTAAACTTTGCTTTCGGACCGCCAGCACCAAGGTCATCGTCTGTAATATGGAAATTATGAGGTTCCTGTTCCTGCACCTGTTCATTCTGCAGATATGGTAAAAATTCTCCCTCATAGCCAAACAGTTCGTTCTCCCCTGGAATATAATTTCGTCCGGTTTCCATACACCGGAAAATATCAGCTTTTGATGAACCACTCGCTTCGTAGAATCCTGCATAGGAATATAAAATATCATCTTCTCGCTCGTAGGTAGTCAAGTGCAATTCTGTATTTCCTCTTGTCTGGTTTACCAGTTCTTTCCCTTCCAGACCTTGCGGAAGAATCCCCACTGCTTCAAAATGATACCCCTGATATTCAAATACATTCTCGTCCCACTGTTCCTGTACAATTACAGATTCCGGCTCAGATTCTGATTCTTGTAAATCCAGTTCCTGTCGTACTCTGGTAATTTCTTCTGGATTCATGACATGATCTGTATATGGCTCGATCATATCCTCCTGCCATCTGTCATTATCATTCCAGATTTTTTCTGAAATGTCAGAAACCAACTGTATCTGTTCCGGTGAAAAGTCTGGATTCAGTACTGGTTCTAACATACGCTCCTGTTCAGCCAGCTTTCGGATAACAGCCATCTGTTCCTCGGAAAAATCCTCTACAGATTTTCCAACTGTATCCATACTGTCATAGATCAGTTCGCCTACACGACTTTTTAATACATAATCATCCTCATAAAAGCCATCTTCCCACAATTCTTTTGCTTCTTCAAAGGACATATGCGGATCTGCCTCTGGTTCTTCATTTTGTATCTCTTCCACTTCTGCAGCCGATTCTTCTACTTCCGGTTCTTCCGTAATTTCCTCTGGTTCAGAATTACTCATAATGTCAAATAAAGACATCTGGTATCCTGTCAAACCTTCCGTCTGCTCTGCTACTTCCTGTGCCGGGAAAATCGTATAGCTGCCCTCCACATACTGATGTACTTCTGTTAAAAGCTGTAATTTCTTCTCATAAGTTTCATTTACTGATTCAAAATCCAATGGCAGCATTGCCAGTGCATCGTCCATCGCCTGTAACAGTTTCTGTGCCTGTTCCGAATCATTCAGCATAGCAGGTAATTCTTTTTTTGCTTCTTCATTGAAGAAATCCTGTTTAAATGGACGCTCAATTTCTTCTGGCAGTCTTGCATAAAAGCTAATCACTTTCCCTGCAATTCGTTCCCTTTCATAATCTGGCATACGGGAATAATCAGCAGAATGTAAAAACTGTTGATTATCAATCAGATAACCGACTCTTTTCGCCACTTTTGCCCAGGGAAGCAACACCGAAGTATCTGGATTCCCATAGGTTCCTCTCTCCAGTTTCAACCCTTTTCCGTCATAATCTGCATGGGAATTATCTGCACCACATAAAGCGTGGCTACAACCACCTGTACCGTATTTTTCCTTAATAAAATCTGTTCTCGCTTTATCATCTTCATTCAGAAGATAAAACGAATAGGTAGAAAGCCTGCCATCAGAATAAGGGCCTCCACCGGCAAGAAAAGCGTCTATTTCATCCTGAGTAATAAACACCTTATGTTCCTGCCATGTAAAGCCATCCCTTGCACTGTATGGAACCACTTCTACTGCAAATTTCTGGAACTGACTGGATATTCTGACTGGGTTATAGGTACGGAACCGCATAATGCTTCTATCTTCCTCATAAGCCATTGCCAGTCCTTCCAGACGCTCATTCATATCTGACAGCCACTGTGAATCTGACAACTTTTCTTCCAGATAATCTGTTATTTCCGGATAAATACTGCGAAGATATGGTAAATCCTCTTCATCAAAAACAAGTTCCGCTACACCCTCTGCCATATCCGCTTTCATATAGGCAAGTGCCTGGGCATGTTCCTTTACTGCGTTCTCCCTTGCAACATCGAGTACAGACTGCGGTGCATATTCACCCTGTTTCAAAAGCTGATGGATACGTCCACTCACATCTTCCCAGGATAAAAACACCTTATCCAGAATCTGATCTGTAACCGTATGTCCTACTGCAATCTGCAATCCGGTTTCATCAAACCAGACCGAATACTCCATACCATTGATTTCAAAGCCTTTTCCACCAGTCCCATACTCCCGCTTCACAAACTCCGTATATTCCTCCGGTGTCTGTTCGCTCATAAAATTATAGATAATACGAAGCTGGCTCTTGCTTCGGTTTCCTCCGGTTCTTAAAACCTCATCGACCACTTCACTTGGAATGGCAATCTCTCCTGCATAAAGGGCAGCTACTCTGTTTTCAATTTCTCGTTTCTGTTCATTTACAGACGGAAGTTTTGGCAAAGATAAAGCAGAGGCAATTTCTTCCTCTGCTTTACTTAACTGATCTTCACTTGTATCTTCAATTAACTGTATACCAATTCCGTCAAGATGCTCTCTTCCGCTGTTGCCGTCAGACTGTTCATATGTGCTGCCCACGCCATCGGGTTCTCCTCTTTCGACGGTGCCGGATTCTTCTCCAACAGTTTCTCCATCAGTACTTCCAATCTCTCCTGTGCCGCTTTCTCGATCTCCTCCAGATGGCTGTTCAATTTCCCGGTCAGCAACAGGCTCTGGTACAGGCTGTTCTTGTACTCCTTCAGAAATGTCCTCCGCAACATTCCGTATTTCCCGATCTGTGCTTCTGTTTCCTGAATTGTCAGGTTTGGAAACAGATAATCCCCTTTTCGATGATATGTCAGTGCCATACTCATTTCCTCCTTCATTTTCCTGTGAATATTCTTTTTCTGTAATAGTATCGTTGTTTTCTTTGCTTTCACGAATTAACGTGTTAAAGTTATTATAATTCCTTTCTTCTGAATTTTCAATACCTTTTTTCATTTCTTCTAATGAAATGCGATGTACATATCTTCCAATATCCACCAGAACTGATTCACTCGCTCTGCTTGTGGCATTTCCAATGAATGTCAGCACAGAGAGGCAATTGTAATCTGTAATATGTACAAAATCCATTTCCTCCTGCCGTTCCATTGGATCAAGTCCGCATCTGGAAGCAAGTGTATAATAAATGCTGTCCGTCAACAGACTTCGGAACTCACTGCGGATGGTATCTTCCTCCAGTTCTTCCAGATAGGTTCCCTCTGTCACATACAACAGACCATCCAGATACTCCTCCAGATTTTCCTCCACCATATACCTAGCGGTTGCCATCAAAGCGTCAGAAAGATTTTTCGTATCTTTCGCTTCCAATCCATAAACTTCTTCCAGGTGAAGCAATACCTCTTCCTGCTGTTCTTCCTGTAGTTTCCACAGATACGGTGTTCTTCCACCATTTACCATATGGGTATCCTGAACATCGAATACATATCGAAGTCTTGTTTTCTGCGTGGTTTCATCTATAAGGGCAATTCCTTTTGCCCCTCTGTTTACCCACCGGAACATTTTTTGATTCCATAATTCCAGCGACGCACAGGCAGTTGCCTGTGGACGCTGTGCATGAATCAGAAGCTGATCCATAAATGGGTATCGGTATAATCTGGCTGCGGTATCCAGATAGTTCATCCAGTCCCTGGGCGAACTGCTGATACTGGATGCATGTGCTTCTGCAAGACCTCTTATATCTTCCAATCGAGCCATAACCTTATTCCTCCTTCCGTCAGTTCTTTATTTTTTCTTTTTGTTGCTGTTTGTTTTCTTTTTAGGAAATTCCAGACTGAATCTGGCTTTTCCATCTTCCACCCCAAGTACAAGGTCAGCATCAAATTTGCTGTCTTTTTTCTTGGAATACAGTCCTTTTATATGAGTACGTCCCCTTTTCAGAAGCTCCACAGCCATCTTTTTATCCATTGATTTTTTCATACTTTCCAGAAACCTATTTGACTTCCATAAAGCAAACGGACAGCTTCTGTCAGAACAGTAATAATTGCTCTTACCCTCATATACATCGGAACCGCATATTGGACATTTCCCGATTACTTCCCTTGCAGTCTGAAAACGACTTCGTTCTTCTTCTGGAATCGCCCTGCATACAGAAAGGATCTCAGTAATCATAGATACAATCCCATCCATAAATTCATCATCCCGAATTTTTCCCTTTTCCATCATCAGAAGCTGATTCTCCCATTCTGCTGTCAGGCTTGCAGATTTCAGATTCTCCGTCATTACATGAATCAGCTCACAGCCTGCCGCCGTAGGAAGAATCTGTTTTCCTTTACGTTCTGCATACCCGGAAGACACCAGTTTCTCAATAATATTAGCTCTGGTTGCCGGTGTCCCAAGTCCCTTTTTCTCTGTTTCAGAATCAAATTCCTTATTTCCCGCTGTTTCCATCGCAGCAAGCAGAGTATCTTCGGTAAACATCTTCGGTGGGGAAGTGTAATGGGTACTCTTCTCTGCTTTCACAGAAACAAGAATCATTCCCTCCTCATACACTTCTGGAAGTCCTGTCTTATTATCTGGTTCATCAGATTTCTTATCCTTCACACAATATTTCCGAAAGGCTTCTTCCACTTCTTTAAATCCCATCTGCACAGGCAGCTTTCCTTTCGTAGCAAATTCATGTTCTTTGCACTGTACAGAAATTTCAGTCTGCTCATAAAGGTAATCTTCTCCGGTTGCCTGTACAAGCTGCTGTCCAATCAGCATCATAAGATTTTTCTTTCCATCTGAAAGTCCTCCCATACCTTTTTCTACTGCCTCTTTTGTCAGCAGGATTGCATGGTGGTCTGATACTTTTGTATTATTGATTACACGCTCTGCATTTCCTCCAGATTGTTCAGATTTCAAAAATGGGAGAAAATCTGTCATTTCATCTACAAGTGTTTCTACCGTTTCTTTCATATCTTCCGTTACATACTGGCTATCCGTTCTCGGATATGTAACCATCTTTTCCTCATACAGTTCCTGCAGCATATCCAGTGTTTTCTGAGCGGTGTATCCAAAATAACGGTTCGCCTCTCTCTGCAGACTGGTCAGATCATAAAGTTTCGGCGGTGAAATTCGTTTCTGCGCCTTTTTTACTTTTGTAACCATTGCTTCTTCCCCATCACAAAGTTTTCTTAATTCGTCTGCTTCTGCTTCAGACTGGATATTTTCTGATGTTACTGTAAGTTTCCCATCTGACAGAGAAACCTTATAATAGGCTTCTTTCTTGAAATGCTCGATTTTCTCTTTTCTTTCTGTCAGCATGGAAAGCGTTGGTGTCTGTACCCTGCCGACCACCAGGCGTTTAAAATATCTGGTTGTATAGGCTCTCGTTGCGTTCATTCCGATCAGCCAGTCTGCCTGCGCTCTGCACACCGCAGCATTACAAAGACCTGCGTATTCTTTCCCGTCCTTTAAGGTCTGGAAGCCTTTCTGAATTGCTTCATCTTCCATTGAACTGATCCACAGACGCTTCACTGGTTTTTGACAGCCTGCCAGATCATAAACTCTTTTAAAAATCAGTTCTCCCTCTCGCCCGGCGTCACAGCCATTGACCAGATACGCCACATCTTCCCGATTCATTAAGCTGCACAATACTTCAAACTGCTTCTTTTTATCCTCTGATACCTGCACTTTCCATACTTCCGGGATGATCGGTAAATCCTCAAACTGCCATTTTTCATATTTTTCATCATAAATTTCTGGTGGTGCATATTCTGCCAGATGTCCCAGGCACCAACTGACAATGCAACTGTTCCCCTCCAGATAGCCGTCCTCTCTCTGATATGCAGATAAATTCTTTGCAAGGCTCTGTGCTACACTTGGTTTCTCTGCAATCACTAAAAATTTTGCCATATTTTCCTCCTGTTCCTGTCAAAAAGGCAGTCCCAAAAGAACTGCCCTTTCTCCATACCTTATGATTTTTTGTTATTTCTGCTGATTCTCTGCATTTTCTTCATCTTCATTGATGTAACTGTCATCAGCAAATTCCAGCCCTTCCTCTACAATGCCGTCCTCTTTTTTCTTTCTCAATTTTCCAAAAGCGAACACGCCAAGACCACCCAATGCCAGCGTTGCAACTGCTCCCAAAGCAATCCATCCAATCATCTTGTTAATGCCAGATTCCTGCTTTACCTCTGTTTCCGGCTGTGCTGTAGTTTCCGGTTCTGGTGTTGTAGTCGTTTCTGGAAGAACAACCGCAGATTCCTCTTTCTTTTCCGTTTCTTTGGTTTCATCTAAGAACTCTGCCAGGTCATTTTCATCCACAAGTGACATCATGTACACATTTTCAGAAGTACCGGAACGGTCAATGACCATATAAAAGGTATTTCCATTCTTTGTCTGTACAGTCAGAAACTGCTTGGTATTGTCATTCTCCTTATCATCCACAAGCTGTCCGTTTCCCGGTGTAGAAAACGGTGTTCCTTCTGTGGCAGGCTGCTCTGCAGGCTGTTCTTCTATGACCTGCTCTGTTGCTTCGGTCTGCTCTGCATTTTCATTTGCCTGTGCAAAAGCAGTCACACTGGCAGAACCAATCAGCATCGTAGCTGACAGCATGACCATCAAAATTTTTTTCATTACCTTATTCTTCATCTTCCAAATCCTCACTTTCTTCTACCTGTCCGGTTGCCACATTTCTCTCCAGACTTTCTTCTTTCTTTGCGTCTGTTTCGGAACTGTCCATAGAGAGATTGCCCTCCTCATCAAACTGCATGGTAACTGTTCCGTTCTGAATCCCATCCAGAAAAGTCAGCATCTCTCGGCTGTCCATTTTCATGGAACGGATCGCCTTGATGATTTCTGCATCCTCCATCTGCTTTTTCTGGATTTTTAGTTTCTTTACATATTCCTGTAATTCCAGAATCTTATCTTCAGTTTTCTGAATATCATCCAGAACCTTTTTTAATCGCATGTTCATATTCCATCACTCCCTTCTAATGAAGCCTTCCAAATGCCATAAAGTGTTGCTGCCAGTAAGAGCTTGCAATGCTCGTATACTGAATCGGGTTTCCACAATGGATCATCATATTATTTCCTACATAAATTCCAACATGGCTCGCTCCCGGCGTATCATAAGTTCCCTGGAAAAAGATCAGATCTCCTGGCTTTGCATCCGATGGAGATACATAGGAACAATAAGACCGAAGCCCATCTGCCGTTGTTCTTCCTACATTCCAGCCATTTCCGCAGTTATTGATTACCCAACATACGAAACCGGAACAATCAAAACTGGTAGATGGAGATGCACCGCCCCACACATACGGATAACCCAGATATTTTTCTGCTTCCCGAATCATCTTGGCAAACTGCGGATCAGAAAGTGCTTCTGCCGGAATATCATATCCAAAGCCTGCCCCGCCTGTCGGAATTGAGTTAAGGTCAAACAGATAATCACGATTTCCATAGTATTTGTTGTAAGCGTCATACTGCTCCTGTTCCTTATCTGTCATACGGTTTCTTAAAACTGCATCCAGATTATGGTTCGTGAGTGTTACATCCAAACGGTTCACTTCTCTTGTCGTTGTTACTTCTACTTCCTGACTTCCGTTGCTGTCTGCTATGTACGCTTCCCAGGTCTGATGCCCATGTGCTGATGCAGAAGCATGATCACCATAATATACATCAAACTGAACACCATATTTTGCAAATGCTCCCGTATCTTCTACTACATATTCCACTCCATTCATAATGACATGGGTTCCCATAGGCACAAATGGATTGGAAGCATCTACTGCAATCGTATGATTAGCCTGTGGATATGCGCCACTTGCAGTCGGACCACCACTCCACTGCCCGCAACAGATTGAACAGTTACAATATCCGCTGGTTACCACCTGTCCCAGTGATTCCCCAACCCTGACCTTTTTCTTTTCTGTTACAGTTTCTCGTGTCGAGTCCGTATACAACCCATACTGTTCCTTAAAAATCTCCTGGATCTCATCTGCAACCTCTGCATAGGTAAAACCGCCATACTTGACTGTCAAGTAAGAAATAAGTTGATACGGGTTGTGTCCAATCTCATCAATCTGGAACTGGAACTCATCATAGTCGGAATGGTTTGCCTTCATCTGATTGATCTGCTCATTCAGTGCATTTTCCAATGCTACATAAGCATTTTCCGCAGCATAAATATCTTCATCCTCACTGGAATAACTGGTAGAAATAATGGCATTGGAACCTCCCTGGAATAATGCAGCGCAACTTGACAGACTCGTTGCCATCAATGCAAAAAGCAGAACCATAACTCCTATCGTCAGAAGGATATTCCGGTTCTGCGCCACAATCTCCTTGACTGCTGCCTTGGCTTTCTCCGTAAATCGCTGTGCATTTACAAACACTGCATCTTTCGCAGCCTTTCCCTGTTTCGCAGCCTGATACTGTTTCTGGTAACGCTTTTTCTGCAGTAATTTCTTTAAGGCAGACTGTTTTTTCTGCTCTGCTTCTTTCTGAACCGCCTTTTTTGCCTCATTGGAAGCACTAGTTCCAAACTGCAAGCGGGATTTTTCCATTTCTTCCAGCACAGATTCCCTTAACCGGTTATTTCTCTTCCGGTTCTCTTTTAACCGTTCCCGGACGTAAATTGACTTTCTTGCAAGACTTTCTCCCGCAAGTTCCATTTGCTCTGCTGCATCAAGAGCCGCATTATCGTCGGTATCCTCTCTAATCTTTTTCTGACCATAGGCAGATGCCGTTTCAGAAACAACGGTTGCACCCTTTCTTGCCATTCCACTGCCTGGAATCATACCTTTGCCTTCATCTTCAAAGGAAAGACGGGATTTTGATTTCTTCTGTTCTTTTAGCGTCTGTTCCCTTTTCGTCTTGCCTTTGATCTCTTCCCGAAAATCTTCCATTGATTTTTCATCAACTTCTGACTTTTCATGGTAGCGTTTCTGCTCTTTTGCTGCATAGGCTGTGACCATCTTTTTCTTTCGGCTCTGCCTGTCTGGTTCCGGTGTTTCAGAATCACGTTCAGCATCCTGTCCCGGATGTCCCCGGATACTTTCTTTACGAAGTCTGGAACGTGAAACAGACGGAGATTTCTCCCCGTCTGCCTTATCCTCACTCATTTCTGAGTTTTCCATTTCATCCGCTTCCGCAATTTTTTCCTGTTCCAGAAAAGCGTGTCTTGACTGTAACCTGTGTTTTCCCTCTGTTCCTTCCTCTACTGGTTCTTCTGCAGTATGAGCTTTTCTTGCCTTTCCAAAATCCAGCTCCTGTTCCCTGTGTCCGGCTGTTTTCTTCTCATCTGCCTCGCGTCTGGTAATTCGCTTCTCCTTTTTACTGCGAAGATTTTCTTCCCGAAGTCCATCCCGGCTCATCTTCTGGACAGTTTTATCCCTTGCTTTATATTCATGCTCCTGCATGGTCATCATCTCCTGATTTCATAATTTTTGTTCAGAAACGTGTTCCATCTGTTTTCAATGGCAATCGCCTTATCCTTTAATTTCACTGAAACATCAGAAAGACCACTCTGTAACTCTCGCCCCTGCGTATCTGCAAGCAGAGCCAATGAATCCATTACTTCTAACAGACCAGCAATACAAAGCATATCCTTATGCGCCATTTCTAAAAGTGATCTTTCAGATTCCCCATAAGCCCAGTAGTCTTCGCTGTCCCAGTCCCAGATACCTCCTGTTCTTGCTTTATCTGGTTTAGAATCCGGCTCTACACTGTCCTGCTCATTATCAAAAAAATCATTTCCATCGCACTTAATTTTCTCTTCCGGTTCTTCCATATCACTTATCTCATCAAACCAGTCCTTCGTCAGATCTTCGCAGCCAAATTCAAATTCTTCCGGTTCTTTCTCGGCTTTCATTTTGCTGAATTTTTTTTGCAACCACGACCATACGCCCATTCCGCTGTGAATATTCGCATGTGGACAATGTAAGCAGCTTGTCCCCATATTCTGCTGTGATTCCGGTT
The DNA here is from genome assembly GCF_040095955.1 of Blautia caccae. Lineage (NCBI taxonomy): Bacteria > Bacillati > Bacillota > Clostridia > Lachnospirales > Lachnospiraceae > Blautia > Blautia caccae. The sequence continues at coordinate 116,761 of NZ_JBBMFP010000013.1, read as the reverse complement.
TCATAGATTGCTTTTCGCTTAATTTCTCTAATAAAGTACTCATAATCTGCCCCTTTCTGTGCTTTTATAAAACTGTAATAGTTAAAGTCATTTCCGGTATAAACCGGTGTTGTAAATGCTGATAATATCTGATACTGTTCATTTCCCCATATGGTACGGAACAGGATTGTTGGATGCTCCTCATAAAATCCCTTGTCTTTATATTTTTCAAGATCAGCAAACATCTTCCCACTGTTCATATGATGCCCATAGATAATCAGGTTGTCTGAATCTCCCGGCACACATTCCTCAGCAAGAAACAGACAGCCATTTGCTGAGTAGTCCCCATTAAAATCCCGATGCAGATAATAATTCTTATCTCCGGGCCTGTACATAACTGGGTAGTCTATCTTTGTTCCCTCAATCGTAAGCCACCCAATACAATCTGGATTTTCCTCATGCAATGCCAGTATTCCAGCATCTACTTCTATAAAAGAATCGCCGGAAGAATTTTCTCCCGGCTCGTCCTCTTTCTCCTGCATAAGTTCCTGCAACTCTTGCTGTAACTGATTGTCCTGTCTTTCCTGTATGAACATTCCCATCAGAAAGTAAATACTGATAGTAAGCAAAATAATCGAAACAATCATCAATATTCCTGCTATAAACCGCCTCACTCTGCCACTCCTCCTGTTAATCGTCCCTGTCTTTGATGCCAAGTTTTTCACGTTTTTCCACATCTTCCGGTTTCGATGACATTAACGCATACAGCATAAGAGAATTATCAAATCTGTCCTTAAACGGAATAATTGTATTTCCATAAAAAATCAAGCCTTCTCCTGCTCCACTGTTTGTCACATAGGAAAGCTGATGCGGAGAGATGTTAAGCTGTTTGGCAAGAATCTGTCTGTCCCCGGATGCCTGGTTAAGCATCAGAATAAAATCAGAGTTTTCAAAGATGTTCTCGATTTCTCTTGAAGCAAGCAGGTCTTTTACATTCTGTGTGATACCAGTCGGAATACCGCCCCACTTACGGAACCTCTTCCAGATTTCCACGCTATATGCTGCTGTCTGTTCTTCTTTCAGCAGCAAGTGAAACTCATCAATGTAATATCTGGTAGATTTATGTGCAGCACGATTGACTGTTACCCTGTTCCAGACCTGATCCTGAACAATCAGCATACCAAGTTTTTTAAGTTGCTTACCAAGGTCTTTAATGTCGAAACATACCAGACGGTTATTCAACTCAACATTCGTGCGATGGTTGAATACTTTAAGAGAACCATTAACATAGATTTCCAGTGCCGTTGCCAGACGCTGTGCCTCTGGTTCTTCCTGCTTGCGAAGCAGATTGTATAAATCCTCCAGTATCGGCATCTTCTCTGGAACCGGATCTGCAAGATAGTCCTGATATACCAAGCGGACACAACGGTCAATAATCGTCTTTTCTACTGGCTCCAAGCCATTCTTCCCACCTACTACCAGTTCACAAAGTGAAAGAATAAAATCTGATTTCAGAGATAACGGATCGTCATCATCCGCATAATTGGTGTTAATATCCATCGGATTGATATAATCATGACTAGTTGGCGAAATACGAACAACCTGTCCATTGAATGCCCGGACTATGGGAAAATACTCGCCTTCTGGATCACAGATAATAATATCGTCCTTTGTCACGATAAAAACATTGGTAATTTCACGTTTTGCCGCAAAGGACTTACCAGCTCCCGGAGTACCCACGATCAAGCCATTCGGGTTTTTCAGTTTCTTCCTGTCAGCCATAATCAGGTTGTTAGACAAGGCATTCAGACCGTAGTAAATGGATTCTCCACCCATAAATAATTCCTGTGTCGTGAACGGAACAAAAATCGCTGTTGAAGTTGTCGTTAATGCTCTTTTAATAGGAATCCAGTTTTTTCCAAGTGGCAGACTGCTCATAAGTCCCGGTTCCTGCTGATAATCAAGCCTCTTTAATGCACAATTATATTTCTGTGCAATACCTGCGGTCTGAAATACCACATTTTCCAGTTCCTGTTTATTTTTTGCAGTATTTAAAAACACCACCGTCACAAGAAACATTCTCTCATTCCTGGATTGCAAATCTTCCAGAAGCCTCTTTGCTTCCCCTCCGTAAGTATTCAAATCAGACGGGATAATATCCATATCATATCCGGAACGAACTGCTTTTTTCTGCTCCTCAATTTTCATCCTGTTAATATCTGTAACCTTTGCTTTTACCAACTTAATCGCTTTCATCTGGTCGATGGACTGGATGTGAAGATTCACAAGCAGATTGCAGTCCATTTCCAGAAATTCCGCAAGCATTTTATCAGTCAGCTCCGGTGCCAAAATCTGCAGGTAGGATACTGCCCCGATAGTATCTCCCATCTGAAAATCTTTTCCGTTCTTAAACACAAAACTGGATGGTGCGATATAGTCCTTGGTATTCAGTCCGGTACGCAGCACATCGTCATAGCTGAACCGGAACGGAACTTTATTGTCCTGGTTGAACGTTTCATACATAATCTGCAAACGCTCCACGCCATTCAACGGATAAGCAGACACCCCTAATACCTTAAAGTTATTGAGAATATCCGTTTCGATACGCTCCAGTTTCGGTTTTGCTTCCCGGATATTGTCTGCTTCGATTCCAAATGTAAGATACTTTGTTCTGACAAGACCATTATTTCCCTTTGCCAACTGGTTTCTGAGCATCTGAGCAAACTCCATACGCAGATCATCAAAACTGTCATTCTGCTTCTTAATGCGAATCACATCTTCATATTCTGCCATATTGCTGTGATGATTGATAAAGGACAACTGGAAATGAATCGTACTGTCAAAATAGTTCAGGAAATCACACCAGTTTTCAAAAATCGCATTTTTATCTTCGTTCTGTGCCAACTGATAGTTAATATCATAAAAACGGATGGTCTTGGAATAATAACCATCTTCCACACGACAGATACCGTCTTTTCCCATTTCTCTGTATGGAATAGACTGTTGTGCGGTAATCTTCTTTTCTTTATTTCCACCACTCGTATTCCTGTTTACTTTTTTTACAGCTCCCTTTTTACCATTGGATTTTACAGAAGATGACACTGCTGGTTTCGTCTTCTTTTTATATTTATTCTCTTTTTTCGCCTGTTTCTTTGCTGCTTTTTCTTCACGAGCTGCCAGCTTTGCCTCCTGCTTTGCACGTTTTTTATCTTCTTTTTCGTGTGCCTTATGAAGTTTTGCTTCATACTTCTGTGCTTTTTCCCAGGCTCGCTGCTCTCGTCTGCTTAATTTACGTCTTGGTCTGCGGATACCCCGATGTCGCTCCAGTGCTTCATACCCTGTAACCATAGGTACTCCCTTCAAACGCTGTCTGTCCTTGACAAAATCTTCTGCTTCATCCATGGCAAACACTGGTAAACCATCAGCAGAATCTGCTTCATCTAACCACCAGTCCTCTGGATAAGAAGCATCTTTGGCATGTTCTGGCAGCAATTTATCATTTTCTCTTCTTTCCACGAACTGTACCTCCCTTCGATTTTGTTATAATTTTTCTTTTCTCATACATATTTTCCACCTCATACTTTCGCAACGGAGGACGGATAAATTTTACTGTAATCATATTTTTCAGGACTTTTTCTAAAGGAAGTCCGTCTTTCTCATACATGGCAAACAAAAAAGCCGGAAGCATCAACAAACACATTCCGGTTGCCGCATTACTTGAACCAATCAATCCTCTTGCCAGGAAATAAAATGGAAGCCCTACTGCCGCTGCAATGCCAAGACAGATAAGCTGACGTTTTGTGAGGTTCAGAATAATCTTATTTTTAACTTTCGTCAGATCTTTGGGTACTGATACAAAAGCCATTTTCTATCATCTCCTTTTTTATATTTAATGTGTGTTAAACACACTCTTTGAGAAATTGGCTGTTTTCATAAGGCTGAAGCAAAGTACAACCGTATAAGCCATTACACTGAGCAATGCTGTATGCACGTTATCTGATACCTGTATATTAGCAACCAGTACGGAATAAATGCCCACACACACCATGATAAAAAATCCCTGGAATGCCAATGCGAACAATCCTCTTAAGTAATTGCTGCCAATCTGTCCCCATTCCCGATTGCTCATTGTTGCAAACGGAATTGCACCGATTGACGAATACAAGTAAATCTCAATCATACGTCCATAAAGAATGACCGTTATAAAAACGGAAATAACCTTTAAACACAGGCTTGCCAGAAGTGTTTCCAGTGCCAGTATGACCAGTTCCCCTACTTCCATTGATTCCATTGCCGTTTCCATTGAAGTGACCACCGAATCAATATTAATTGCTGTCTGATGATTGATCACTCCTGATGCCCGGTTCACTACATTCTGTCCCACATCAAAAATTGCCATAGTAATTGTGAATGCATTACTTACGAACCAGACTGCAACCCACATTTTAAAAAAATATTTGAAGAACATCCACGTATCAATGTCATGCATGTTGTTCTTCTCTGTGAGCATGGAAATCAGCTCATAACACAGCACAAAGGTTATAATCATCCCGGCAATCGGCACGATCACAGAATCTGACAGATTCTGAATCAGACTAAATATACTGCCATTCCATCCCTGGGGCGTTTGCCCAACCTGACTTGCAATATCACCGGTTTTTTCATTTACATCGGTAAACATGTTCGTCAGGTTTGAGCTGACCATGCCTGTAAGGAGGTTACGCATCCATTCTTCTATGGACTCAAAAATCTTATCCATGCGTGTTCTCCTTTCTTACTGCCACGGCTAAAATAAATTCGCCAGTAATGGTACAAGCTGTGTACCGATTAAAACGACACCTCCACCTGCCATAAGCTGCTTGATTCCCTGTGACTTCGCACCCGGATTATCATTACCATAACCTTCCAGAAGATTGATAACTCCCCAAACTGCAAGTCCTGCTCCGATTGCGACAACGAGTGTCTGTAAAATATTAATTGCTGATGTAAAAAACGCCATAATCTATGTTCTCCTTTCGTAACTCCTGTTTTTCATTGTGATTTTTTACTGGTTACTACTCGGAGGGTTCCGCCCTGATGGGCGGTCTTTCATGCTTGTGCATATCGCTACCTCCCAAAAGGGCATAAAAAAAGAGCTATGTATGTTTTACGTTACATGCCCTGTGCCTTCATTTTCATTATTTGATTGTTCTTCCAGTTCACTGCCTTCATACATATAAAGGTCGAACTGTTCTTCCGGATCTAACCGGACTTCCATCTGATGTTTCATGTATTCTTCCACATGGAACTCATTCTTTTTATCATAATCGGATAACTGCTTATACCGTTTATGTTTTGTAATGTCAAATTTATCACTGTAAAACGGACGGACACCACGAAGCTGTAAAATACACTTGTTACCGTCCATGACTGCCAGTTCATCCCGACTCATCAATTCTTTTCCTGTTTTCTGATAGTTCAAACCGTAAGATCTGCTCTGTCCTCTTGTATCAGAAGTGTTATATAAGTCAATGGTTTCCTTACCCAGTGTTTCTGAAATTTCTTTCAGAGTGGTACTTTCCTTACCTCCCAGGAACAACATTGTGTCACAATTTCCCGTAATGGTTTCGGCTGCATCCTTGTAAATTGTCTTGAGCTGCGACTGGGACTGGAGTATAATGGAAGCAGAAATTTCCCTGCTTCGGATCGTTGCAATCAGCTTGTCGAACTTCGGAATCTGACCGATATTTGCGAACTCGTCACAAAGGATTCTCACATGATAAGGCAGTCTTCCATGATGAACATCATCGGCTCTGTCGCATAACAGATTGAAAAGCTGACTGTACATCATAGCAACCACAAAGTTAAAAGTATCGTCTGTATCCGAAATTACAATAAACAGTGCAGTTCTCTGATCTCCAATCATATCCAGTTCCATTTCATCATAAGAAGTCAGTTCCCTAAGTTCCGCAATATCAAACGGAGCAAGTCTGGCACCACAGCTGATCAAAATCGACTTCGCCGTTTTTCCTGCAGCCAGTTTGTATTTTTTATACTGCCTTACTGCAAAGTGGTTCGGCTCGTCCCTTTCCAACTCCTCAAATAACAGATCCACAGCATTTTTAAACTCTTCATCTTCTTCCCTGGTTTCACTGGCATTGATAAATTCCAGCAGGGTTGAGAAATTCTGTTCTTCTTCTGGTGCTTCATAATAGATATAACCAATCAAAGCACAATACAGCAGACGTTCTGCTTTCGTCCAGAAATCCTCGGAAGATTTTTCTCCCTCGCCCTTGGTATTTACCATGATTGTATTTACCAGTTTCAGAATATCTTTTTCTGAACGGATGTAATGAAATGGGTTATAGTGCATACTCTTGGCAAAATTGATGGTATTCAGCACCTTGATTTTATAAGGAGCCATTACCACTCTGCCATTTTTATCACGTAAAATCTTCCCATTTTTATCTTTCTTCGGTGTCCCTCGTGCTAACATTTTACCACATTCCACGATGATAGTCCCCTTTGGATCAGTTACCACAAAACTCACATTATCCGGCATCTGCATAAGCTGCGGTTTCACATAAAATCGAGTCTTTCCACTACCAGAACCTCCGATCACTATGACATTCTTGTTTCTGGCATACTTCGGTTTCTTTGGTCTGCTGTTCATGGTCAGACGTTCCGTTTGTGTCAGCAGAATATTATTCTCAAAGACCGGATCAATAAAAGGTGCTATATCCTTTTCATTTCCCCATCTGGCAGAACCATATTCCTCCCCCTGGCGAAACTTCTTTCCATTCTTTCCCTTGAAATATACCACTGCCCATATGCCAACTGCTGCGATTGTTCCCGCAACCAGACTTTTCAGCTTCATGCTTGGCAACAGCTTCTTAAAAGCTAATGGATAATTCATAAGAAGAACCATCAGCCTGTCTACTACTGTACTGCCCCTGCAATACTGATAAAGCCAGGTACATTTATTTACCACATAAAACACAACCACATACGGTATATGTAGCATAACCTTTTTTATTACTTCCACATTCGGGGGACGCACCTGAAAACCTTTCAGTTTTTTCTTTATATTTTTTATCCCACTCATAATGTTGGCTCCTTCTGCTTCTCTTTTGATTTCTCCCGTTCTCTCTGTTTGTCCTGGTTACGGGCTGTGATTGCCTGCTGTAATTTCTTACGAACAGATGGTTTCTTGGTTTTATTCAGTGTCTTTCCGGTAAACTCCCGAAATGCTGCTGTCATCACCTCCACATCTCTTGCCTTAAAGAAAACAAAATATCTTGGTGGATCTACAGACTTATCACGTTTTAGGCTGAAATCAATACCATATTTTTTTGCAACCTTTTCAAAAGCCTTAATGTTATTATCTGTAATCTCAATGTTGGAAAGTTGAATATTCTGCTGTGTCAGCTTCTTTAAACTCTGCTTTCCATGATATTCTTTATCCGGAGGTGCCTTTGTCTGCTGTTTTCTTGCTTTCTCTGCTTTTTCTTTCTCCACTGCCGCCAAAAAACGCATCATTGCCTGTTTCAATAAACGGACTGTCACTTTTCCACCAGTGATACATAACGATACGGTTTTCTCATTTACTTCTTCCTGCAATAGAATCACTCCCTTCCTGAAAATCTAAAATTCATATATTCCCTTCGTACATATCATGCTGCACCAAAGATGAGTAATAATTGCTGATGGTCAGCGGTGCATTATATAATACTGCCAACAAATACTGACGCATATTTACTACTTTACTGGTATTTTCTTTCATGCAATGCAATACGAACCGAATATGCTCTGCATCCAGTTTTAAAAACTGGCTTTTTACTACGGATAAAGGTTTTCTGTCCCCTCCAATCCGTATAAACTCCTGTTCCGAACACACCACATCTACCATTAACCCCACAATCTCATCCAACATATGCCGGTTGAAATCATCTACGATATAGTCATATCCAATGTGTTCAAGGATAATCTGCTGATAAGCATTCCTTTCAGCTTCTTTCCTTTTCACTTCACTGGCATCTGAATAGAAAGAAAGATACTCTGTATCGTTATTCTCAGTATTACTATCCTCTATATCATTACCTGGCAGTTTACACCTGTCTGCATCGGTCATTTGTACCTTTCCTGAGAAGTCATTTTGACCTGTCTGGAAGTTCTCTTTGAACCGTTCTGGTGATACGCATTTTTTTACATAGATTCTATCGGGATTTCCCAATCCCTGTCTGACTCTCGTAATCAATCCGATTCCTTTCCGGTCATCCAGTTCCTTTAACAAGCACCGGACTTTTTTTACTCCACATCCCATAAGCCCTGCTATCTGCTCCTGCGAAAAATATATATACACTTTTCCCTCCGAATCCATCCAGCGATTCTTCACAGATAACTGCATCCGGTCTAGCAATAGACCATACAACAACTTAGCTTCACAGGTCAGTTTTCCAAATACCGGACTGGTAAAGAGAATCTTGGGAATCCGATAGAACGTATACTGTTCTGCTTCCTCCCCGTAGTGATACGGGAATATGTATGTATCCTTATCCAGATTGTTTTTTCCTCTGCTCTTTTAGAATTTTAGCCATGCAATAGCCAATACAGGGATTTCTTCCATACGGACAGCCTTTGCATGGAACCCAAAACCTGTGTGCCGGATCTGGATCAGGTGGCTTTTCAGGAAGCTGATAAAAGCATCTCATCTGCCTGCATTCCTTTTTCTTTTCATTCCAGAAATAACAATATTCACAGGATTTCGGCTTGTCCTCTGCATATCTAATCGCCATCGCTTTCTGACTCCTTTCTCCTGCTCAGTTTTTCCAACATCTGATCTTCCTGTGATGCTACTCTCAGACAGCAATACATCACAAAATTAACTGCTGCAATAATTGCTACAACCGCTATAATTAATACCTGTTTCATAATACATTCTCCCTTCATTTTTCCTAGTATTAACCAGAAAGAGAGCATTTATGAATCTTTTTCGTCCATAAATGCCCTCTTAACTAACTGATTTTTATTTCTTCTTTCTTGCCACCCATACCGCTGACACTACACCTGCCATACCTGCTACTGCAAGCAGAATCCAAAGCAGCATATGTGTATCATCTCCGGTTTTCGGTGTATCTGTTACCTGTGTAGATGGTGTTTCCGGTGTTGATGTTTCTTCCGGTTTTACCTCATCTTTCATCACAACTTTCTGAATCTCTCCGGTATCTTCCACTGTGAACTTCACGTCCTCAGCTACCAGATAGCCCTCAGGGGCAGACTCTTCCCGAAGTGTATACTCCCCGATCGGAAGCATTTCAATGTAATGCGGTTTTTCCTCAGAAGTCCAGCTCTCTACCGTTTTACCGTCTTTGTCGAGAATTGTCAGTTTTGCGCCCGGCAGTTCTTTACCAGAAATATCCGTCTTGGAGATTTCCACCTTGGTCACATCGTCTTTCATCTCGATTTTCTGTGTTTCTGCGTTATCTTTAACGGTAAATGTAATGCTTTCCGCTGTCACAAAACCGTCTGCCGGTTTTGTTTCTGTCAGGGTATACTTCTGTCCGACTACCAGTTCTTTGATGATATGAGCTTCTTTGCCGGAAGTCCAGGAATCTACAACCTTACCGCTTTCATCCGTTACCTGTAACTTGGCACCTTCCAGCTCTTTTCCGTCTGTCAGGGAAGTCTTGGTAATCTCGATTACTGTCGGTTCATCCTCAAAAGTAAAGGAGTATGATACTTTTTCCTTTTCTGCACCTTCGTACTCAAATGTAAACTCCTGTGTTTCATCCGTCGTTGCAAATCCAGGTGCCGGGGAAGTTTCCTTGATATAATACTCAAAACCAATCGGTAAATCTGCTGTAAAAGTCAGTTTGCCGTCTTTATCCGTTGCCAGTTCTTCAATCACAGTATCCGCTTCCAGAATAACTTTTCCGTCTGCTCCTGTAATATCATTCTTAGCACAAAGGGCAAATACTGCACCTTCCAGTACACGATCAGAATCTTTCTCTTTTTTCACAACTTCCACTTCCGCTTTCTGGCGGTTGTTCTGCCAGTCAGCAGAGTAAGTGACTTCTGCAGTATCCTGGTCACGATATGTCAGATCAATCTCTCTTGCCTCATTATCCAGTACAAAACCATCCACTGTAGCTTTTTCTTTGACATAATATTTGCCAAGAGGAAGTCCTGATAACTTTGCAATGCCGGTATCATCCGTTGTAATGGTTGCTACCAGTTCGTCTTTTTTATAATAATCTTCACTTTCTCCGTCAGCAGATTTCACGTCCTCTAAAGCAAATACTTCAAAGGTAACATCTTTCAGACTGCCTGTTACATACTGGAATAAATGGCTGATCCATCCTCCAACAGAATCCAATGCCGTTACTTTATCCAGAAACTCTCCATTTTTATTGATGATGATCGTTCCTGCCGGCACATCATCTTTCATTTCCACTTTCTGGATTTCCCCGGTATCTTCAATCGTAAATGTGATTTCTTCTGCCTTGAGGTATCCATAAGGAGCCATTTCTTCCCTGAGAGTATAGGTTTCCCCTACAGTAAGCCGTTCAATCATATGCTGCTCACCTTTTACAGACTTCCATGTATCAACTACATTGCCATCTTTGTCCAGTACCGTAAGAGTAGCACCAGATAATTCCACGCCAGTAGTCAGATCAGACTTGGAAACCACAACTTTTGTAGGCTGATTCTTAAATACAGACGATAACTGCACGACCTTAACATCCTGTCCCTGGTACTCTGCTTTTACTTCCAGAACTTCATCTGAAGATACATAGCCATTCGGCGCTGCCAGTTCTTTGATATAATACTCTCCAAATGGCAGATCCTGTGTAAATACAGCTTTTCCATCTTCTCCGGAAACAGCTTTTCCAAGAAGTGTGTCTGCTTTCACAATCACAGTTCCATGAGCTTCCATATCATTCTTCGCATAAAGTCCAAATTCTGCCCCTGCAACTGCTTTTTCTGTATCAGCATCCTGTTTTTCCACCGAAATTTCTACCTTCTGGCGTTCATTCTCAAAAGTAGCTGTCTGCTCAATGACAGGTGTTTCCTGATCTTTGTAAGTAAAAGTGACTGTCTGTGCTTCGCTGTTTAAAACAAATCCTGTTGGCGCAGACGTTTCCACAATTTTATAACTTCCAAGTGGAAGATTCTTCAGGAGCGCTTTTCCCTCTTTATCGGTTGTAACAGTTTTTACAAGTGTTCCGGCTGCATATTCCAGAACACGGTTTCCATTGTCATCTTTCTGGAAATCAGCGGTATAAATATCCTCCGCAGCATAAATGGCAAACTCTGCTCCTTCCAGATTTTCTGTCTGATATGTAAAATCATCCTTGAATCCGTCCAGAACTTCGCCCTTTTTCACGATAGTCAGTTCTCCCTTAACTGGATGGTTCTCATAAATTGCTTCAATGATCACATCCCCGGAAGTTCCATCCATCTGATATGCAGTATTAGAATCCACTGTTACCTCATAATAATTTTTATTCAATGTGTAACCGAACGGGGCATTCACTTCCTCAATACGGTAATTTCCGATTTTCAGATTCTGCGGAAGAATCAAATATCCCTGCTCATCTGTAAAATAAGATTTGTGCTTAACCGTTGTCGGATAGGTTGTAACCTGCTCCACATACTTCTTATGATCCAGGTCATAAATCTTAAACTCTGTATTTTTCTGTAATACTGGTTTCTTAGTTTCATCATCCTGTTTGATGATTTTCAGCTTCGCTTCAAACTCATCATCCAGAAGTACTCTCCACGTCTGTGGCTGGTTCGGATTATTCTCTGTGATACGCACTGTAAAATCATCTACCGGAGTATAATTGTGAGGAGTTGTAGTTTCACGCACAATATAAGTTCCATATGGAAGTGCGATACTGCAAGCATAACCCTTTTCGTCTGTGAACATTTCTGTTGCACCATTTTCCCCGATCACAACTGGTGTTGCAGAAGCAAACTCATAGTTTCCGTCTGCTTTCTTTGTCAGGGAAGATTCCAGATATGCCGTAAATTCGGCACCTTTCAGCAGATCAGCATCTGTTTTTCCATTATTGGCTGCTTTGATGATCTGGAACGGCTGTTTCATTACCTGCTCCAGTGAAGTGCAGTCACGTTTAACCTCTGCTACCAGATCGCCTTCATAATTGCAGACCAGATCATGTTCTGTTTCGTCTGCCAGATAACCCACTGACGGACTAATCTCTTTCACATAGTAATCTCCAAGATACAAGCCATCTACAGAAGCCTGTCCATTCTTATCTGTTGTAAGAGTAGCAACCTGCTCCCCGGCTTTATAGATCACACCGGTAATACCGTCCGGATGAACAATATCATTACGAGCGTACAGTCCATAAACTGCTTTTTCCAGTGTCGCATCTCCCTGTGCAACCGCCTGTTTTGTTTCCGCATCTCTCTTTTCCAGAGAAATCTTTGCTTTGACTCTCTCATTTACAAATGTATGAGTGAATGAAACTTTCGGCTCACTGTCACTGGTATATGAGAACTTAAATGTATAAACATCTTTAGAATTTCTCAAATATCCCTGTGGTGCCTGTTCCTCTTTGACTACATAAGAAAATCCAATCGGAAGATCTGCGTTAAATGCCGCTTTTCCATCTGCTCCTGTCGTTAATTTTTCAATCAATGTGCCTTTCTTCACTACTACATTTCCGTCTGCGTTGGCAATATCACTGCCAGCATACAGAGCAAACACACCTCCAGATAACGGATTTTCGGTATCCTTGTCTTTCTTTACAACACTCACATCTGCCTTCTGTCTGTCATTTGTGAATGTCACATCAGAAAAGACTACTTCCACATTCTGTCCAGCATAGGAAAGTGTAACTGTCTTTTCCTCTCCAGCATTATAAAAGTTCTCCGGTGCCTGCATTTCTTTGACAACATAAGTTCCAAGATGCAGATTTTTCAGGATACAAGCACCGTTTTCGTCTGTCGAAAGGTTTTCTTTCACAAGATCGCCTTTGCTGTAAATCTTCGCACCATAGGCAGAGATAATATCTTCTCCTGCATATACATTATAAACAGCACCTTTCTGACGTCTGTTTTCATACTGGAATACTGTACCATTCTCGCTGACATCTGCCCCTGCAAGAACCTGTCCTTCTTTATATACAGTCAGTTCGCCAAGCTGCTCTTTATCCGGTACCGTTGTTGTCGTGGGCTTACTTGCTACCAGCTTCACATTGTAAGCGGTTGTATTTACCACATAACCTTTCGGTGCTGTGATTTCTTTCAGATATACCGTATCCTGTGTTTTTACAATCGTTGCAGAAGATTTGCCATTGCTGTCTGTTTCCGGCATTGTAGTAATCAGATTTTTGCAATCTGCATCACTGTAAATACCAAATACGGCTCCTGCAAGGTTTACATCTGCTGCTGAATCTTTCTTCATAACTTCTACAGTTGCAAGTTCAATCCAGGATACTTTAAAATCCACGTATTTTTCATCATCCACGCCTTCACCAAACACCAATGCCAGATCCTGATTTCCAGATCCTGTAGAAATCTTATAAGCTGAATAATCTTTAGTAATGCTTCCTTTCATTGTTGTAGACCAACTCTCTGCCACATCACTTACCTGTGTCAGTGGTGCTGATAGATAAAACTTCGTACCACCGCAGATTTCTACATTTGCTCCAGCTTTGCTTGTTTTTCCTGTTGACAGGTTATGAAGTTTTACACCTGCAGGGAGTTTCATAGTAATTGTCTGTAATGCATCTGCCTTAAATGTTATATCCTTTGTTCTCTGACTGTTACCCTCTACATAGGCTTTTACGTTTGCATCTGAAAAAGACATTGCCACTGATGGAATATCCGGTTGAGAAACGCAATAATTATAAAGTTTCTTTGCAAGATTCTGTGCAGTGCTGTTTGCACCTGAAAAAGCGTCCCCACTACCATTTGCATAAGATGCTGCAAGGTGTACCAGAATAAATCTGGCTCCGGCGCTTAAATTGCCGTATCCATTCTCTTCTGTGAAAAATCCATCATCTCCAGAAGCTTTTGTGCCATAATAACATACCTTAGCAAGTGCTTTTCCATCTCCCACCTTATTGATTGTATAAGTTCCACTTCCTGGTCCCGGCTTAGATGGCTGTACACAGTATGCTGTGGCAGATACATTACCAAATTTCACAGTATACTGATAAGTAAGGTAACTACCATATCCATAATCTGCGTAACGATACATGGTTCCCCTTGTAACAGAAACCTGCTGTGAACTTCTTACATTTCCTGCAGAAGCCATAAAGGTTACGGTTTCTCCTGCATCCATTGCATACAGATCAATTCCATTTGTTTCTGCCTGTTCCAGCACTTCAGGCACCGTAAGTTCAGTTTCCGTATCAACTGTGTTTTCCTGGTGCGACTCTGAATCGTCATCACTCTGCTCTGTATCTCCAGTGCCACTATCATCGTCCACTGTAATTTCAGAAGAACTCTCTGACTGCATTTCTGTTTCAGGTTCTTTTACAGTGATATTTCTGCTGATTCTGTAAGATGGATGACCACTTACCGGCTCTACCGCATATACTGCCTTGTAGGTGTCCGGTGTATGTGTATCGAAATCAGCTCCGGATTCATTTTTTGCTTCATAGAACATGATTTTTATTTTACTCTCATCCACTCCGTCAATACCAGACAGATCTACTTCCACTTCAAATTCCTGTCCATAGACAAGTTCAATGTCATTTGCTGTTACAATTTCATCTGGATCAAGCGAATCCTGTACCTCTTTTAATTCCGGATACTGCTGCTCAAACGGTATTTCTTCCGGTTCTAATTCCGATGCAGAAACAGCTACTGGCTGAACGATTACAGACGCTAATGTGGCAACTGCCATGACTCCTGATAAGAATCTTTTGAACTTCATTTTCATTTTGACTTAATCCTCTCTTTCTTCACTTATCATCGTTTTTCTTTTCAGCAGGTCTATACCTGCACTATTCAATCATTGGAACCACCTCCCGATGTTTTTGTTACTGATACCTGTACATTTCTGAAAAGATAACAGCACATGCATATAGCGGCACCTGCACGAAGCGAAGCACCGCCACATGGTATCTGCTGTCATCTCCATCAAATGGAAATAACAGTTTTAATAAGGATCAAGCATTTAAGCCGCAAGAGGCCGTTCCTTGTAAAAGTGCCTTTCATCCGTTTCCCTTTCACGTTCTCTCCGAATCCTGGCCGCTGGTTATTATGCGTAGCTGAGTTTCCGGGTATCCCCTCTTGCTATCTATATGAAATTGTCAAGGTACAAGTCCGGGCTTTTTCTTTTTGAAGAATTAACCCTTCACCTATAAAGCTCGGCAGAGGGTGTTTACCAACCCCTTTTGCAAACTTTTTTATTTTTTTCTCAGTTTCTTTTTCTCATTACTCTCTGCGAGTTCTTCTAAACTGGCTCTCAGCTTGGCAACTGCCTTATTTCTCATGTTGTTGACTGCTGCTGAACTGATTCCATGAATATCGGCATATTCCTGATAAGTCTGTTTCTCAAAATAAAGAGCATAAATAAGTTCTTTCTGCTTATCCGTCAGCATATCCATCATGTTTTCTGTCACCATCTGCTGAACAATCATTTCCTCCATGTCCGGTGCCACACTCTCTCCAAGCTGCATTTCTTCCATAGCAGAAGATAAGGAAATACAGCGTTTCTGATTGCAGCTATCCAGATTGATGCTCAGGCGATCTTCTCCTCGAAGAACAAAACGCAGATACCACTCAGCCTCTTCAAAGTAAGATTCCGTCAGATTACATCCATATCCATTTCCAGCCACAGAAGAATAGCGATAACCGGAAATATCTTCGATAGGAAATACTGTTACTCGATTCTGTGCCTGATAGACCACATATCCGTTCTTATAAACAGTGATCGTGACTACGCCTACCTCGTTCTTAATAATCTTCTGAGCAACAACCGGGTATTTCCCCTCCCGTAAACTTTTACAGCTCGGTTTCTTTTCGCCTTTCTTTGGAGATTCCACCATTTCTTTCAGTTTTCTAAGTGTCAGCATGACAACCACCTTTCTGCCTTTCGGCTCCGGGCTGTCAGCAGACAAAAAAAGCAGCAAAAAAAGACTCCGATCTGCCCGGTTTTTTTTATACCGAGCGACTTGCGAAGCCTCTCCTTGCTGCTTTATGTATCAATCAGCTATACAGGGCACTCCCTGCACGCAGATTAATCAGCGTTCATGTTTTCATTTTCTACCGTAGTGTTTTCAGCTTTATCAGACTTTTCATCCAACAGGAAACTAAAATCTCCCATTGCGTCATAGGGCTGATGTGCGATAAATTCCAGATATTCTTCTCGGCTCATAATCTGTTACCTCCTTTTTGATAATCTAATCCTATCAATTTTTTCCTCAAAAATCTGAACTCTTATGTTCGAATTGATTTTTACACCGAACAAATTTGTTCGATTCCTATCTGAAACACATAAAAAAAGCAACCATTCTATATGACATCAGAATGATTGCTTAACTTTTTAAATATATTTTTTTCATTTTAGATAGCAGCAGCTTTTAACATCAGTTCTATCTGTTGCACCATAATTTCTTTCTTTTTAACATCTTCAATATCCATAACTGAATTCATAGCTGCTTGTAACCTCCTCTCCAAATCCTCATTTTTACTACATTTACTCTTTATATTGGTAATCGCCTTCTGTTGCATTTCAGTACGATACCCTTTATTCAAATTCTGGGCATACTCAATACATCGTTCCCCCATGTCTGTTGGAATAAAAAAGTCCGCTGTCACATGGGGCATCACCTCTAACATTATTGCAATCTGAACCGAAGTTAATTCTTTCGTTCCCTTCCAAACTCTTCTGACTGTCATCGTGCTGACATCAAGTGCCGCTGCTAACTCAGTTTGATTCACTTTATTCTGTTTACACCAGCTTTTAATTTCGCTTCCAATAGAACTTAAAGTCCGCACTTCACAGTCAGATGCCATTTTGATCACCCCCTTCTAACAGATTTCGAATATTCATCTCTTAAAAATAAAGAGAATTATAGCCGGAACAAAATGACTTGCATTTCTATCCCGGCCTTCAAGATCTGTTATCCGTTTAGAAAAAGGTAGTGATTTTTACCATCTACGGTTTCATCTCATACAGTACTTCCAGAGCGAACTTTCTCTGTTTATCCTTAACACATAACTTCCTGCTGCCAGATTCTTCCCCAATCTTAGCAGAGAGTTTCCCCCAACTACCGTCATCATTTCGTTATTTGCTACTATAAAATTTTCAAGTATTTCTCTTCTTAAAACAGTTCCACCCACAACGTCGATAACAGCCTGGTCGAATGTTATCAGACGCACCGTTTCTATCTTCTTCTTTTTTTTCTTCATAATGTATTCTCGCATTCTTCTCTGTCTTCCAAGCTATATTAGCCTTAGAAATTGTATCTATTTTACATATTTTTCACACAAATTTAATATGTTTATCATCAAAAAAACTTGACTTCATTTTCTTTGCATGATATACTAATGAGCGTTGTATTTGACAACTTTTCCTATAACCATTGAAAAATGGGCATATGGAAAATAGAGCTAGAGGGAGCGAATCAACGATTGCTCAGTAATGATACATTAGTATTCGGGTTCTAGACGGATGTCTTGTACAACATGAAATAGTACTGATAAAGCCGACACCAAGCCCATAAAATCCGACTGCCAATCGGACTAGACCAGAGGGTTGATGTCGATTTTGTCTGTATAAGCGGTTTTTAGGTCTACTCCCTTGCCAGGGGAGTAGGTCTTTTACATTATAACATTACTGCCATTTATTGTCAATATGCACTATAACTAATGTGTTATGGTGCGTTTTTTTGTGCAAATTGCATTATTTGCGTGTCAATCATTTAACAGCGTAGTCCATTGCATGTTAAATATTTTTTTGTGCAATTTTTTGCGCTTTTATTATTTTCATCTCTTTCTGTTTGTGATACTATAGATTTAACCATTAATTTCTCTTTTTCTGAAAGGAGTCCTGTACCATGAACAATCAAGAAATCCTCCAAAAAATCGTCGCCTATATTGAAGCCATTATGGTCGATAAATCCATGACCTCTCGTGATCTCGCAGAGATATGTGCAAAAAAGTCAGGAAAAATGTCACCTCGAACGATTGACAAAATGTTTAAAACCCCATCTTCTACTACATTATCTACTTTGTTAAAAGTATGTGATGGTTTGGATTTAAACTTAAATGCGGTATTTCATTCCATCGAAATTGCAAAAACATCAGCAGAGAATGGGCAGCAACGTCTTGTCTATGAAATTGACAATCCCGCTTACAACGGTTATACAGGAAACTACCATGTGTTTTATCTGCCAACATCGGCTTACCCAGAAGACCATGCTGACCAGACTTTAGTACATGGAGTCCTGAAGTTGGGCGATTTCAATTCTATGCATGAATGTTCTGCAATTCTCGATATTGATTCAGGAGATTTAACTACGGAGGGTTCTCCTTTTTCCAAGCATTACGAGGGTACGTTAATCTATTCCTCTAACAGTCAGATGTTCTGCCGACTTGTTTGTAGTAAATACGGAGATATGTGGTTCATGGTTTTCAATCATGGCAATCTCAACAACAAAGAACTTGCCTGTGTTGTAGGTTGTGCTGCTACAGCTTCATCCGGACGTATCCGCCATCCAGCTATCCATCGCTTTTGTTTATGTAATATGCAGCAATATCCTGTGATAGATCCTGATACCCAATCATTAATCGAGGGGCTTCTCAGAATACAGGAAAAGCATATTATTATTAAAAAAGAAACTGTAGATACGCTTTTGAAACAGGGATCTTTTGATCCAGCCTTCCGCACAAATCTTGAAAATTATTTGAATATTGCTCAAGTATACTATGCTTTACCGAAAGGCACATTAAAGGAAGATATTCCGCTGGCAACATCAATAAAGGAACTGGCAAAATTATCTAACGTATCTTCCCTTGAAAAAACATACCATATTCTTCACGAAGATGATCGTGAGTTATCATGCATCCTGAAAAACTGCCTTACTGCTCCTACTGCACCAAAAGAGACATCTGAATCAGAATAACAAAAAAGGAGCCAGGAACATCCTTTTTTCCGAATGTTTCTGACTCCTATTAGTCCTTCGCTCAATACCAATTTATCAAACGGTTACAATATTCTTTTTTACTTCATATACAGTCAAAGAGCCATCCTTTTTGCGTCTGACCTCCGCATTATTTCCCCGATCTGTAATAGCACTGATTGTATTCAATAAATATAATGCTTTTTCTGCTTGTCCTGCTCTCTCTGTATTTTTCTGCGTATGACCTGTTTTCAAATCTGATCTCATCTCCAGTCCTCCAAGTAATATAAAATCACTCATACGGATAAGGGAAAGAAAACCGCTGATGAGTTTTGACGAGCCATCCCGAAACAGTATTTTACTGTTGCTCATCCAATAGATTTCATGCCAGGTAACAGGGCTGACCTCCTGTTTCCTTTCACATTTATGATTATACTATTAGAACATACGTTCGTCAATCTCTATTTTTCTTTTTCACGAAAATATTTGCAAAAAGGCAGCCTATCATACATCCCAGTCCATTATGAATCATATCGTCCCATTCAAATAAACCACGCATAAAAATCAACTGACTGACCTCTATTATTGCTGATACCAATATTCCTACAGCCAGAGCCTGATACCACTTCACTTTATGATTTGCAATTATGGGAAGCAGGACTCCGGCAGGTAATAACAATATGCAGTTCAGCAAATTCTCTTTTAATAACGTCCAATCATGGTAGCGAATAATATCTCTCCATGACCAGAATGGTACTAATTCATACTGACGAATAGTTCCCGTCCTGGTAAATACAGTTGATCCAAATACAATTCCCAGGAACACCACCAACGCCAATACTGCTGCTGCCTGAATTATATTCAACTTCTTTCTATGTACACACACTGCCATCGCTGTACATACCAGTATCAATACTCCTGTAAAAGCCAATATTTCATATCTTGACCATTGCTTATTATATGTTGTCCATATCTGGTAAATGTCCATTCAATTTCCTTTCTGTATCAATCAATCCAAATCTCAAGAACATCGGATACAAATAACTGGCACCGAATACTCCTAATTTTTTCGGTCCGTTTATATTTCCGTTCTTCTCTAACGTCGCTTTTAAAGCAACTTTCACACTACTTCTCGTTATAGATTTTTTCTTTCGATTAATCTGTATTTCATTTCCATTTACACCATATCGAAATCGTAATCCTTTTACCGTTGTAAAGGAATATCCTGAAAAAATTTCAATCGTACTCCACAAATATTTCTCCACACATTCCAAGGAAGCTCCCTTGCATATCTGTAATTGCTCAATAGCTTGCTTTCTTTTTCTGTACATTCTACAACGCTCTGCGTAAAGACTAAGTTCATCTACATTATAGATCATTTTGGTATATGGCAGATAGGAGTGTACAGATGACTTACTCAAACCAGTTGCTTTCATTATTTCCGGAATATTCATTCCCTGCTTTCGCATTGAGTTAATCTGCTCACTGTTTTCAGTATGATATATACCTGCAGTAATCAATATTTTTCGTGTTTTCATCAATGTAATGCCAAACTCTTCTGACACTTGCCTTAACGAAATACCTGTTCCATCAGCTATTCCCGAAGTATATGCCTCTACGATACAATTCTGGAACTGCTCCATTATTCTGTTCTGATCATACTCTGGTTTCTTTTTTGCTCTTCCCATTTTTCTTTACACCACTGTCATGATTGCTTTTATTTCTATTCTTCTCTCTCTTATATTCATCCCATGCATCCACTGCCTCTATGCCTGCCATCCATAGCACCAGGGTGTCTGCCCGAAGTGTTACTCCTAAATGCTTCAATATAAATGGTTCCGGCAAGAGCGAAAGCAAAAAAATCATCAATAGCATGTATGCTTTAAATAATTTAACTACATCTCTCCGCATACGTTTTCTCAAAAAACAATATCCCAAAACATAAAATATAATCACACCTGCTTTAAGCCATACTTTCATACTTTCTCCTTTTTTCGTGTCAATCCAATCATATTATACTAACACTCTGGCACCTGTCAGTGCCAGAGCATTCTTTCCTTATTCCACAGTAACACTCTTTGCCAGATTTCTAGGCTTGTCTACATCCAACCCTTTAGCTACACTGACATAATATCCCATTAACTGCAATGGAACAACTGCCAGACTTCCCACGAAGTGTTCATCTATCTTCGGAACATAAACTGCAAAATTTACCTGATCTTCAATCTCATACTTTCCATATGTTGTCAATCCCATCAAATACGCACCACGACTTTTACACTCAAGCATATTACTGATGGTTTTCTCGTAAAGATCACTCTGCGTCAGTACACCAATTACTAATGTTCCTGGCTCAATCAGACTGATCGTACCATGCTTTAATTCCCCGGCTGCGTATGCTTCAGAATGAATATAAGAAATCTCTTTCAGCTTTAAACTGCCCTCCAGGGAAATCGCATAATCAATTCCTCTGCCCACAAAGAACACATCATGAGCATTCGCATATTTCGCAGCAAACCATTGAAGTCTTTCTTTATCCTGCAAGATTTTCTGAATCTTATCCGGAATTGTCAATAACTCAGTAATGTAATTGCCATACTGTTCTTCTGTAATAGTATTTCTAACTCTGGCAAATTGAACAGCAAGACAATACATTGCCACAAGTTGTGCGCTGTAAGCCTTTGTCGTTGCCACTGATATTTCCGGGCCAGCAAGAGTATAGAATACTTTATCTGCCTCACGAGCAATACTGCTGCCAACAACATTTACGATTGCCAGAGTCGTTATACCTTTTTCCTTTGCCAAACGCAAAGCTGCTAAAGTATCTGCTGTTTCCCCTGACTGGCTGATGACAATAACCAATGAATTTTTATTTACTGGCATTTTTCTGTATCTAAATTCAGATGCAAGTTCCACTCTTACCGGAACATCAACTAAGTCCTCGATCACATACTGCGCTGCCACTCCAACATGCCAGGCTGAACCACATGCAACAATATATACCTGTTCAAACTGTTGAATCTCTTCTTCTGTAATCTCAACTGATGATAAATCAATACCATTATTTTTTATGACAGAACTTAAAGTATCCTGAACTGCTTTCGGCTGTTCATGGATCTCTTTCATCATAAAGTGTTCAAATCCCGCTTTTTCTGCTGCTTCAGCATCCCACTTAATTTCTGTTGTCTGCTTTTCAATCTCATCCCCATCAAGGTTAAAGAAATGAGCTTCTCCAGGTGTCAATCTGGCAAATTCCAGATTACCAATGTAATAAACATTTCTTGTATATTTCAGAATAGCCGGGACATCAGAAGCTACATAGGTTTCTCCGTCTGCCACTCCAATAATCATTGGACTGTCTTTTCTTGCTACCCAAATTTCTCCCGGATAATCTTTGAACATAAGTTCCAGGGCATAGGAACCACGCACACGAACCATCGTTTTTGCAATCGCATCAATCGGTCCGAGATTATACTTCTTATAATAATAGTCCACTAGTTTAATTACTACCTCTGTGTCAGTCTGACTGTAAAAAGTATAACCTTGCTTTAATAATTTTTCTTTAAGTTCTGTATAATTTTCAATAATACCATTGTGTACGCCAACTACTTCTGATTCTACTTCTCCAGAACCTGATCTTGTACAATTTCCAGATACATGCGGATGTGCATTAATCTGACTTGGCTCTCCATGTGTTGCCCAACGTGTATGTCCGATTCCACATGTTCCTATCAGTGCTTTTCCTTCATCTGTTTTTTCAATCAGATTGCCTAATCTTCCCTTGGCTTTAACCACCTGTGCCAAACGCTCCCCATCTCGCACAGCGATTCCAGCCGAATCGTACCCTCGGTACTCTAATTTAGACAAACCATTTAATAAAATAGGTGCTGCCTGCTGTGTTCCAGTAAAACCAACTATTCCACACATTTCAATCTCCCCATTCTTATCATTGTATTCTATATTATTCTAACAATCTATTCTTTATTTTTTTTGCAGGTGTTCCTGCAATAATAATATTGGACTCTTCAAAATTTTTTGTCACAACAGAATTAGCCCCTATAATATTGTTGTTTCCTATTTTGACATCTCCACATACTACTGCATTTGTAAATAATGTAACATGATTTCCAAGTCTTGGTTCTCTTTCGCCACCACCATTTGATACAATTGCAGAATTTACAAATAGCCTTGCATCTTCACCAACATCTCCATTAGTTATAATAGAGCCTAAGTGAACTATACATAACCCCTTTCCACAACTGTTCAATCTAACTTTCATACCATATTTAAATCTTAATCTATTTAATTTGACCAAGCTCAAATAGTACATCCATTTTTTCCCAGTATTAAGGTAATATTCCGTTTTTCTAAGTCTTTTTTGATACTTAAAAATAGCATCGTTTTCCGTTAGCGGAAATCCCCCCCCCACTAATGTTCTCTTTGGATATTTCGCACCTTCATATTTAATCCATTCTTTTAAATCCGATGCAGAACTAATTATCTCATGTTCCCATACGGTTGAAGTATCTCTTGCGTATGTTTCATTCATTTCTATGTTCATTATTTACTTCCTCCATGCAAAATAGTATCAATCCCGTCTATATAAATCCCTTGTATATACTTTATCTTTCACATCATCTAAACAATCATTATATCTATTTGCAATGATTGCCTGACTCTGCTCTTTAAATTTATCCAAATCATTCACAACCTTACTTCCAAAGAAAGTGCTTCCATCTTCCAATGTTGGCTCATAAATAATAACAGATGCTCCTTTAGCCTTGATTCTCTTCATAACTCCCTGTATAGAAGACTGGCGGAAATTATCTGAATTTGATTTCATAGTAAGACGATATACACCAATCACAACCTCTTTTTCCATAGAAGCATCATAAGTATTTTCATCTTCATAAGCATAATACCCTGCTTTCTGTAAAACACGATCTGCTATGAAATCTTTCCTGGTTCTATTTGATTCAACGATAGCAGACATCATATTCTGTGGAACATCTTCATAATTAGCCAAAAGCTGCTTAGTATCCTTTGGTAAGCAATAACCACCATATCCAAATGACGGATTATTATAATGCGATCCAATTCTTGGATCAAGACACACACCGTTAATGATCTGCTGTGTGTTCAACCCTTTCATTTCGGCATATGTGTCAAGCTCATTAAAATATGATACTCTGAGAGCCAGATATGTATTAGCAAATAACTTCACTGCTTCCGCTTCTGTAAATCCCATAATCAAAGTATCAATATTCTCTTTAATAGCACCTTCCTGTAATAATCCGGCAAATGTATTCGCAGCCTTTACAAGTCTAGCATTTTGAATATCCGTTCCCACAATAATTCTTGACGGATATAGATTATCGTACAATGCCTTAGATTCACGCAAAAACTCAGGGCTAAAAATAATATTGTCACAATGAAATTTTTCTCTAATACTTGCTGTATATCCTACTGGAATTGTCGATTTTATAACCATAATCGCATCTGGATTATATTCAATAACCAACTTGATCACAGCTTCTACTGCTGATGTATCAAAGAAATTTTTCTTACTGTCATAGTTTGTGGGAGCAGCAATAACTACAAAGTCCGCATCTTTATACGCTGATTTTGCATCTAATGTTGCCGTTAGATGCAATTTCTTCTCTGACAGATATTTTTCAATATATTCATCCTGAATTGGAGATTTTTTTTGGTTTATTAATTCTACTTTTTCTGGAATAATATCTACTGCCATCACTTCATGGTGTTGCGATAACAAAGTAGCTATGGATAATCCCACATATCCAGTTCCTGCAACTGCAATTTTCATATTCGCATACCTCCTGCTTTACACTTCTGTTTCTACTGAATTTTAGACTATATCATAAAATTCCTTTAAAATGGACGTTCCATTTTCTAAAATTTCTTTTGTCTTTTTATAATAATTTTCTGCAGTATTTTCTACATAATACGGATTAATTATTTTTTCATTTTTCCCGGTAATCTCTTTCATTGCCTGACCGATCATACTACTGTCGCAAGTGACATCAATAACACTGTTACCATGTACTCGTCCTCTTTGTCTATCTCCAATATTAATTGTATACCTTCCTAATGACGGTGTTTCAATAATTCCAGATGACGAATTTCCTATTAATGCCACAGAATTTTTTACTAAATATAAAAACGAATCTACATTCAAGTTTTCATAATAATACGCATTTTCATGTTCATCCACATAATTGAACCATGAAGAACGTATGATATCAGATTTTGTATCTGCATTCGTCCCCATAAAAATAACACTCATTCCATTCATATTTTCCTGCAATGCAGTCAATACTTCTTTCACCTGATCTTCCATTTTCACATCAGTTAGTGTTTCGGGATGAAAAGCTACAACCCAATATTTTTGTGGAATAAGTTCTTTTACTTTTTCAATTACTTTCTCTTCATCTATCTTGCAACAATTTTCTGCCCCTAATGCCCCAAGATAAAATACTCTTTTAGGATCTTCTCCCAACTGTATTACACGTTTTCTATATTCTTCTGTACTGGTAAAATGATACTGACTCATTTTGGTAATAGAATGACGTATAAATTCATCATAATTGCCATATGTAACTTCCCCACCATGTAAATGCAAAATTGGGATTCTTTGCATAGCTGCTGCAATCGCAACCGCCATCATTTCATATCTATCTCCAAGTATAATTAATAAATCAAATTTATTATTTTCAAAATAATTTCCAAAACAATCTAAAGCTGTTGCCATGCAATGCATCACATTCGCATTACTGTCATTCTCTATATTTAGCGGAATCTCCAAATCGATTTTAAATCCATCCTGTCGTATTATATCTACAGAGTGACCAAACTTATCTTCCAAATGTGAGCCTGTAACCAATACTGAAAACTCAATATCTTTGTCATTATCTAATAATCTTAAAAAATTTTTTACTATTCCATAATCTGCTCTTGAACCAGTCGCATACGCTACTCTATACTTTCCCATACTAACCTTCTTTTACTGATTTATAATAGTTTCGGCAATTTTAAAATCAAGTTCTGTATCTATATCTATACTGCGCTCTGCCGGCATTTTATATGCGTAACAATCTTCTCTATACAGATTTGTATTTTCCAAAAAAGCCTTCACATCTGCCATATAAATTGCCCCATTTATCCTATAAAACGTTTCTAATTTCTGTCTTTGTTTATTACTGTCTGCCCGCAAAAATCCGGATAACGAATTATTTTCTGGTAAAGTATTACTCCACAATGGCGAATGCTCCATTTCACAAACTGATACAACCGCTATTGCATCTTTCTCTTTAAATAATTCATAAGCTTTTTTTATATCTTCGTACTTTCGCAATGGAGATGTTGGCTGTAAAAGCGTAAATGTATCAAATACAATTCCCATCTCCTGATATTTTTTCAATACTTCTTTTACAACATCCCATGATGACGCTACATCTGATGCATTTTCTTCTGATCGATAAAAAGGTACTTCTGCTCCATATTGTATTGCAATCTCGCCATATCTTTCAGAATCCGTAGAAACCAATATGTGTGAATAAATCTCTGATTTCTTCGCTGCTTCTATGCTATATGCAATTAACGGTTTTCCATTTAATAATTTTATATTTTTATCTTTCAAGCCTTTCGAACCGCTTCTTGCAGGTATTATTGCTAAATTATTCATCTTCTCTATTCACTCCTTTACAAGAAATCAATTCATCTATTTCAAAATCTTTTTCAGCTTCTTTCCCCAACACCTCATACCAATGAATCGGAGAAATTCCATTTCCTGGTCTTTTACAAGTGATATTCTCTTCGGAAAACATTTCACCTCTCATGATTTTTCTTTTTGCTACAATAGATTTTCTTGCAACGAATATATTGCTTCGTTCAGATTCAGTCACTTCTTTCGTTTCATTTCCAAGCATAATTTCAGCTTTATGCACACCTACACACAATTCTTTTAGTTCTTCTGGTGTAATAGACGCTTTATGATCAGGTCCTGGCATAGCTTTATCTAAAGTAAAATGTTTTTCGATAAATTTAGCTCCCAATCCAACAGCCACAAGAGAAGCAACAATTCCTTCTGAATGATCTGAAAGTCCGATTTTCCAATCTGGTGCTAATTCTTGAAGCTTATTCATGGCAAGCAAATTCATATCTTCCGGCTCTGTTGGATATTGTGTATTACAATGTAATACCGTAAAACTTGTGTCTTTACTTTGTTGCAAAACATTTATTGCATATTTAACTTCATCAATCGTAGACATTCCTGTTGATAGAATTACTTGTTTATTTTGACATTCAATTGCTGCTACCCTCTGTAAATAAGGAAGATTTGTAATCTCTCCTGATGGTACTTTCCATATATTCTGACCGATTTTTTGCAAAAATGAAAAAGATTCAAAATCAAATGGCGTAGAAAAAATCTGAATATCTAAAGTAGAAGCATACTGTACCAATTCCAAATATTCAGTTTCCGTTAATGCCAATTTTTTTAACATATCTAGCTGTGAACCATTTCCATCATTTTTTTTCTGATATTCGGCTTTAGGGGCATATCTTGAAACAAGATTTTCTGGCACAAAACTTTGGAATTTAACTGCATCTGCTCCAGCTTCTTTCGCTTTTTTCATCATTTTTTTTGCCAATTCAACACTTCCATTATGATTGCAGCCAATCTCTGCAACAATTTGAATATCACTCATTTCTAATCTCTCCTCTTTATAACTCTAGCAGGTACACCTACTACAGTTACTTTCTCCGGTATATCTTTAATAATCACACTACCTGAACCAATAATTGCATTGGAACCGATTTTCAATTGACCGTTACACACAGATGAACTGCCCAAAAAAACACTATTTCCTACAATTACATTTCCATTTATGACAGAATTTGTTGATAAATGATTGTGATCACCCACTTTACATTCGTGTTCAATCAAAGCCTTTGTATTTATAACATTATTATTTCCTATCTCTGCATCAGCATTTATTACTGCCATTTTACCTACAAAATTCCCTATTCCCATTTTTGCACTGGCCGATATAATTGCTGAAGAATCAATAATATTGATTATGTTCAATCTTCGTTCTCTAATTCTGTCAAACCATAACTTACGGTATCCAACATCTCCAATAGAAACAAAATAACTATATTTTTCACAATTTAGAATATCTTCAAGTCCCGTACCCAAGATCGGTAATCCCATATGCATACCTTTTTTGTTGCTATCTATGAATCCACATAATTCATATTCTGATTTATTAATTGAATCTGCAACTGACTTTGCATGTCCACCAGCTCCTATTAAAATCAGTTTTTTCATCTAAAATCACCTCAAATCTATTTTCTAAGATACTCTCTCAGTTTATTCCAATTTTTTATACCTATTTTAACAAATGATGACACTATTCTTTTATTCATTTTTTACATATGTACATGTGGCTATCAATATAAACTTTTCCATTTAATCCACTCACTTTTATTCTATAAAATCGTTCTTTACTTTATCAAAAATTTCCTTACCCTCAAGACAAGATTGTGAAAAATAAATTTGTGAAACAAATTCCATACCATATCTCATTTCCAAAATATTTTTTATATCTCTTATCCTTTTTGATACAGCTTTACTATCCACAATCATGTATTCTGGTTCATCTAACGTAAACTGTATAAGTTTTCCTGCTTGATTAAGCTTTATACCCCCCCCCCCCCACGAATAATGGACTCTGTAATCTATATCTGTGTACACTTTTTATATTAACCATTAAATCCAATTCGGATAATTTTTCATTTTCAGGCACAATACAACAAAAAGTATCTCCCGTTTCAATTAACCATTCTTGTATTTGTAAATATGCATTATAGACTTTTTTCAAAAAATCTGCCGATATTTTCTTTTGTAAATACCAATCCAAATTACCTGGATTTTTGCTTTTTCTCTTCAAAACTCGAACATTTATTTTATGTTGATCTGTATATAAATTCATCCCCATTCTATGATTACCATCGAGAAGCCTCATATCCTTATCTACTATAAATAAAGAATTCGGATCATATCCTTTGCTTTGATATGATGTAATTAATTTTGAGAAAGCCATGTTCCCATCTTCCTCCCGATGTTTATTACCATATGCTGCCCTACTAACCGTATTTTGCCATACAAATGTTTGTTTATTATATTCTACATAATCCTTTATATCCAAATACCTCGTAGTAGCTAGAAACTGATTATGTTCTACATTTCTTCTTAAATTCATTATATCTCCAATAGAAGCACTACATGACTGAGCCGTTCTACTATCATATAAATCTACCAACATCTTTTTTATACTAAACATTTTAATTTTCTCCTCCCAATACTTTCCATTTTATACGATTCAAAATAGTTGGTTTTGCATACTTTTCTGTCCAGAAATGAATATTCGCATCTGACTTTTCTAACTTCTTTTCAAAACTCTTCTGAAAAGTATTTCGTGGCGCTGGTAATATAATTCTTGGATTATTACGAATTATTTCTTGGCTATCTACATTTCTAATTAAAAAGTACTTTTCTACTTCATTAAAAATTTTTTTTCCTTTTTCAGTCAACACTAATACCGCCGAACACCCAAGACTATCTGTAAATTCGGGACATACTTTTTCCATTCCCCACGCATCTCCTATCAATAGATCACTCATAATATTCTGTCCCTTATATTCGCAACTCAAACATCTATTTCTTTCAAACAAACCATCTGTAAAGCATTTCAAAAAGTAACCATCATTTTTTCTAAACGTTATATGTTCAGTTCCATTCTTAAATTGAAACTTCAATCCATAATTTAAGCATCCTTTTGTTTTATCTCTCATAGACACTTTAATAATTGAACTTTCACTCATTCTTTCTTCTTCAGCTAAATATTTTTTCCATATTTTACGTTCTATAGATCCATGACATACAACTGCCAGCGTAATTAATTTATCACTTTTAACACACTTTTTTACTGCTGCAACTTGACATGGGACTCCTGAAAAAAGTACTATTTTTCCCTTTTCTACAATCTGCTTGATTTGCACTATGCAATCATTTAAGTCACTTTTCACATATTTTGATCCCATCATTTTTTTGCAAATTTCTATCTCATTAGAAACAATATGTTTGGGCATAAACTTGTCATCATATATACAACCACAAACATATCCGTCCATTTCTAATACTTTTTGTGCTATTTGAAAAAAAACACCTCCTGACGAACTTACTTTTCTGATTTCATTGTTTTTGTTTTTAACTATATATCCCTCAATACAATTCAGTTCTTCTATATCTTCAGGTTTATTCAATTCAATACATACTTTTTCACATCTATTGCAATTAATACACTTTTGCAAATCAATTTCTGGATGTATGTTTTCATCAAATGATATTGCTTTGGTTGGACAAGCTTCTGCACATGCTGAACAAGAGTAACATTTTTCTTTAAAATCAAAATTTATCATATTATTTAAAACACTCACTTAAAGGAACTATTTCTGCACCATCTTTAATTACATAATTATATATTTGTTTAATTAACTTTTTCGCTTTTTCATCTGTATTTAATTGCCAATAATGAGTATATATAACAAATGGCACTTTTCTTGCTTTGCAAATATGGTACTCATAAATCAGCCGTTCATAATTATCTATTGTATATGCATTCAGTTCTTTATGCTTTCCATAGTTCATAATACCTGGATACTGTACTTTTTTTACTATCCTAAATCCCCAACGAATTATAAAATTATATATATATCTTAAATTTACTTTTCTATCTCTCACCCCAATAATGCCAGAGTAATTCATTTGAAGATCTTCTAATACTGAAATAGCTTTTTTATCAATACTATTATTAGGTGCAACAAATACTGATATATTCATACCTAACAATTTCTCTAAATGTCTTTTTCCTTTCGGTATTTCCTCTTTTAATTGACTACTACTTTTCCATTTCATTTCAGCAAGCCATTTGTTTTCACTTAGCTGATATTCATGTGAATAGCCATGTAACAATATATCAACTTTTCCCTGTTTATATTTTTTCTTTAAATATTCTAATAATTCTGTATTTTCAGCTATATCATAATATCCCATTCCAATTTCTTTTCCATATGGAAACACATCATCTCTATGAACTGGAACCGTATACGGCACAACTGAAAGAGATACACAATCATCCTCATTTAAAAAATCATATGCTCTTTGTAAATCTTTAGGTTTTGTAAAATATGATGTATCATCATCCCGAATAGCAACTTTCATTTTTTATCCTTTCGTCATCTCGAATAACATGTTTTCTAAATACTCAATCGAATCCCTTCTCTGTTCCTCCAAAATCGGAATCACATTTTTGTAATCTATAGAAATATCTTCTGCAGTCAAATTATCCATATTATGAATTATTCTATTTGATAATCCAAAGATATTTAAAGCACTATATAATCTGGAATTTTCAGATGATTCCTCTGAATCACTGCTTTTACAAAAAGAGAAAAAATTTCTTTGGAAATTTATCGAAAACATAGTTCCATGAAATGAATCTGTACAAATTAAAGCAGCCCCTCTTATCAATGATAAAAATTCTTTAGGACCTCCCCATACTTTTTTATAATCATTATTTTCCATTTCTAAATATGCTGCCGGAAGACTTATTATTTTCCAATTTGTTAATTTTTGTATCTTTTCTACAGCCCTTCTATGTTCTGATTTTTCTCCCAAAAAATAAACCAAAATATATGGCTCTTTAGGTATCTCAAACTCGCAATATTTTCCCCACTCCTTAGCAGATAATAACAATGTTGGATCTAATACACATTTAACTTCTTTTTGTGTAATACGGCTTAACAATTGCGCTCCATCCTGCTCTCTGCATGATAAAAAGGAAAAATTAGATAATTTTTTTCTATATTCCTTTTCTTTCTCGTCAGATAATGATTTTACCGCTAAGCTCGGACCATAACTGCCTTTTTTCGATTTGTTTTCAACAAATGGCAAAAAAAATGCTTCCGGCGAGTTCGCAACAAAAGGATTCCAAGTCTGGTCACTACCTACTACATATCCATCATATACTGGTGGATTTTCCATTAACTGCTGTGTGGTTGTATATTTCTTTTTTCCTACATGCAAATATGTTTTATAAAACTGTTCAAATAATTCATTCTTTTCATTTATTTTTTCTCTCGAATCAGCCAACGCTCGATATTTTTTTCTTTCTTTAATATACACTGGCATTCTTTTTATTCTTAATTTAAGCATTTCATATCTTGATAGAGAATTATCTTGTTTAAAATCTATTAACTCTGCCTGATAGCCTAGTTGTTCTACCTTTTCCTGCAAGGCAAGAGCCTGCAGCATTGTACCGTAATTATAATAATGATGATATGTAATTATTCCTATTGTTTTCATAATTTATTTCTCCTAACGATGTAAATATTTTGCTAACATTATTTTTCCTTTTCTCATTATATTAATTATCAATTTTCTATTAGCAGCAATCAAAGCAACAAGAATGATTAATTGTATTATTACAGGCACTATAGTAAATCCACCTAAACAAACTATGAATTGTACAACTAACAAGATATACATTATTGTATGTTTTAGAAAATTCACTCGTATATGTATATACCTTTTACTTCTTTGTAATCTAACTAGCCAAATAACAATGTTAGACACAAGTGTTGCAACTGCAGCACCCATTACACCAATATAAGACACTAATACAAAATTTAATATGGTATTTACGACTGCACCTATCATAGTTGAATATGAGAATATTTTAGTATCTTTTACTGCTGTAAAAATGCTCCCTAAAAAGCCAGCCAAACCACCAAAGACGAAAGAAATCATCAATGGAGGAACATATTTCCATGCTACAAAAAAGCTCTTTGCATATAAAATATGTGCAAATGGAATAGTTAATATAATTAACATTGAACAACACAAAACTAAAAAACCATTATATGCCTCATACATATCAGCAACAAAATGATCACTATCTTCTGGATCAAAATCTTTTATGGCTGATAACTGCCATGCCTGCGTAAATATATCACTACATGCAGTCAGCATAGTCGGTATTTTATATGATACCGTATAAATTCCATTCGCAGTTGCACCTAAAATCCATGTAACAATATATCTATCCGATGAACTATTAATCCACCAACCAATTTTATTAAAAATTAACGGGAACCCAAATTTTTGCAATTCCTTAACTGTAGTTCTATTTACTTTATTAAACTTAATGTGTTTATGTATTTTCAGTCGTACAGATCCCCAAGCTACAGCCATAAAGGTTCCTAGGTAATTAGCTATTAAATATCCATTTAACCCACACTTCAGCACAACCAACAAAACAACATTTAATACACATGATGCTATTGTGGTAATCAAACTCATTTCAACCATATATTGTACTTTATCAATACCTCTGGCATAATTAGTCAGTACATTATACAGCCCTGTAGACAATACCATTAAATAAAATGCAACTAAATATGATGTATTAATTTTAAAGAAAGGAATTATTCCTATTATAATTGTACAAATAGCACATAATACCATTCCTTTCAGGCAAACAAATAACCCGCTTGATATTACTTCATCGGATTCATACTCTTTATCAAAGCAAAATCTTAATATTGCACTTTCGATGCAAAGGATAATGATTGGTAATACCAAATTGGCAGAAGTACTTACTATGTCCCCGATTCCATAGTCTGCTGTGGATAAACAATTAGTATATAAAGGAACCATAAGGAATGCTATTATCTTAGGACCAAAACTACTTATCCCAAATAAAATAAAATTTTTCGATAAATATTTATATTTCTTATTCATATGAATTGCTCGTTACTCCTTGACCCAACGTCACTCTAATAAATGATGTCCTTTCTACTGAGCATAACATCACCGCAAATTGCGTTACGAAAAGACTATTCCAAAATACCGATTGACCAAATATTGAAATGATACATGTTAAAACATAACATTTACTATATAAATCTGATTCTTTCCATATATTCCAAAAAAGTTTCAAATATAAAAGCAATCCAAATACACCGTAAATTAACATACAATTTCCAATAGCATTAACAAAGCCTAAATATGAAAGATTAAGACTTAATTTATATTTACTTAATGCCACTTCTCCAGAACGCATATAATTCTCTACATTCATATATGGTATTCCTAATACTTTATAGATCAAAGGCGCAGCCCAAAATAATTGAAATCCCAACACAAGCCTAACTGAATTAGATGTATTTGTAATCGAAATATTCGTCAACTTATTTAATGCCATTGAAAAAATACTTAAGTTTGAAAATGCTCCTATACCTATTATCAAAACACCTACTATCATTAACGAATTAAAATATTTTCCTTCGCTTCTGGCACTTACAAACGCATAAAACAGCCATATTACTCCGGTCATTAATATTCCCGTTGAAGATGTTGATAATAAAATACTTATCGAAATAAATACCATCCAAATATGCTTTTTTCTTTTCATACACATGCATAAAAGTGGTAATATCCATGTACAGTAAGCAGCCGGTTCTAAAAAGAAAGAATGTGGTCTATCATAACCCAATAAATAATTTTCGCTATTTGACTGCAAAAATGGAAATATATTAATTGTAGACACTGATTGTCCCAATATATATACCTGGAAAGATTGGTAAAAAATTCCAGCCATAACAATGATTCCTATAATTTTCCAAACCCTAAATAGATTTTCTTCATCAACTTTTTTATATATACACGATAAAATTAATAAGTATAAAATTCTCTCTACCCAGAGCCCTGTATTAAATCCAGTTATAAACATCCTGAAAAAATCATGTACTATCATAAATAGAAAAAATATAAATAATGGTTTATATAAATAAAATTCTCTATATTTTATAAAATAAATAGCTACAGCAGCAATTACACAAATTAATCCTAAATGAAGACCTGCAATTTCATACTGATTGATCAGGCAAAACAATGGGATAAAAATTTCCATCAAACTTATCTTCTTTTTTCGTCTATTATTTATTCCTTCATTCATTATTTTCCCTCACATCAATAAAATCTTTCTAAGGCTTTGACTACGCCATGACCTCTTTGTACCAATTCACATATTTTTCAGACATAATATCAATCGAAAACATATTACCTATTTCAATAATCTCTTCATATTTCCAATTTTTATCCAATGCTGTCTTTAATATATCTGTAACTGATTCATTACTTCTATCTTTTACTTTTAACATTGCTTCTGGATAATATAAATCCTGGGTTGCATCTAAATCCTCAAAGGTAACGCATGGTACTCCATGCATATATCCCTCAACAATAGGCAATCCAAACCCATCATTTAAACTCAAAAATAAATTTACATCACAGAATTTCCAAAAAATATCCATTCGATCATTAAATCCGCCTAAAATAACATTTTTATGTAATTGATATTCCACAATTTTTTTTCGGACTTCTCCATTATCTACTTCTCTTCCCCAAAGCACCAACAGGGTGTTTTCAAATACTTTTGTATTTTTCAATATTTCTACTGCTTGCATTTGATTTTTGTTTTTGGTTATATTTCCCACGAAAAAGAGAATTTTCTTACCATTTTTTTTGCTATGCTGCAAATAAGCATATGTATCACTCAACTTTGGATATAAATCATTCTGATTCAAACAATCGCTATAATATTCCTGAAACTTTTCTTGCGTTAAAGTGCCTTCTTCTCGAATAAACTTTGTATCATTTTCATCGTTTTTTTTCGTTCCATTCGTAATAACAGTGATATTATTTGCTTTTTTTCCTAAATAGTTTTCTTCTATTCTGGCTTTCATACCACTACTAATTACACTAATTGGTATATTGTTTTTTTCTGCTTTTATTAAAAAATCACGTTCTATCTGCTTTTCATATACCGGTGCAGAAACCGAATCATTCAAACCAATTAAACCATGTAAAGTAACTGTATACCTTACTTTCATTTCTTCACAAATTCTAATATAGCTTTCTGTAATAGTTCCTATACCATGTATATGAACTATATCCGGTTTTTCCATTTGAATTTGTTTTCTAACATATCCACCATCTACTTCATAAAAAACATGTCTGGCTCTATCTTTTACTGTAACACCATTCGCAAAAAATGCTTTTATTCCTATTAACCAATCCTTTAATTTTGCATTAGAAAAGAACTGTCCCCATGTATGAGAAAGGATTTTAAAATTTTTTTCATTTTTTCCCTTTGTAATAACTCGTGTTAATAAAACAACATTTTCTAATTCAGCCACTGAACTTACTATATTTTGAACCATTATTCCAAATCCAGTCTTATTTTTAGTAAATTCAATTATATTGTCATCATATATATACGGAGCAATAATCATTACTTTCATTTATATCGTCACCTAAAAAAATTTGTTTTCTGATTTCAATTCATAATAATGTTGTTCGTTTCTCATTTTAAATACTTTCGCCGGATGTCCTCCTGCAATTGAACATGATGGAATATCCGATACAACAACGCTTCCAGCCTGAATAATAGCCCCTTCACCAATTTTAACCCCTTGTAAAATTGTAACATTTTGCCCAAGCCAAACATTATCTTCTATCACGACATCACCGTCTATAGTCGTTTCGTCATAAGGAATAGATTTTCCCTCATAGTTATGATTAGAGGTTAATATCAATATTCCTCCTCCTGAATGAAAATTATTTCCAATAGTAACATTTCCATTTCCTGTAACTTTCATCCCATTAAAATGACAATTATCTCCGATATAAGTCTTAGATGTAAATTTACTCCAATGGTTTATATGTAATCCCTTTCCATATTGCTTGGCTGTTTTTTTACATAGATTTGTATAAAAACCTGTTCGTATTTTTTTTATAATTTTTCCTATCATACTCTTTTCTCCAATACTTCTGATAAAAGTCTATGTTCCTTATAAAGACAAACATATCCCAATTCTTTCAATTTATTAAAATTTTCAGGATTACTCATATTATCTATTATTATTGGAATTGAATTGCATAATGCCTGATTCAATACCGTTGAATAAAGCGAAATTGCAGCACCAGATTGTAATAAAGATTGCTCTATCGAAATTTGGGTTGTATCCTCTACATCTGCAAAAGTAAATATCTTTTTAACAATATCCATATTAGAATATCTCGGATGTGGACGTATTGAAATTTTATTTCCACTCTTATATAACTGTTCTAATATTTTTGATATTTCCTTTAATACCTCTTCCGATTCTGCACCTAAATAATATGTATAATCATATTTCTGTGTTCTGATCAGCTCTCCATCGAATTTCAAAGAAGCCGGAACTTCAACAACAAACTGATTTTTATCTGCCTTCATAGAAGCTAATATTTTTCCATAGTATTCATCCCAAATATAGCATTCATCAAATTTAAAGAACGAATCTCTCATATAGTACATTTTTTCTCCATGCATGACATCTATATGCTTGATATTTCTTTGTTTACAGTAAGCTGTCAGTACTGAAGACGTAAAAGAGTATTCAGCACAAACCGCTATTGCTTCAGGCGAATATTCTTCAATGGCAAAACTATATCTTCCAATTTTAATCAAACATTTTAAAATAAACTGCCAAGAAAATGGATATCTACATATTATTCCTTTTATAAACTTTTTATCTTTTGCAGTTAATAAAGTTCCTTCTACCGGATTACTTTCAATTGCTTTATACCTTTTTTTCAAAGACTTTGGCAAAATGTTTTCCGGTTTACCATCTCTAAAAAATACCAAGTTTTTATGCTCTAGCCGATTCACCTGAACCTTTTTTCCATATTTGAACCAATAGAGAATCGCCACTGGAAATGAAACCAGATTTAACAAAAAAGTGATTCCTTTTCCATTAAACTGCATCTGACACTTATACTGAAAATACGATCTTTCAATCTCATCTCGTGGATTTCCTAATTTAGCAATGTATTTTTTTTGTTTACTGACATCATATGAGAATAATGCGTCTTGCCTTCTTTCCAAAAGAACAGCCATTTTACGCAGCATATCATTCATACCCATAATTAACTCACCTTTTTAACGTACCGCACCTTTTTCCAGCATCCATAAATTAAATTTTGTAAAGTCAAAAATAACGATACAATACTATTCTTATTATCTGCTTCCTTGAATAACTTATAGTGCCATTTTACTAATTTTAAATAGCCATGATTAGATATTGATCCTGACCGTTTTCTATACTGTGCCAGCACTTTATCATAATGATAACAGTTTGCCTTTTTGATTACTTTCAGCCACATGGCATAATCGTTATTCTTTTTAATATCTGCAATCTGTATTTTGCCAATCTTCTCCGCATCATACATTACGGTCAAACACCCCGGCCAACAATAACGATACATTCCCATTTTCGTAATCTTCTTAGGTCCGGTTACTTTCACTCCATTCGTCACATCATTTTCATCAATTTCTTCATAACTAGTATATGAAAAAGAGTATTTATTTTTTTTCATATACTTTATTTGTTCTTCCAGCTTAGTCGGATACCATAAATCATCACTGTCCAAAAATGCAATCCACTTACCCTTTGCATTTTTTAATGCTTTATTTCTTGATACAGCAGCACCAGAATTTTTTTTGTTTTTTAAATAAATAATTCGGTCATCATCATACTTCGATACAATCTCATCTGTATTATCAGTTGAACAATCATCAACTATCAACAGTTCCCAATTTTTGTATGTTTGCTCTAATACAGATTCTATTGTCTTACTAATAAATTTCGCAGTATTATATGAGGGCATTATTATTGAAACTAACTCGTTCATTACTTCAATCCTTTTAGTAGTTCTTTTGCTTCGTTCTGTTTTTTATCGTATTCTTCTTTACTTATCTGTTTTGTTTGGAGAAGATAATCCCCATAATCTGCAGCAGTTACACTACCTTCTTCTGTAATTCCCTCCTGCTTAATAAATGCTTTTTCAACAGTTTTAAAAAGAATTTTTAAATCACGCCCAAAAGAAACATGTTCAATATACTCCAAGTCATACTGCAATTTTCTATCCCATGAAATTGCATTTCTGCCACTTACCTGTGCAAGCCCAGACAATCCAGGTTTTGCAGTATGACGCATTCTTTGTTCTTCTGACATAAACACCATATCTCGAACTAACTGCGGACGTGGCCCTATCAGTGTCATCGTGCCATTTAAAATGCAAAATGCTTCTGGCAGTTCATCCAAAGAGGTAGATCTAAGCCATGCACCAAATTTTGTCAGACGCACTTCATCGGGCAGCAAGTTTCCCTCTGCATCTTTCTTATCTGTCATAGTCCGAAATTTATACATTTTAAAAATTCGTTCTTTTCCCGTTTTCGGATCAATCAGTCCAGGTCTATATTGAGTAAACAACACTGGACTTCCCAGTTTGATTCGAACCAGCAGAGCGATGATTGCATACAGCCAACAGAATACAATAATTGCCAATCCAGAGCAAAAAATATCAATCGCTCTTTTTATGTATCTTTCGTAAAATCCCATTTTACGGTACAATTTATGATTTTTTTCTTTCTTCATAAATCTCTCCTAAAACACTTCCTTATTCAAAGCAAGCCTTTATTACTTCAATAATTCTATCCTGCTGCTCTGCTGTCATTTTATTGTCACTTGGCAGACATAATCCTCTTGTAAAAATATCCATACCTACATCAGCTACTCCGCCTGCAATATACGCATTTGATCTGGCACGTCCGTTTCCATCTCTGACAACAAATGGATTCAAACGATAAATCGGCTGCATATGCATTGGTTTCCAAATTGGACGCCCCTCAGCATTAATAGATGCAATCGCTTCCAGAATTTCTGTCGGGCAAGACTTTCCTGTTTCTTTTACATAGCACACATCCTGCTCGCCACGAACCTGTTTGCACATTGCTTCCTTATCAATAATCAAACAAGACAGCCAGTAGTTTGGTTCAGAGTTTTCCATATCCATCGGATTCATAGATACTGGCAGTCCTTTTAATCCCTCTTTATATCTCTCATAAATTGCTTTCTTCTGTGCAATATGTTCGTTCAAATAAGGGAACTGACCACGCACTACGCCAGCAACTACATTACTCATACGATAGTTGTATCCAAGTTCTTCATGCTGATACCATGCAGCATTCTCTCTTGCCTGTGTAGACCATTTACGAACTTTATTTGCAGCCTCCTCATCGTCTGTCAGGAAGCAACCACCAGCACTGCCAGTAATGATCTTATTTCCGTTAAAAGAAATGGTGTTATATTTTCCAAATGTACCAGTCTGAATGCCTTTATATGTAGCTCCCATAGATTCTGCTGCATCTTCTACTAAAATGGCACCATGCTTTTTAATGATTGCATTTAACTCATCTACTTTACCCGGAGTTCCATAAAGGTGTGCAACAACCACAACCTTTGTATCCGGATAAATTTCAAATGCTTTTTCTAATGCAACCGGGTCCATATTCCAGGTGTCATACTCTGTATCAATAAATACTGGCTCTCCACCTTCATAAACTACCGGATTTACGGTTGCGTCAAATGTCATATCAGAGCAGAATACTTTCTTTCCCTCTAATGCACCATGCCCAACTTTTGGCATACCATATGCTTCAATACCTGCAAGTTTCATTGCCAGATGCAATGACGCTGTTCCTGCTGATAATGCAACTGCGTATTTGCAGCCGATATATTCACATGCCATTCTTTCTACTTCATTGATGTTCTTACCAACTGTGGACATCCAGTTTGTTTCATACGCTTCTTTCACATATTCAATTTCCGGGCCATGCATGGTTGGGCTGCTCAACCATACTTTAGACTCAAATTTTTCAAATTTATTATTTTCTTTAAACATGACTTTCTACCTCTTTTCGCCCAATCTCATTTTTTCAGAATGTATTAACTTGTTATTAAGCAATCTCTTTATTTACGTCTTCCGGTCTTTTAAATGTTGGAACAACACTCCGGAGAGCTTCTTTTGCAATTAGATCATCGCCTGTATCACACGCATCTCTAAGTACATCAATCTTTTTATAGATTTCTTCTTTACTCAGTGCATTATCTCTTTCAATGAAAATCATACTGTTGTCTGTTTTATCAAGTTCTTCTGTCTTAACTAACAGCTCCTCATATAACTTCTCTCCTGGTCTTAATCCAGTTTCAACAATTTCAATTCCCTGGACACCAGATAAACGGATCATGTTTTCTGCCAGATCCATAATCTTAACCGGCTGTCCCATATCCAGAACAAATAATTCTCCATTATTTGCAATCGCTCCACTCTGAAGAACAAGCTGTGAAGCTTCCGGAATTGTCATAAAATATCTGATGATTCTCTTATCTGTAACAGTAACCGGACCACCATTCGCAATCTGACGCTTAAACAACGGAATAACTGATCCTGCACTACCCAGTACGTTTCCAAATCGTGTAGCACTGTATTTTACTTTTCCATGTGTACTTGCACTCTGCACGATCATTTCACACATTCTCTTTGTCGCACCCATTACATTAGTCGGGTTAACCGCTTTATCAGTGGATACCATCATAAAGCGTTCTGCTCCATATTCTTCACAAAGCTCTACCAGGTTCTGTGTACCGAATACATTGTTGTAAATAGCTTCCACGCAGTTATGCTCCATTAACGGAACATGTTTATGAGCTGCTGCATTGATAATGATCTGCGGTTGGTATTTCTCAAACACTTTCTCAAGAGCTTTCCTATGTGTGATAGAACAAATTTCAATCTGCAGATCCAAACGGTTTCCGTAAGCAATCTTTAATTCCTGTTGAACATCATAAGCTCCATTCTCATAAATATCCAAGATGATAATCTTCTTTGGATTCATCTTTGCCAACTGTCTGCAAAGCTCTGATCCAATGGAACCACCACCGCCAGTAATAAGTACTATCTTGTCTTTGTAGTAAGCATTTGTTCTTTCATCAGAAACTACTAATGGTTTTCTAAATAAAAGCTCCTCAATATCAAATTCCCTAAGATGTCTCTTTCCTCCTGCTGCATACATAGTCGGATAATCATAAACTTTCAATTTGTATCCAGCATTTTTATAATATTCATAAAGAGCTTTCTTCTTTTCGGCATCCATAGATGGAATAGCAAAAATAATCTCCTGTACTTCAAACTCTCCTAACTTCTGAAGTGTTGCCTCATCTTCTGACCAAACTGGAATGTCATGAATTTCACGCCCAACTTTCTCTTTGTTTACATCAATAAATCCCCTTGGAATATAAGCTGCTTCTGAGTTATTCAAAAGTTCCTCAGCTAAACTGACTCCTACTCGACCAGCGCCAATAATTGCAACTTTGATTTTCTGAACTTCTTTTTCATTTCCTGCCTCTATACCAGAAAACATATGTAATAATGTAGAAAGAATTTTTCCTCTTGTTGTTTCCTGATTTCCGCACTTATATGCGTAGCGATACATCATACGAAGTGCTAAAGCCCCTAAGAGATTGAGGCAGACAAGCGAAAGCATTCTGGCAAATGTAATTTTTTGAACTGGAAGTAATAACTCCAGACACAGATAGGCAACAAAAGCAATAGAATCGGTAAACAGCAGCCGGATATAACATTGTATCCCACCATATCTCCATACCTGCCCATATACTTTACCAATAAGACGTGCTACAAAAATACACAGTA
Source organism: Blautia caccae (assembly GCF_040095955.1). Classification (NCBI taxonomy): domain Bacteria; kingdom Bacillati; phylum Bacillota; class Clostridia; order Lachnospirales; family Lachnospiraceae; genus Blautia; species Blautia caccae. The sequence goes on along the minus strand of NZ_JBBMFP010000013.1, from coordinate 73,951 downwards.
CAGAGAGGCATACTTGTTGAAGTATTCCTGTAGTTGATAACTTATCCATTCCTCCGTACAGCACCAACAGTATTACTGCTACTACTGCATACACAATCAAATCATACCCGACCAGCATCCATCTGATATTTGGCGTACTGTTCTGCTTTGTACGATTCACGTTCATATTATTCTCATTCGCTCTATTCATTGTTTACCCCCCCCCCACGAAAATTGGGCGGGTTTCATCCTTTCATAATTCTTTTCAATTTCGTGATTTACTTCTTTTCAAGCGGTGTAAATAAAACAGTTCCCTGCTCTGTTTCAGTTCCCATTTCAAGTACACTTGTTGATTTCACAATCGTTCCAGATTTTAATGTACAGCTATCTCCAATAAAGCTATATGGCTCCACTACTGTATTAGCACCTATAACTGTTGCCTGACCGATAGTGCTTCCACAACCAACAACTGCTCTCGGCTCAACAATACAACCAGGCATTAAATTAGCTGATGGAGAAATTGTAGAATCCATATGGAATAAAACCGGAATATTATAAAGTGTTTCTAATTTCTTATTCCATTCAAGTCTTTCTGTTCCATCATCACATGCAGCTATCGCACAGTTATATTCTGGATAAAAAGTTTCTACTTCTTCCAGTTTTCCAATAGCACCTTCTCTGTCATTATCTACAAAGGAGATTTCTTCAAAGCAACCCATTGACTCTGCTATCTCTTTCACATAATCTCCATATCTTTTAGAGGCTACAATTAATAATTTTCTTCTCATTTTCAACACACTCCTCATAATTATTTATTTTTATTAGGTAAGCTCTTCAACACGACGACTAGCCTGTGAATGTTCTTATTAAAAAGATCATTCGCAGGCTAGGTCAAACCTCCTTATCATAATTTTTCAGCTTATAGTGTGGGTCAAAATAAGCATCCAAGAAACCATTCACTTTTCGCAGTTTCGCAACTTACTCGACACAACCATACAGAAAAATTATCATAACAAAATTCGACTAAGCCAGCGAAACCCTTGTAAAATCAAGGTTTTTCTTGGTTGTCCCTATTATACCGCTATCTCCGGAAAGAATATCAAGCAGCTGGGGCAGCTCATCTAATCTGTATTTTCTGAGAACAGCCCCTATTTTCGTAACACGCATATCGTTTGACACTGTTACCTGAGAACCTAATTTTTCCGCATCTGCTACCATTGTACGGAACTTATGAACCCTGAATTTTCTGCCATACTGCGTGATACGTTCCTGCCTGAAAAAAACTCCCCCTTTTGAATCTCTTGCAATCAGAACGGCAATGACAATCATAATTGGCCCTAAAATAGTCAGACCGATAACAGCTGCCAACAGATCAAACGCTCTTTTTGCAATCAAGCTCTTATTTTTCTTCTTTAAAATAACGTAATATGGACGAACTTCTTCTGTTCTCATAAAATCAGGTAATTCATCCCATTCTCTCAGCATTTTCATTACAACAATCCCTTATTAAATCCATCAAATGGAACTAACAATTTTAGAATAATGATCTATGATATAATCCACGTCATCGTCACTCAGTTTCGTATGCAATGGCAGCGTAATCTCAATAGCAAAATGATCGTATGCGTTCGGATAACATTTAATATTGAATCCTTGCTCTTTATACGCTGTCATCATCGGAAGTGGTTTATAGTGGACATTGCAGGATATTCCCTGTTCTGCCATCTTTACAATAATCTCCTGTCTTTCTTCCAGACTTATGCCCAGCACTCTGGTTATGTATAAATGACCGGATGACTGATACTCGTCTGTATAATGTGGGAGGACCTCGATACCAATGGGCTTAAAAGCATTATCGTAGCGTTCTATGATTTCTTTCCTTCGTTTTAACAATTCCGGGTATCTCTGCATCTGCGCCAGCCCAATCCCGGCAATCACATCCGTCATATTGCACTTATACCAGGTGCCAATGATGTCATACTCCCATGCCCCCAACTGCGTTTTTGCCAACGCATCTTTTGACTGCCCATGCAGGGACAAAAGCTGATACTTATGATAAATTTCTTCATCGTCTATTCCATCAATCTGCTTCCATGTAACAGCACCACCTTCCGCCGTGGTAAAATTCTTTACTGCATGGAAACTGAAATTAGAAAAGTCCGCAATGCTTCCTACCGGCTTGCCATGCCAAGTTCCACCGAAAGCGTGTGCCGCATCTGCCATGACAATCACTCTGCCAATCGCTTCCTGTATTTCATTTTCTGGATGAAACAGATGTTTTTTACTTTCTACAATTTCAAAAATCTTTTCGTAGTCACAAGGAATCCCTCCAAGATCAACTGGGATGATCACTTTTGTTTTTTCTGTAATCGCATCAGCCAGCTTATCATAATCCATCTCCAGGGAATTCTTCTGCGTATCTACCAAAATTAACTTTGCTCCCACATGGCATACAACAGAAGCGCTTGCGGTGTAAGTGTAAGCACTTGTAATCACTTCATCATCATTAGAAATCCCAAGAAGACGGAGCGTCATTTCTGCACAGGCGGTTTGTGAACCAAGACACACTGCACGGTTCACTCCACAATATGCAGCAATCTCCTTCTCAAGTTTTTTGGTTTTCAGGCCTGTTGTGATCCAACCTGAACGAAGTGCGTCCGTTACTTCTTTAATTTCTACCTCTGTAATATCAGGCGGGCTAAATGGAATTTTTTTCATAATTTTTTCTCCTCAAAATAGTTTTAAAAGAAAGTTGGTTCTGTACCGAAATCTGACTGATACTTTTGCACCCACTCGTCATCTGTCTTATACGAAGGCATTCCTGTTGACTTTATGTCAGACTGAGACTCTGCTCTATAAACCTCACCTGCTGGAATTTCCATCGGCTCCATTAACGCTGAACCTGATGGGATAATGCTTCCTGCACTAAGATTGCAAAAATCGGATACATAAGTGTTTGCGTCTACAATGCAGCCAGATGATACGACCACACTGCTGCCAACAAACGATCCTGATTGAACAGTGGCCATCGGTTCCACAATGGTTCCCTTCTGAATCCTTGCATATTTCCCGACAAAACTTCTGGGGTGAACCAAAACAGGAATGGTGTAGCAATTCTCCTCCAGTTTCATAATGTACTTTCGTCGAAGTTCCCATTGCTCCAACGCAACAACACCGAACCTGTACTCTCCAGCAAAACGTTCAATATCTGAAAACTTACCAATCGCTAAATCACTATCATCATCTAAAAAATCAATTTTCTGAAAGGTTCCCATTTCTTCTGCTATTTCTTCTGCTATTTCTTTTGCGATTGCTCCCAGAGAACCGGCTCCAATAATCAAAAGATTCTTTTCCATATCAGACTACTCCTCCCATTCTTCTCTCTATCTATCACGACAAAAAGCCTGCATCTGCTCCCAATGGGGAGTACAGACTCAGGCTCAAGTTAAACCTCCTTATCAGATTTTTACTCTTATTTTGGATTCAAAGAGTATTCAAGAAGCCAACTAATGATTTTCTGGTTTTTTGCGGCTTCTTTCCCAAATTTGTAAAAATCTCATAACAGGATTCAACTCAAGCCGCCAAAATCCTTGTAAAATCAATGTTTTCCTTGGTTGTTCCTATTATCTCTCTATCTCCAACAAATGTCATATCTCCCTTCAACACTTCAATAAGCTGCGCAATTTCATCCAGTCTACATTTTCGTACAATCTTGCCGATACGGGTAATTCTCGAATCGTTACCAACAGTAACCAACGTACCTTTTTTATCAGCCCCGTCGTACATTGAACGAAACTTATGAATCTTAAAGGTTCGACCATATTGTGTGACTCGTACTTGTCTATAAAAAACAGGGCCTGGACTATCAATTTTAATAGCTATAGCCAGAATCAGAATAACTGGTGAAAAAAATACTAGCATAATCGCAGAAACAACTATATCAAACACTCTTTTAAGCGTGAGACTCATTCTTTTCTTGCGAAGGACCTCATAATATGGCCTGATTTCTTCAATCTGCATTTCTTTAGGCAAATCTTTCCATCGTTTCATTAGATATATTCCTTCACAATCTCGCTATATTTAGCAATTACATACTCCACATCTTCCTTCTCCATCAATGTATGATTTGGAAGAGAAATCAAATTTGCATATCTGTTATATGCGTTTGGATAATTTATAATATCAAATCCTAAATTCTTATATGCTGTATGCATTGGAAGTGGTTTGTAATGTACATTACATGCAACTCCCTGCTCAGCCATTTTAATAATAATCTCATTTCTCTGTTCCGGTGTAATACCAGGAATTCTTGTGAGATACAAAAATGTCCTGTTGACTGCCAAACTTCTGTGTAATGAGAAATCACTTCAATCCCTAATAGCTTAAACACATTTTCATATGCCTGAAATATAGCCTTGCGTTCGATTAGCAACTCTGGATATCTCTCAAACTGCTTCAGACCAATCGCAGCTACAACATCAGTCATATTACATTTATACCAAGTTCCAATAATATCGTACTCCCATGCGCCAAGCTGTGTTTTAGCAAGAGCATCCTTACTCTGTCCATGAAGACTTAGCAATTGAAGTTTTTTATAGATATCCTCATCATTAATTCCTACAATTGTCTTCCAAGTAAGCGCACCACCTTCAGCAGTTGTAAAATTCTTTACAGCATGGAAACTAAATGAACTGAAATCTGCAAGAGCACCAGCCATCACACCATTTCTAGTTGCACCAAATGAATGTGCACAGTCTGCACAAATTGCTACTCTACCTATTGCTTTCTGAATATCTGTACTAGGCTTAAATATTGCTCTCTTTTTCTCAACAATTTCGTAAAGACGATCATAATCACATGGTTTTCCGCCAATATCAATTGGAATAATTGCCTTTGTTTTTTCTGTGATAGCTGCATCAACTTGATCATAATCAATATCAAACGAATCTGGAAGGCAATCTACCATAACAATTTTTGCTCCAACATGATCAATAACTGATGCAGAAGCAGTATATGTATAAGCACTAGTAATGACTTCATCACCCGGTCCAATTCCTAATACTCGAAGTGCCATTTCTGCACATGCTGTTTGAGAATTGAGGCAAACACATTTATTGACACCTATCCATTCAGCAATTTCTTTTTCAAGTTTTTTTGTACGAGGACCTGTTGTAATCACCCTGATCTAAGCGCTTCAGCAACCTCCTGGCCTTCCAATTCCGTGATGTCCGGCGGTGAAAAACCAATATTTCTTGATGTCAATATACTGTTTGTGCTTTTATTTTCCATTACTAAAACTCCTTACAACTGCATTATATTATATTGTATTAGTGTATAAACCGGTATTTTTAAAGGTAGCTCTGCCTCTTTTCGTCATTTACAATTTCGATCAAAATATCTACGTACACAACAAGTAACTCCCGACAAACCGTAGATTATCAGAAGGCTACCTGCTTTCATATCTTGTCTTTTCAGTTTTGGGTTTAGTAAAGACAATCCAGCTTACCGCCGTGATAAGCGTTTTCCTTACTTCCCACTTAGAAAAATCAAAAAGTATCAAAACAGGAAAGCCCGCAAAACCGCTTATTTCCAGTATCCTTGCTGGTTGTCCCTATTATATAATTATCGATAGACTTTTTAATTAAATCTTTCAAACGCGTTGCCGTCGAAATCAAACAACATAATACATAATTTTACACATTAGTTAAGTAAAACTACGTTAATTTAACCAAAACTTATAGTGAAATATCCCTATCCTGTTTATAAGTTGGCACTACACTTTGCACCAAATCACAAATATCCTCCCTATTCCCATAACTAGCCTTCGCCAAATCTTCCAAATCCCCCAAGAATTTCTCCAAATCAAACGGAATCGGACTCCCAATATGTATCAACTTATTCGGCGTAGTCTTCATCCCTTCCTCCGCCATTAGTTTCTCTTCATAAAGCTTCTCCCCAGGCCTCAACCCAGTATACACAACCGAAATATCCACATCCGGCTTATACCCCGACAGCTTTATCAAGTTCCTTGCCAACGTATCAATCTTCACCGGTGCACCCATATCCAGCACAAATATCTCTCCACCCTTCGCATACGTTCCCGCCTGCAACACAAGGCTCACCGCTTCAGGTATCGTCATAAAGTACCGAATGATATCCGGATGCGTAACCGTAACCGGCCCGCCAGCCTCAATCTGTTTCTTAAAAAGGGGAATCACAGACCCATTACTTCCTAAAACATTACCAAATCGAACCGCCACAAAATCTGTAGGCTTCCTATGACCTTCTTCATATTCCCCGAATTGTTCTCTGGTAGCAGCAACCATATCATAGTCTGCACCTTCATCATGCCCATTCAGATCCGGTAGAACAATCGGCTTACCCTGTTTACTCAGCCTGTCCATAGTCTGAATCACCATTTCACACAGTCTCTTGCTCGCTCCCATAATATTCGTAGGATTAACCGCCTTATCTGTACTGATCAGCACAAACTTCTCGCACCCACTCTGTAGTGCCGCACTGGCAGTCTTATACGTCCCCAGAACATTATTCTTTATCGCCTCACAAGGACTTGTCTCCATCAAAGGCACATGCTTATGTGCTGCCGCATGATAAACCACATCCGGCCTATACTCCGCGAACACACTGTTAATTCGTCTGCTATCCCTCACCGATCCAATCAAAACAACCAAATCAAGTTTCGGATATTTCCTCCTCAACTCCTGTTCAATGTCATAAGCATTATTCTCATAAATATCAAATATAATCAGCCGTTTCGGACCATGCGCTGCAATCTGCCGACACAACTCACTGCCAATAGAACCACCACCACCGGTAACAAGAATTGTCTTATTCCTTAACGCATTGAAGATCTCCTCCATGTTTACCTTAATCGGATCTCTACCCAGCAAATCCTCCACAGCCACAGCCTTCATCTTACTGATTGACACTTCCCCATTCACCAACTGGTAAATCCCCGGAAGTATCTTCATTTCACACCCAGTCTCCTTACAGATATTGAGAATATCCCTCTTCTCCTCAGCCGAAGCACTGGGAATCGCCAGTAAAATCTGGTCAATCTTATATTTTTCCGCACTCAGCAGAATATCATCCCTGCCTCCAACAATCGGAATACCTTCTATGTAACGCCCCATCTTATTCGGGTTATCGTCAATAATACAGCAAACCTTTGCCTTCACTTCACTGGCCCGGTTCAAATCCCTGATTATAATCTGTCCTGCGGCTCCTGCACCAATCAGCATCACCCGATGCAGCACGGCATCCTCTTCACTCTGTTTGTTCCTACTGCGTTCCAGTAAAATAAACCGATAAGAAAACCTAACCGCAACCGTAAACACAAACTGCAGCATTATCCCAAACAGATAATAAGAAATCGGCATTCTCTTAAAAAACAAAGTAATCCCAACGATCTGCACCAGCCCGGTAATCACATTCGCCGCCCCAACCCGGAACAGCTCACTGAAACTTGCAAACCGCCAAACGCTCTTATACAACCTAAGCGCCCAATACACCCCAATACAAACCACCGTATACCAAGGTGCAAACTTCAAAAACGCCCCCAGATAAACATCCGGAATCATAGAATATCTGCAGTCAAACCGAACCCACAGAGCCAGCATAAACGCCGCGTTCACAGCCACAACATCATACAGCATCAGCCAAAGCGCAATTGCCTGCCAATGTTCCATGAATTTTCTTTTCTTACCGGCCTTCCGCATCAGTTCTTCCTGAATCTTATCCCTCTCATCATTGGCCTCTGCTGCCTTCCATTTTCTCTCCTCGTCACCGGTCATACCAGAGCGGTTTCCCCTGCTCTCGTCATCTCCCGCATCCTTACCGCCTCGAATAAACGCTTCCTGCTCTTTATCCTCTCTCTTCCTGTCTCCGGAATTGATCTTCGCCAGAGCAAACACCATCACAAACAGAAACAGTACCAGCAGAAGCAGCAGCACAATGATTATCTGCCACATAATATCTCCCCTCGTATTTTCTATTTCTTTTATTTCTGTTATTCTTTTTATTATTACTTTGAATATTCTCTGCTCCCAAAGAGCAATTCTTCGCCGACACCAAAAGGAGCCGACCGGCGATATTCAACCGGAAACCATGCGTCACTGGCGCACAGCCTCTTGCCAGTTTCCCGGCATCTATATAAGAGTGAATATTCACACTTATTTCCGAATTATTTTCGTTTCCGCTCGAAATCTTTCTGGCATTTCACTCCAAGATTTCTGGCGCTGTTCAGGAAACGGCTTCCCTGATGTCCATTTTCACATTCAAACATAGCTCCGTTCTTCCTGATCTTCCCTCCGCAGACAAAACATCTGCTGCTCGTCCCTTCCGCACTGAGCTCCAGAACCACAATCCCGGCACTCCATGCCTTGTATTTCAGAAACTCTCTTATCCGGCTTCCCAAATACAGCGGTGAATACATCCCGGAACGATACTGCACTATCTTTGAAAATTCCTTGTCATAAGACGGAATCACAATGACCCTTGCCTCTTCCCTCACACAGAACTCCACGGTTTCCCTGCTCACCTGGTGCGCATAGTGATCAGAAAGATTTTTTAACCGCAAATAATATTTGTGGTTGGGCTGCGTCACATTATCTTTGTCCGTATAAACTCTGGACTTCTCAATCTTCTCCAGAAGGACTTTGCATTTGCTCCTGTAAGCATCCCCGCCTCTGCAGGAATACACTGCCTTCTGTTTCCCATCTGCATCCAACACACAGCACATGGCAAAAATGTCTGTGTTCGTAAACTGAACACTGCATACATTCTCCCGGTCCTTCATCCGCTCTTTCGCGTTCCTGGCATCCTCTGTCTGCTGTTTAACGGGCACGTGAAGCCAGTACTCCTTCTCCTTAAAAACAACCGTCGGAGAGAGCATCAGAGCTTCTTCCGGAATCGACTGCCCTTTTAACCTGCAGTCCATCCAATTCCACCTGTTTCCGTCCCATACCTTCAGGGAAATCCTGTTTTCCTTAAAATCCTTATACATCCCCTTAAAGTAGGTAACAGACGCATCAATGGTATCCGGTATGGTGTAGACCAGATCATCGCCGGAATTTTTATACTTTTCTGTATAACTCTTCAAACTGGCAGAGGCTTTGTTAATCGCCGAGCGCCTGAAATAGACAGGAACCCTGCCAAAAGGCAGCGGCCGCTCGGGTATTCTTCCGTCTCTTCCCGCAATCGTCAGGCGCTCTAATGCGCCCTGCATCTGAAGAACGTTCAGTTCCCAGATTTCCTCATGCTCCAGTAGCAGGTGGAAATAAAAATCCAGGACCTGTCTGTAGTATTTCTCAGTCTCTGTCAGCCACTCCGGATGAGAACAGCGAAGTTTGTATTTTATTGTCTTAATGCTGTATCCTGTTTTCATTCGTTTATTCCAATAAATGGGACATATTTTTTTAGAAATGCGACATCTAAAGACAGGAAAAAGTATTAACAAAAATAATATTCCGGTCTTTAGTCAAAACTAAGTTTAACGCTAAAAGTCTTTAAAGTCAATATGCCAAAAAATAATGGCAATTTTTTGGCTATTTTTAGTATATTCTGGACTTCTGGAAAACTTTACCGGATATAAAATGAAAACCACGGTATTTTTTCATTATTAATAGATAATCATTAGTGGTCAAAAAAATGGTCTGAATTCATTTAAGAAATTCTTAATTTTAAGGAGGTCAATATGCCAAGAAGAGGCGAAAATATCAGAAAACGAAAAGACGGCCGCTGGGAGGCCCGATATATAAAAGGGCGTGACATAGACGGCAAGATCCATTACGGATATCTGTACGGTAAATCCTACACGGAAGTAAAAGACAAGAAAGCCAAGATCATATCTGAGACTCCTAATTTGCCTATGTACACCAGCCGGTCCTCCGCCCCACCCCAGGATGACCGGATCCGTACAGTGAGTATACAGTGGAAAACACATATCCGCTATACCGTAAAGGAGAGCACATATTCAAACTACGAAGAGATCCTGGACAACCATATTCTCCCCATTCTGGGCAATATGCAGGTCAGAAAGATCACAAACCACACCATATCAGGCTTTGTACAGAGGGAACTGGAGCAGGGCATGGCATACGGCAGTATCCATGTTATCATAAGTGTGCTCAAAAATATCCTCCGATATGCCCAGGAGTTCAGCTTTTTCCCGGCTGAACCTCTTAAGTTCCCCCGTATTCCCTCAAGCAGCAGCGATATACAGATCATGAGCAGTGAGGATTACAAAAAGCTGGATACCTTCCTGCAGAGTGATATGGACTCCTTTTCCTTCGGCATCCTGCTGTGTATGTATACCGGCATCCGGGTCGGAGAACTGAGCGGGCTCAAATGGGAAGACATTGATTTCACCCGGTGCAGGCTCCATATCCGCCGCACAGTGACACGCGTCAAAAACCTGAACATGCTCATGACCGACGGGAAAAAAGAATGTTCCCGCACCCATTTAAACATCGGCACACCAAAAACAGCGACCTCCATCCGCATAATCCCTCTTCCCGACAGGCTTCTGGAACTGGCAGCTCCTCTGAAAAAAGACAGCAGATTTTTTATCCTGACAGGCACGGAAAAATGCATGGAGCCAAGAACCATACAACGACGATACGCAGCCCTGCTGAAAAAATGTGAGATTCCCCACATCAAGATCCACGCGCTGCGCCACCAGTTCTCATGCCGCTGGATCGAACAGGGTTTTGACACAAAGTCCCTCTCCGAAATCCTGGGCCACACTTCCGTAAAGACAACGCTGGACTTATACGTCCACATTCAGCCCGACACCAAGCGCAGATATATGAACCAGCTCACAAATCTGTGAAACCAACTCATTCATGGTCATCAAAGTGGTCAGAAGCCGCGAAATGCGCCTTCTGACCTGTCTTTTCCCTCTTATGTCGCATTTCTAAAATAATGCGGTTCAAAAAAGGAGCCCGCCTCCGCGCGAACTCCTGCAAATACCAATTACAACGTTACCAAAGTGAAAGCCCTCGCCGACATCTCTGCCGGCAAGGGCTTCCACTTTTTAAGACTATTCTTATTATCAACTTCAGTATCTCACACACCTGAAGTCCTTGTCAATCATTTTTCCTGTATTTTAAAGCTTCTCCAGGCATTCCACCACTTTTTCAAACTCCATGAAATGTGATGCCTTCACCAAAATGGTATCTCCATCCTGAATGATACCCGGCAGGGCCTCCAGAAGAGTTTCCTTTTTGGCAAAATGTACAATGTCTTTGGCAGGCGCCGCCAGCCTGGCTGCCTCAGCCATATCCCCTGCCAGTTCACCTACACAGATGATCTTATCAATATCTCTCGCCGCGGCATATACCCCGACTTCCCGGTGCATCTCCACCTCGTCTTTTCCAAGTTCACCCATGTCTCCCAGTATGGCCACTTTTCTTCCCAGCGCATCCTGCAGCACATCCAGGGAAGCCTTCATGGATACCGGATTGGCATTATAGCAGTCATCTACAATGGTCTTTTTTCCGGTCTCTATAATATGGAAGCGGCCGCTCAAAGACTGCAGACTCTCAATCCCTTTTTTTATCCCCTCCAGGTTCATTCCATAGATAAGACCTACGGCAGTTCCGGCCAGTGCATTATATACCATATGGCGTCCGGGAATAGGTACCAAAACCTGGAAACTCTCATTTCCTGCGTGGATACGGCAGGAAATTCCTTTTAATCCCATGCTCCTGATCTCATCCGCCCAAATCCCCTGATGGTTCATCACGCCGAAGAATACCGGCGCAATTCCGTTAACCTCTTTGACTGTGATCAGCTTATCGTCATCCCCATTCAGGACAACATGACCATCAGGCTCCAGGTAATCGAAGATCTCTGTCTTGGCTTTCAGGATACCGTCTCTGGATTTCAGAAACTCCAGATGGCACAGGCCGATATTGGTGATCACACAGGTATCCGGCCGCGCGATTTTAGCCAGGCGGTGCATTTCTCCGAAGTCGCTGATTCCCATTTCCAGGACTGCAATCTCATGCTCCGGGCGCAGGCCGAAAACGGTCAGAGGAACTCCCAGTTCATTGTTGAAATTTCCTTTTGTCTTTAACACCTTGTACTTCTGTTCCAGCACAGCGGCGATCATTTCTTTGGTGCTGGTCTTGCCCACACTCCCTGTGATCCCCACCACCGGAATGTCAAGCTGCTTCAGATAGAACTCCGCAATGTCCTTTACAGCCTGAAGAGAAGAATGCACCTTTATATAAGGAAAGCTTTTTTTTCCGATGTCCTTCTCCGTGAGGGTGCACAGGGCTCCATTCGCCATCACACTGTCAATAAAATCATGGGCATCCACACGTGCACCTTTAATAGGAACAAACAGGAACCCCGGCTCTGCTTTTCTGCTGTCCGTTACGATTCCCTGTACTTCCCGGTCCTTCATCTCTTCCCCGCCCACATATATGCCGCCGCAGGCTTTGGCTATATTTTCTAATGTCAGATTTTTCATGGCACACCTCTGGTTATTTATATTTTTTCAGGGAAACCTCGATCAGTTTCTCGCACAGTTCCGGATAATCCATTCCCAGTGCCTTTGCCTCCTGGGGAATCAGGCTTGTGGGGGTCATTCCCGGCAGGGTGTTTGCCTCCAGGCAGTACATATTTCCGTCTTTGTCCATGATGAAATCCAGTCTGCCGTAGGCCTGCAGTCCCAGTGCCTTGTAGCCCTGCTCCGCGTATCTCTGCATTTCCCTGGTCAGTGACTCGGAAATCTCCGCCGGACAGGTCTCAATGGTGGATCCGGCCTCATATTTGTTCTTATAATCATAAAATCCCTGCAGCGGAGCGATCTCAATGACCGGATAAGCTTTGCCGTCCACGACAGCCACAGAGAACTCACGCCCCTCGATAAACTGCTCCACAACCGCCTCATTTTCATAGGAAAAGGACTCCTCAAGAGCAGCCTCATATTCCTCCTGATTCTTGGCAATGCAGACACCCACGCTGGAACCTCCGCAGCACGGCTTCACGATCACCGGGAAGTCTATGTCATAGTCTGCCAGCTCGCTGCTGCATTTTCCCTTCTGCAGAGTTACGCCTTTTGGAGTGGGCACTCCCTTTGCCTCAAATACCATTTTCGTGATTCCCTTGTCCATGGCCATTCCGCTGCTCAGCGGACCGGAGCCGGTGTAGGGAATTCCCATGAGGTCGAATACGGACTGTACCTTGCCGTCCTCCCCGTTGGAGCCGTGCAGAGCCAGGAACACCATGTCTGCCGCTTTGCAGATGTCAAGTACGCCGGGACCGAAGAATTCTTTCCTGCTTTTTACGGTCTCCTCCAGTTCCCTGCTCTTTTCCTGCATGTAAACAACTTCCGCATCTATATCATATGTCTGGGGGAACAATTCCTCTCCCCAGCTTTCTTTTCCAAAATAAGCGTCTACCAGTACCGCTTTGTGATTTCTTCTGCGCAGAGCTGTGCAGATGCCCTGTCCGGACACAATGGAGACTTCCCTCTCTGTACTGCTGCCGCCTGCTAAAACAACTATATTCATACTCTTTCTCCCTTATGCAGCCATTCGGTTTCTTTGCTCTTTTTATACTAATCAATTTAAACTTTTTTGTCAATGATGATGCCGTCTAAGGACATGATCTGCAATAAATATGACACGGCATGTGCGTTACTTTTTTACCTGCAGAAATACTTTTTCACATATTCTCTCCAACATTTCTCCATCATTTTATCTATTATATCTATATTTACACCACCACTTTTATCCATATTTACCAACTTTATTACATATTTTTTCCGTCAAAAGTATATTTTGACATATAAACAGGATAAAAAGCCATATATTCTATGCATTTTTTACAGTAAACTATATGGTAGTCCAACAAGTCTGATACTGGTTGGGTCATATTCAGAATGGATACTGAAATGTATCGGGGAATATAAGGACATATGCACAAATGTGCTGTTTCCTTCCTGTCATGCATTTTTGGTATGCGACAAAACAAGGGTAGCTGAGGAATCCCGGAATGCTCTGGGGCTGGTTCCTATTTTCTGCTTAAACGCTTTGGAAAATACCAGTGCGTCTTTATATCCCACCATTTCCGCGATCTGCTTGATCGGCAGCGCGGTGGTCTGCAGGAGCAGGGAGGCTTTATTCATCCTGACACCCAGCAGGTAGTCATAGGGGGAAACGTGATGAACCTGTTTGAATATCTTTGTCAGGTAGCTGCGCGTAATGCCGATATAGCTGCACATGTCATTGACGCTGATATCTTTATGGTAATTTTGCTCAATATAGGCAGCTGCATAGTCCGCATATTCCTGCCGGTGGTAATCATTGAACTGCTGTCTGGTATTATGTGAAGTCTGATATTCCCGGATCATACCTGCCAGAAAAAGGGCAAGCTGGCTCTGGCGCACCAGGTCATTGGCATAGGTAAGCTGATGGGCTGCCAGCATGGCATCCACGCAGGCAGTCAGTGCTTCCTCCTGCTCAAAATGACCGACTCTCTGCTCAGCAGAAAAACCGGCATGTTCCAGGCATTCATACGCCCGGATGCCGTCAAATGCTGCCCAGACATAAGACCAGGGTTCTTTGGCATCCGCCCTGTATACAGTAGTCTCCTCCGGCATGATCAGAAACGCATCATGGGCTCCAAGCTCTGTTGTCTTTCCGTCTGCCGTAAAAGTGCCCTTCCCGCTTATAACATAGTGCAGAAGATATTCCTGACGGACAGCCGGTCCGTACGTATGCCCGGCCTCGCAGATTTCCCTGCCGCAGTAAGCCAGATAGAGCTCCACGGAATTCTTTCTGAGAAATTCCAGGCATTGATATTTTGGAGACTCCGTATATTTTACCTCGGTATCCTTATGTCCGCTGTCCATTCTGAATTTCCTCCTTTGCACCTCTGCATTCATAAAATCAGACTATATTTATTATAGCATTATGCATGTCCGGTGAAAAGGGTAATGTAAAGCAGTATTAAGAAAGGAGCGCAAGTATGAAAAGAAACAAGAAAGCCTCTAAAGCCCTGTCGTTCTTCATGGCACTGGCACTGACCGCCGGAAATCTATCACCTGCCGCAGTCAAAGCCGATACCATAACCGTGGATAAAAATATCCTGCAGGGTCTGATTCCCACCACAAATGCTGAGGGAGGCATCACGAATCCCGAAGCTGCCACAGACGGCATCAACTACGACAGTGATGTGGATGCCAACAACACCCGGATCGATGCCGGGGCCGAAATCGGCGGTGATGACAATGGCTATTCCCAGTGGAATCCGGTATACCTTCAGTATGATTTCGGTGATGTATACAGCGTAAAAGCTGTGGATCTGTACCGAAACACTTATCCGGCTGCAACTTCCACCTTCAAGGATGTAAAGGTAGAAGTATCAACCTCTGAGGATTTCTCAGACAGTACCATCCTCTATGGAGATCCTGACGGGGAAGACTTTTTGGAAACCGTTGATACCAAAGGCGAATCTCAGTATCTGGCGCCTGAAACAGAGATTGAAGCCCGCTATCTCCGTGTATGGGGAAAAGGCCACTACATAGAAAACACAAACAGTGCATGGAAAGGCTACAGCAGCGGCGTCCTCTTCACAGAGATCGAAGTCATCGCTTCTGTGGAACAGGAACAGCCTGCCCCTGATCCGGATCCCGGTGATGATGAGGAAATGGTAGACGCCAACATTATGACCGGCCTGATTCCTACCTCCAATACACCTCACCAGATCGTAACCGGAGGTTCTACGGTTCCCCAGGTACAGATTCTGAACCCGGAAGCAGCCACCGACGGTGTGAGATCAGGCAGTGAGGATGATTCCAACAATACCAAGATCATTGCAGGCCAGGAAATCGGCGGTAATGACAACGGCTATTCCGGATGGGACCACGTCTATCTCCAGTATGATTTCGGTAAAGTCCGGGACGTTAAAGAGATCGACCTGTACCATAACACTTATCCCAATGCGGTTTCTACCTTCAAGGATGTAAAAGTAGAGCTCTCCTCCACAGAAGATTTTGCAGAAAGCACCATCGTATCCGATACGGCTGATTATGAGGAAACCACCTCCAACAAGGGACAGCCTCAGGTTATCACACTCCCGGAAACCGTATCTGCACAGTATATCCGTATCTGGCAGAGAGGACATTATATCCAGAATACCAACAGCTCATGGAAAGGCTACAGCAATGGCATTCTCTTTAATGAAATAGAAGTCATTGCCAGCATTCCGAAATCCGAAGTTCCCGCTCCGCCTCCCGAAGAAGAAGCGCAGAACATCGCCCTGGGCAAACTTCCATACGTCCGCGGTCTGACCCCTACTAATATAGAGGCGATCACAGACGGCGCAGTGAATGACAACTATGCAGTTCACAACAGCACCGGTGAACGCTGGCTGCAGTTTGAATACAAAAACGCATATCAGATGAAAGAGATCTGCTTCAAGCTTGAAGAGGGCACCTACCAGTCCGTTAAGGTCTCCGTATCCTCTTCTCCGACAAGCGCAGGCCAGACTGTATTCCAGGAGTATAACTGGACACAGGGTCCTGACATGCAGACCATCACCCTGGACACACCGGTCACAGGAAAATGCGTGCGCTTCACAGTAAACAAAGACAACAACAGCCCCACCAAATATTCCGAAGTGGAAATCTGGGCTACGGGAAAATCCTACGACGAATCCAAACCGGAATACACCGCACCGGATTCCAAATATGATACCCTTGTATGGGCAGATGAGTTTGACGGCGACAGCGTTGATGAATCCAAATGGAATATTATTGACGGCATGGCAAACCATGCAGCCATCTACAACAAAGGCGCAGTCAGCATCGTAAAGGATGGAGACGAAAGCTGCCTGGCTATCAACTCCAAAAACTATGAATCCACAGACGCGCTGATCGACGCTGTAGGCTGGGATCAGTACGGCTCACAGGAACTGGCAGAGAAAGTCACATGGTCATCCGGCCGTCTGGAGTCCAAGAATAAGTTCTCCTTCCAGTTCGGACGCATGGCAGTCCGCGCGAAACCAAACGATTCCAAGGGTATCTGGCCTGCTATCTGGATGCTGTGCCAGGATGAGACAGGACATGACGAGATCGACGTGCTGGAATACCTGGGACAGGATGCATGGTCAGCCTGGACCACCAACCATTTCGGTATTCTGGGCTACAACAAAGGCTCTCACGGTATTGCCACCAACAATTATGAAGCATGGTGCCAGGATTTCCATGTATTTGAAGTAGAATGGGATCCGGAGGCTATCACCTTCTTTATCGACGGTAACCAGGTACACAAAACTACCCAGGCCAAAGATGACGGCAGAGACGGCATGCACACACGCCCCATGTTCCCGATTCTGGAAACACAGGTAGGCGACGGCTGGGTCGGCGATGTGGACTACAGCAAACAGGATACAAAACAGGACAGTGATTTCCTGGTTGACTGGGTACGCGTATACCAGACCGAATGTCAGGCAGTTGCACGCTTTGACGATCTGACAGATATTTCGGGCGGAACAAATGACGACTACTTTATCAGTGCATCCTCCGCAACAGACGGTCTTATGACACTCACAAAAGGAGATGCTCCTTATGAGGACAAAGACAACTTCTATTACGGCGGACAGCCAAGATACGAAGACAGCAGAGTTGCCGTAAAAGAGAACGCAGAAGATCAGTCCCTTGTATATAAAATCCCGGGTGTAAAAGACGCGCATCTGACAGCTTACTATCAGACGCTCAGCGACTATGCCGTATGGGACGGAAGCGCATGGACAGACAAAGGCAAATGCATAAGGGAAACACTGCAGAATGGCGCCTCCCTTGATTTCCGGGTATACACTTCTCCGAACGGAAAAGACTGGACTAAGTTTGAAAACGTAACAACTGTAAACAACTTCCCGGAAGCTTATCCGAGCTATGCCCGCATCACATTTGACGCTTACGGACTTCCGGAAGATACTAATTATGTAAAAGTTACCTTCCCGAATTATAAAGGTGTCACATACACTCTGAATTCAGGCGAAGTGAAAGAAGTACAGAACACAGATATCCAGCTTGCAAAGGTAACCTTCCTTCAGGATCAGCAGGAAGCGGCTGATAAATCTGCTCTGGAAGCAGTCATCGCAGAAGCTGAGGCATTAAATGCTGAAGATTATACCACAGAAAGCTGGAACAGCTTATCAGATGCCCTGACTGCGGGAAAAGCACTTATGGACGATGCTTCGGCTTTCGCTGAAGAAATAGAGGATGCTGCCGCAGCGATCCGCAGTGCCATCGACGGCCTGGAAGTTAAGCCGGAAGCAGACAAAACCGCACTGAAAACACTTCTGGACAAAGCGGCAAAATTAAAGAAAAGCGATTATACCGCTGCATCCTGGAAGACCCTTACAAAAGCTGTCGAAAAAGGCAGACAGGTTCTGGATGATAAGAAAGCTTCCGATAAAGACATTGCTGATGCAGCAACTTCTATCCAGAAAGCTATGGACAATCTCAAAAAAGTCACCAAGACAAATACTGCATCCTTAAAAGCCGCACTGGACAAGGCTGCAAAACTGAAACAGAGTGACTACACTGCATCTTCCTGGAAGAATCTCACTAAAGCAGTCGATGCAGGCAAAAAAGTATTAAATAACAAAAAAGCTTCTCAGAAAGATATTGACAAAGCTGCCAACAGCATTCAGAAAGCTATCTCTAATCTGAAAAAAGCCGCAAGAGGTGTTTGGAAACAAAATGCCAAAGGCTGGTGGTATGACTACGGCAACGGAAAATGGCCTGCAGGCAAATGGGAATCCATTGACGGCAAATGGTATGCATTTGACGCAGACGGATACATGCGCACAGGCTGGTTCCGCGAAGGAAATACCTGGTACTATCTGACAAATTCAGGCGCTATGGCTACCGGATGGGTCAAAGTAGGCTGCTACTGGTATTATCTCCACAATAACGGCGCTATGGCTACCGGATGGGTCAGCGTAAACGGTACCTGGTATTATCTTACAAATTCAGGCGCTATGGCTACCGGATGGATCAAATCAGGCCAGACCTGGTATTACCTCACATCCTCAGGCGCTATGGCTACCGGATGGATCAAACCGGGAAATGACTGGTATTATCTCACATCCTCAGGTGCTATGGCTACCGGATGGGCGAAAGTAGACGAAAGCTGGTATTATCTCACAAGCTCAGGTGCTATGGCTACCGGATGGATCAGACTGGGAAATAACTGGTATTACCTCAACGCATCCGGCCGCATGGCTACCGGATGGGTCAAACTCGGCAGCAGCTGGTACTATCTCACATCCTCAGGTGCTATGGCTACCGGCTGGATCAAAGACAGCGGAAAATGGTACTACCTGACATTCTCAGGTGCTATGGCTACCGGATGGATCAAGGTAAACGGAACCTGGTATTACTTAAACGGCTCAGGCGCTATGGCTGAAAACACATGGATTGGCAATTATTATGTCAACTCAAGCGGTGCCTGGACGAAAACCCGATAAATAAATTTTGGCAGCACCACTCACTTTCCCGGGGGAAACGGAATCCACAAAGTTCCCTTCCTCCGGGGAACATGAAAGCAGGCAGGCAGGTGAAAATTCACCTGCCTGCCTTTCTATCAGTATACCACAACCGGCACACCTTTTTCTATGTTGTTATAAATCTTCTCCGCATTGGACGGCGGCGTATTGACACAGCCGTGGGAGCCGTTGTTGATGTATTCAGAACCTCCGAAGCTGTCTCTCCAGTCCGCGTCATGGATTCCCGTGTTGGCATAGAAGGGCATCCAGTATTGAACCGGTGAGGAATAATTTTCGCCTACCAGTGTGGCATTTCTTTCTTTATACATAATGCCGTAGATTCCCGTATGGGTATCCCATCCCTGATTGTGGTTTCCTGTGACTACATCGGTGCTCACCAGAAGCTGTCCATCCTTGTAGAACCACATGTGCTGTGCCTGAAGGCTGATCTCCACGTATGTATTTCCAATATCATTGGTATCCCTCACATAGCCTCTGTAGGTATACTCAGGCTCCATGGTCTGGGACTGGCCGCTCTTTATAGCCTCAACCAGTTTGGCAGTGGTGTCATTTCTTGCGATGAGCCAGCCGTAATCACCGCCGCTGACTGTGATGGTCTCCCCTGTGGAGGTCACAAACTGACGGGGATAGCCGAAGGTGTCATATTTCTTTGCCATTTCCACCACATACTCTTTTGCTTTCTCCTCATCCAGAACCACATCACCGTTCTCGTCCGTGGTAAGCCAGTTCTTGATCACATCCTTGTTCACCACTTCCTGCCTGTCAGAGAAATCAAAGGTCACGGTAACGCCCAGATATGCATTGCTCTGGTCCCGCTGTTTGATCAGATTCTCGTCCGTGCTGTATACTGTGGGCTTCAGATAACAGTCCTCAGCCTCCAGATCCAGCTCCGTCTTTCCTCCGTCAATGGCTTTCAGGATCTGTTCTTTTACCTTGTCCTTATCCAGGGCATTTCCCATCACCTCAGGGACAATCTCATATCCCGTATCCGTATCACCCAGGTAAGCATCTGCGGGCTGCGTGATATTCGCCTCCTGGAATGCCTCCAGGGCATCCACTGCCGCGTACAGCATATCTTTGTCATAGGTCGTGGTGGCTGACATATCATAATCGTTCTGATGCGCAAATGACAGGAACCATAGAAACGGATTCTGCTTGTCCTTCAGCTCCTGGATCTTGCCGTCATCCACATACTGCATGTTCATCTGTGACGCCACTATGGATTCTGTCCTGCCGTCCCGCTCCTTTAAATGCAGGGTATAGGATGCGATCTCATCCACAATGCTGTCCTCTACAGCCTCCACGCTCTTGCCGGAGGCATTCATTCCGTTTATCTGGGAACCCAGATAGAAATGTTTGGTAAAGTATACGACACCGGCTATGTATCCAAGCACCATAAGTGCAATATATCCAATCAGTATGCCCAGTACAATTTTCTTTGCCTTCGTGTACTTACCCTTTTTCCCTTTCTTTTTTTTCATAACCTCTACCCCTTATGTTATAACTTTTTCTATCCGTAACGGTTCAGACGTCTGTTCCGCCACGTGTATCCGCCCATTGTAAATTGCTCTGCAACGGGACAAATACCTGTCCTTCGTTTTCTATTCTATTTCATTTTGATTGTCGAAGTAAAGTGTTTTATGCAAAATTCATTAAAATATCACATTTCTGTAAATTATCCGAAATTTACAGATACTTCTGTAACGAAATAGAAATACTGCTTCACACAATAAGGCAGAACCTCTGCTGTTCTGCAAAAGTTCTGCCCTGTTTTATCATACGCTATGTCTGTTCTGCAGGATTTATTCTGCCAGAAGTTTGTCTATGCTGACCAGTTTTACACTGAGTACAAAAATCTCTGTAGCAAGCTGCAGTTCCTCCGGTGTAGGGAAGCTGGGTGCAATACGAATGTTGCTGTCATGAGGGTCAACGCCGTATGGGAAGGTTGCGCCTGCCTCTGTCATCTTCACGCCCGCCTCTGCTGCCTTGGCTACGATATCCTTTGCACAGCCCTCCATGGAGTCAAAGGAGATGAAGTATCCGCCCTTGGGTGTGGTCCATGTTCCGATTCCTGCCCCGCCGATCTCTTTCTCCAGTGTGTTCTCCACTGCCTCGAATTTCGGACGCAGAATCTCCGCGTGTTTTCTCATATGCTCGTGCATGCCCTCAATGTCCTTGAAGAAGCGCACATGTCTTAACTGGTTGATCTTGTCATGGCCGATGGTCTGGATCGCCATATGTTTTCTGAAATCAGCCAGGTTTCTCGGAGAAGACGCAACGGCTGCAATACCGGAGCCAGGGAAGCTGACTTTTGAAGTGGAAATGAATTTGTACGCCAGGTCCGGATTGCCTGCTTTCTCACATTCCTCCAGAATCTCCAGAAGGAAATCCTGCTCCTCATATAAATGATGGATGCAGTATGCATTATCCCAGAAAATACGGAAATCTTCCGCTGCCGGTTTCAGTCTGGCAAAGCGTTTTACAGTCTCCTCAGAGTAGGTGATACCCTGCGGATTGGAATATTTCGGCACACACCACACACCCTTGATGGCCGGGTCAGCGCTTACCAGTTCCTCTATCATATCCATGTCCGGGCCTGTGGGAGTCATGGGAACTGTGATCATCTCTATGCCGAAATATTCTGTGATCTTAAAGTGACGGTCATATCCCGGTGCAGGGCACAGGAATTTTACTTTATCTAACTTGCACCACGGAGTGCTGCCGCATACACCGTGAGTCATGGAACGGGAAACGGTGTCGAACATAACGTTCAGACTGGAATTGCCGAAGATCACAATCTGGTCTGCGGAAACCTCAGTCATGGCTCCCAGCAGTCTTCTTGCTTCCGGAATACCATCCAGCAGACCGTAGTTACGGCAGTCAATCCCTGTTTCACATTTCAGTTTATCGGTGCTCTTTAACTCCTCCAGCATATCCATTGCCAGCTCAAGCTGCTTCTTGGACGGTTTTCCTCTGGACATATCCAGATTCAGTCCTTTTGCTTTTACTTCCTCAAATTGTTTTTCCAAATCGGCTTTCATAGCCTGCAGCTGCTCTCTGCTCAGTTCTTTATACGGCGTCATGGCTCTCCTCCTGGTAATCTTCATAATTTTAATCACTGCCCCGGTAAAGTGTTCCGTGCAGCTCTTCTGCAATTATGCTTCGTTATGTGGTATTGTATGATAGAATATGACTTAATGTCAAGAACTTCTTGCATTTTTGGTAATTTTTTCCCCTTTTTATCGGGTTTATGGTTTTTTATATGCAATTTAACAAATGAAATCCTGCATTTTCCTCACTGTCGCTTTCTTCTGCCGCTGATAAGCCCGGGCAGGAGCAGTATCTCGTGCATAAGAAGCGGAATAGCGGAAATGCCCAGCAGCCACTGCCACTCCCCAAAGGAGAGCTGCACCGTCTGAAATGCCTGCACAAAATACGGTACCTCCGTGACCATGACCTGAAGGGCAAGCCCCAGGAAAAATGCCAGTATCATGAATGGATTATCCAGATGGTTCATTCTGAGTACGGACTTATCCCTGTCACGCATTCCTATGGCGTGGAAGAGCTGGGATACCCCCAGTACGGTAAAGGCATAGGTCTGCCCGCCCCTGTGGAAGGCATAAAGAGTAATGGCGCTGATCAGCATACCGTAAAATACAGTGAACAGCCAGCCCCCATGGGCAAACAACCCTTCATTGGGGTCTCTGGGCTTCTTCCTCATGAGAGACGCCGGATCATTTTTATCAACTCCCAGGGCCAGCGCAGGCAGGGAGTCTGTGATCAGGTTCACCCAAAGGATATGACTTGCCTTCAAGGGCGTCTCCAGGGAAAGCAGGACTGCCACAAACATAGTGATGATCTCGCCAAAGTTGGAGGACAAAAGGAACAGAATGGATTTCTTGATGTTCACGTAAATGCCTCTGCCCTCTTCCATGGCCTTCTCAATGGTGGAAAAGTTGTCATCTGTCAGCACCATATCCGCCGCATTTTTTGCCACATCCGTGCCGTTTCTGCCCATAGCAATCCCGATGTCAGCGGCCTGCAGGGACGGCGCGTCGTTGACACCGTCTCCGGTCATGGCTACAATCTGTCCGTTTTTCCGGAAACGGCTGACAATCTTCACCTTATGGGCCGGGGTCACGCGGGCAAATACCCGCAGGTCTTTCATTTTTTTAGCAAAGCGCTCCTCGCTCATATTGTCCAGCTCCGCGCCGGTGACGCACTGGTCCATGGAGTCCGCGATACCGATTTTTTTGGCAACTGCCAGAGCTGTGTCTTTGTAATCCCCAGTGATCATCGCCACCTGTACCCCTGCCTTTTTCAGAGTGCGGATGGACTGGGTGACTTCTTTTCTGGGCGGGTCCATCATGCCGGCCATTCCAGCGAACACCAGGCTGCCTGTGAGGGCTGACTCGCTCTTATCTTTTACATGTTCCTTATAAGCAAGGGCCAGCACACGCAGTCCGTCCTGAGCCATTCCCTCCATTGCCATGCGGATCTTCATGCGCTGCACTTCTGTCATGGGAACCGCTTTGCCCCGGACTGCCACAAACGCGCAGCGTTCCAGAAGGTAATCACAGGCCCCCTTCACATAGACCGTCTCGTTGCTGCCGTCTCTGTGTACGGTTGCCATGTATTTTCGTTCTGAGTCAAAGGGGATTTCATAGGTACGTGGATATTGTTCCTTTAATTTCTCCCGGTTATACCCCATTTCCTCACCCATATGGAGAAGGGCAAGTTCTGTGGAGTCACCAATCTCCTGTTTTCCCAGCATACTGTTGTTGCACAGAAGAAAGCCCTCCATCAGGCGGGGAAATTCCCTGCGGCGGACTTGTGACAGAGGAAGCTTGCGGTCATCGCCGTAGATTTCCACTACCTTCATCTTGTTTTCTGTGAGGGTACCTGTTTTGTCGGAACAGATGATGCCCACTGAGCCAAGAGTCTCCACTGCGGGAAGCTTCCTTATAATGGTGTTGACCTTTACCATGCGGGCAACGCCCAGAGCAAGGACAATGGTAACCACAGCGGGAAGGCCCTCCGGTATGGCTGCAACAGCCAGGGAAATGGCTACCAGAAGCATCTGCAGAATGTTCCTGTGCTGGACAACGCCCAGAAGGAAAAGGGCTGCGCAGAGGACAACTGCCACAATGCTGAGGATTTTCCCCAGGTCACCCAGGCGTTTCTGCAGTGGTGTCAGCTCTGTCGGGGTGTCGTTGATCATGCCGGCTATCTTGCCAAGCTCTGTCTCCATGCCGGTGGCTACCACAATGCCCTCGGCGCTTCCCTTCATGGCTTCGGTTGACATAAATGCGATGTTCTTCCACTCTGCCATGGGGATTCCCTGGGACAACACGGTATCTGTCTTTTGGACCGGCATGGACTCGCCGGTGAGGGCTGACTCGTTTGTGTGGAAACCTTGTACTTTTATGAGACGGATATCTGCCGGTACCTGGTCTCCTGCCTCTATCTTGACCAGGTCTCCGGGGACGACAAAGGATGCGGGAATCTTCTTGTAAATACCGTCACGTTTGACGACTGCGGATGGGGCTGTCATTTTCTTTAAGGCATCCATGGCTTTTTTTGCTCTGCCCTCCTGGATGACGCCTACGGTGGTGTTCAGGGCTATGACTACAAAAATAATAGCTGTATCGCTGAACTGGCGGAGGAGCATGGAGATTGCGGCGGCCATGAACAGGATAAATATCATGGGGTCGTTGAGCTGTTCCATGATCATGTCCAGAATTGTCTGGTCTTTGCCTTTTTTGAGTATGTTTTCTCCGGACTGGCGGAGTCTCTCGTCAGCCTCGGTGGAGGAGAGGCCGGTGGATGAGTGGGTGTGGAAGGTTTCTTCTAATTGGGGGGTTGTAAATGATTCGTACATGGGTTCACCTCCTTGGATAATGTATGCTTGACTTTTTTGGGTTAGACTAGGTATAGTTATATAGATAAGGGGGGACGGGAGCTTGCGCGCGGGAGGGAGGGGGATGTCGTTTGCTTTCGTATGAAGCCGATTTCTACACTTTGCGGAGATTGTGCGTCTGTATCGGACTTGAAAGTCCGCTTCAGACGCACAATCTCCGCAAAGTGTAGCCTCGGAATACATACAGCAATGCAAATGACATCCCCCTCCCTCCCGCGCGCAAGCTCCCTGGTTACGATAAACTGGAGGAAAAAGAAAAAGAGAAAAGATTTTTTAGATTCTGGTTTTGCAGAAGATAGGGCGTAGTGGTTGAGGAGCTTAAGGTTTTTGAAAGATGAAAAGGGAATGGAATGCTTGTAGGGAAGAGGGCAGTTTTGAGCTGCGGAATAAAGAATAAAAGAAGATTGAGAGGATTATAGTATGTGGATTGCTGATGGATGGAAGGATTATGAGATTATTGATACTTCTGATGGGGAGAAGCTGGAGAGATGGGGGGATTATCTGCTGGTGAGGCCGGATCCGCAGGTGATCTGGGATACGCCCAGGAAGAACAGCGGGTGGAAGAAGATGAATGGGCATTATCACCGGAGTAAGAAGGGGGGAGGGGAATGGGAGTTTTTTGATCTGCCGGAACAGTGGTGTATTCGGTATGGGAAGCTTACGTTTAACCTGAAACCTTTCAGTTTTAAGCATACCGGGCTTTTTCCGGAGCAGGCGGTGAACTGGGACTGGTTTTCCAAAAAGATCCGGGAAGCCGGAAGGCCGGTTAAAGTGCTGAATCTCTTTGCCTATACGGGAGGGGCAACTCTGGCTGCCGCCGCCGCCGGGGCTGCGGTCACGCATGTGGATGCCTCTAAGGGGATGGTTTCCTGGGCTAAGGAAAATGCTGTGTCCTCCGGGCTTGGAGATGCGCCGATCCGGTGGCTGGTGGATGACTGTGTGAAATTCGTGGAACGGGAGATACGCAGGGGAAATCATTATGATGCCATTATCATGGACCCGCCGTCTTACGGAAGAGGACCTAAAGGCGAAATCTGGAAGATTGAAGAAGCGATTCATCCGCTGATCAAGCTGTGTGCACAGCTTCTCAGTGACAAACCGCTTTTCTTCCTGGTGAATTCTTATACCACCGGACTTGCGCCGGCAGTGCTGACTTATATGCTGGCTACAGAACTGAAAAAGTCCCATGGCAGGGTGGATTCCCAGGAGATCGGGCTGCCCGTCAGGGAAAGCGGACTGGTGCTGCCCTGCGGCGCTTCCGGTCGCTGGGAATGTGTTGATAAATAAGTGTTATGAGATGAATTTCAGGCCCTGCCTCAGAAAGTCCATGACTTTTTGACCGCGGAGCAGATACTCATCACCGGCGTTTTCTATATGCCGGTAAAATTCGTTGAACTGATCTATGAGTTTCTTTGAGAAAAAACGGTAGTAGCCGGATATTCCATTCTGGACAGCCATGGCAAATACGGTGTCCCGGCAGAAGTAAATGGTACTCTGCAGGTCGTCGTATCCGATATATGGATTGTTGTTTTCCAGAAGGAAAATCCGGATGCTGCTGTTTTTTTCTAACTCTTCTATGAGGTGGGTGATGTGACGAACACGCCATTCCCGCTCCACTTCCGCCTCTTTCCCGAAAATGTTGATCTTGCCGTCAAAGATATAGTCCATGAGTGTGGACTTATATACCACCGCTGTGACCGGTGCCTGAAAGGAGTTCCTGTTCATGTTGTACTGAAGAAGGGCACTTTCCTGATCCCCGGTGTATTTCCTGCAGAGCTCCCAGAGCATGTCATCGGGCAGATGGATGATATGCATGGAGCGCAGAAGATAGCGGTATTCGTTCTGCATCATATAGTCAAAGATATATTTTTCCTGGTACATTTTATGTACGGAGTATTCTTCCACCAGAGGTTTCCTGGAGATGAGGCAGGCATATGCCGCTTCGTAGTAGGCATTGACCAGAGGGAGGCTTCTTATGACCGTGGTATATTTTTCCCTGGTGAACGGCTCCTGTATCTCAGTGACAAGAAGGCCGTTCTTTATGACCAGCACGGGAATGTCCGCGTGCTCGTGGGGCAGTTCGTAGAAATCATACCGGACGGAATGGATGGCATTCAGGTACATGGCTATACAGCGGCAGTAGGCGTCTGTCTGGTTTTTGAATTTCTCCATGTCTATAAACTGGTGGATTCGGACTGTGATGCCTCTTTTCTCAAGCGCCTCCAGCTTTTTAAAAAAGTCATTTTCCTTTGTCACGTACTCCTGGAAGGGGCAGGTCACTATAATGTCCACGTCCCTCTCCGCACGGCTGCAGAGCTCATAGATCATTCCGCCCACGGCACCGGCCACAGTCTCCTGGTCCTGCCAGAGGGAGTCATAGGAAATCCGCTCCTGCACCTTTCTGTGCTCTTCCTTTTGTTCCTTCTGCTTCAGGAGCGACTGAAGAAGGCATTTTTCCAGGGCCTTTTCCAGTCCTGCTCCGTCATATTCCAGTCCCAGAACTTCTTTTATTTCTTTTTGCTGGGCTGCCTCTGTGTTGACGGCAAAGAAATGAGCCATTTTCCCAAACAGCTCCTCTGCATTTCTGGACGAGGGCAGTTTTGCACCGCTCTGCCATTTGCTGATATAGGAGACATCGTATCCCATTCTGTCTGCCAGAACCTGCGGTTTTACATTCGAGATACGAATCAATTTCTGTAGTAGTGCACTGAATTCCATGGCGTTCCTCCTCCTGATACATCAACCGGCTCTTTAATTGGAATTATATCAAATTCGTGTGATAAAAGCAATTTCACCTGTGAAATTATTGACAATTATTGACTTAAATGAAACTTTGACAATTCATTTTCCTCTGCTTTCCTTCATCCTCAGTCCTTTGTATTTCCGCCGCGCCTGGGATATGCTTGGTACATAGGGAAAATAAAGCAAAATATCTTCCCTGACAATGCTGGACTTCAGCAAACATAAAAAATGAGGAGGTAACTATTATGGGTCGTATGGAAAACAAGGTCGCTGTCATTACAGGTGCCGGCGGGGGACTGTGTGAAGGGATCGCCAGAAGCTTTGCCAGAGAAGGGGCAAAGGTCGTATTGGTGGACAAGAAACCCGTTGTTCTGGAAAAAGCTAAGGAAATCTGTGAAGATGGGGGCGAAGCTCTTGGACTGAACCTGGACATATCCGTGGAAGCGAACTGGAAAATCATTCTGGAAGAGACGCTCAGGAAATTCCAGACCTGCAATGTGCTGGTGAACGGTGCCGCCGAATTCTCACTGACAGGTGATTGGAACAGCGGACATCCCGGATTCCTGGAAAACTGGGATATTGTCTATAAGGCAAATGTTATGGGGCTTGTGTACTCTGTTCAGACCTTTGTGCCGTATTTTATCGAACAGGGAGGTGGAACTGTCATGAACTTCACTTCCTCCACGGGTATCACTTATGTGGGAAGCGGCTGCCAGGCTTACCCGGCTTCCAAAGCTGCCATCAAGATCATCACTCAGGATATGGCTGCACAGCATGCCAAAGACCACGTGCGCTTCAACTGTGTGGCCCCTAATTTCTGCTATACACCGGAAAATGATGAGATCTACACAAAGTTCCACGACTGGTTCCTGAAAGATACCCCTCTGGGATTCCTTGGTTCTGTGGAAGACGTGGCAAACTGCGCCCTTTACCTGTGCTCAGATGAATCCAAATATATCACAGGCGTATGCATTCCCATCGACGGCGGATACACAGCCTGCCATTAGGCGTTCATCACGAGGGAGGATACTTTTATGGCACAGACAAAAACTAAGAATTTCTATGGGTGGAAGATCGTAGTCTGCTGTTTCTTGATTTCCATGTTCGCCATGGGTATCATCAGCAATACCATATCCTTTTATATGAAACCCGTATGTGAGACACTGGGATGCTCTTATGTACAGTTTTCGTTCATCAATGTGGTGAGCTGCATCACCAGTATGCTGGCTGCCATCCTGCTGGCTCCTAAGATCGAAGGCGGAAATGTAAGAATGATCATGCTGGTATCCGCGGCAGCCGCCGGGCTGGGGTTCGGACTGCAGGGCATGGCTACACATATCTGGCACTTTTATGTATTATTCGGTATCACCAATCTGGGAATCGGGGGACTGACCTCCCTTCCTATCAACTACCTGATCACAAACTGGTTCAAGGACAAAAAGGGACTTGCCGCTTCCCTGGCCTTCTCCGGAGCCGGCATCGGCGGAATCTTCTGGTCCCCTGCAGTGTCGGCTATGATCGGGAAACTGGGCTGGCGGAATTCCCTCTTCCTGTCAGGTGCGGCTGTTGTGATCGTCAGTGTCCTGGCATGTCTCTTTATCCGGAAGACGCCGGCTGAAATGGGACAGGAACCTTACACCAACCGTGATTCACAGCCGAAGGAAACACAAAAAGCTGCCAGGGCACCCGCATGGGAAGGTGTTACAAGAAAGACAGCAGTGGCCTCCCCGGCATTCTGGGTCTTTGTCCTCTCCCTGATCTGCATGGGAATGCTGGCCGCAGGCGTCATGACCCAGGTTCCCACCTATTTCTCAGAGATTGGCCTCAGTTATGCGGGAATCATGGCCCTGTTCAGCGGAGTCTCTATACTCGGCAACATACTGGGCGGTATGATTTTTGATAAACTCGGCCTCATGGGGGGCATGGCATTTACCTGTATCTGCAATGTGCTGGCACTTGTATGCCTGCTCATCTCAGGTAAGAACACATTCTTTGCATACCTGTTCGCCGCAGCGATCGGTATGGGCATGGTGATCTCCATGCTGGGGCCGCCGCTTATGACCTCAGGGCTTTTCGGTACAAAAGAATACGCCAGGATCTACAGCATCAGCAACGCTTTTTTCCTGGCCGGCTGCATGATCGGCCCCATGCTCTCCAGCGGACTGCGGACAGCTACCGGCTCTTACACTGCAGCGTGGAGTGTTTACATAGCTATTTCTATTTGCTGCTTCGTATTTGCGTTCATTGCGCATGGACTGAGCAGGTCATTTAAAAATAAGGGATATACAGACAACATATAAAACAGTGATTGATTAAGGAGGAAAATATTATGAATATACCGGCTGACGAACAGATCATGAGTTTGGCAAAAGAGGTTCTGGCATTTGCAGGACACGACTACACCCCGGAACAATTAACAGAGATTCCCAAGATTCTGGCTACCAAGAACAAATATTGGTGGTGCGTGGATATGCAGCTCTGGGATATGATGCCTGAGGTTTATGTGGAACCCTTTGAATTTTATTCCAACGGGCATAAGGTTCCCGTCAAAGATATCGCTGACCAGGTAAAACGCGCCAGCACCGTATGCGATGATTCCATGGTCCCCATACATATGGGCCACAATCCCATCGTGCAGTTCACCGGTGAAAAAACAGCCCGCGTACTCACCCGTCTCAATGACTACCACACCTATAAGGATGACGATTCCACTTATGAGGGATGGGCATTTTATGTAGATGATTTTGTAAAATGTGATGACGGCGTATGGCGCATACAGACCCTGCGCCTGACTTACAGAAAGATCCTCGGCGCGCTGAGGACACAGGGATAAAGGAGGAAATCTAATGAAGCTCACACAGCCTGTTTCTATTGGAAACCTGACACTGAAGAACCGCATGGTCATGGCCCCCATGGGGGTTGACCTCGGGAATTATGACGAACGCACCAGGGCTTATTACCTGGCCCGGGCAAAAGGCGGTATCGGCATGATCCTCTGCAACACACTGGCCACACCGGAAATCGAGGGGATGTGCCCCTCTTCCCTTCTCGATGCGGACAGTTATGAAGATTTCCGGGACATGACAGAGAATGCCCATCGTTTTAACTGCCGGGTCTGCGTACAGATCCATCCCGGCAACGGAAGGATCACCACACCGCCGCCGGGAAGAGACAAACCCCTCGGTGCCTCGGCTGTACCCTGGATGGACCCCAGGGTCATCTGCGAGGAGATCACAAGAGATGAGATCCGAATCATTGAAGACGGATTTCGCAGGACTGCCCGCTATGCCAAAAAGGCCGGCGCAGATGCCATTGAAATTCACGCTTACGGCGGATATCTCACTGACCAGTTCCTGACAAAACGCTGGAATGTCCGTACAGATGAGTACGGCGGTGACCTGACCGGAAGAATGCGCTTCCTTACGGATCTGATTGAAATTGTAAAGACCGATCTGGGAGAAGATTTCCCGTTGATCGTAAAATTTACGCCATGTCATTATCTGCCGGCGGAAGCAGGTTACAGGGATATGGACGAGGGTCTTGAGATTGCAAGACGGCTGGAAGCCCTTGGTGTACATGCACTCCATGTGGATGCCGGATGCCATGACAACTGGTTCATGGCTATGCCGCCTGTATACCAGCAGGAACAGGTACTGCAGCTTCGCAGTGCGCACGCTGTCCGAAATGCAGTGGGCATACCGGTCATCTCCCATGGCCGCCTGAACAATATCTCCAAGGCAGAATATGCTCTGGAACATGGAGATCTGGATATCGTAGCCATTGGCCGCGGACTGTTAGCTGACCCGGAACTCCCCAATAAACTGACAGCCCATGAAACGGATAAGATTCGTCCCTGCATCTCCTGCAATGAAGGATGTATTGCCAGAGTCTGCGCAGGACAGAGCGTCCAGTGCGCTGTCAATCCCAATGCCGGGCTGGAAGGCGTTAATGATCTGAATCCTGCCGAGGCACCAAAGAAAGTCCTCGTTGTAGGTGCCGGCCCCGCAGGCTGTACGGCGGCAATCACGGCGGCTCGGGCCGGTCATCAGGTAGAACTCTGGGAAAAGAGGGAGCGTATCGGCGGAAATGTACTTGCCGCATCCCGTCCTTCTTTTAAAGCAGATATGGCAAACCTGCTCTCCTATTACCAGAACGAGCTGACAAGACTGCAGGTTCCGGTGAAATTCTGTATGGAAGCTGACAAGGCTGCTGTGGATACTTTGAAACCCGATGTGGTCATCTGGGCAGCCGGAGGCAGACCAATCGCTCCCGGCTCCATCGAAGGCATTCACGGAGACAATGTGTGCACAGCCATTGACGCCCTGCTCAATAATGCGCTTCTGGGCGAAAATATAGCCGTTATCGGCGGAGGCCTTGTAGGACTGGAGACAGCAGTTGATCTGACCCAGAGAGGCAAGAAGGTGACTGTAGTGGAAATGGCACCCAAACTTTTGCCGGAACCGGTATTTATGCAGAACATGATGATGATCATGGGACTGGTGAAAAAATATCAGATACCTTCACAGGTCAATACAAGGCTGCTGAAAATAGAACCTGACGGTATTGTTGTCCAAAAGGAAAACGGCGAGGAGAAAATCCCCTGTGATACCGTAGTCCTTGCCATGGGCTTCCGGCCGGATGACTCTGTATATGAGGAAATTGCCGGAGACTACAAGACTGTGAAAGTGGGAGACTGCGTATCCGCAAGAAAGGTTTATAATGCGGTACATGAAGCTTATGACGCAGTGAGAGAACTGTAATAATTGACACTTTACATACGACAGGGGAGGACTCCCGTATATGGAGATCCTCCCCTGTTTTTTGTTGTTTAATTCCGCTCCTCGCTCCATTCCAGGAAGTCACCGGTGGCGGCGTCAATCTCGAACTCATATTCCGTACCGTTGTAGTAGATATCACCTTCGTAAATCATCTTTCCGTCATCATCATCCAGCTTTATGCGCAGATCCTTCTCACTGGCTCCCTGCACCTTTGCAAGAGCTGCCGCGGATGCCTCCTCCTGGCTTACTGCCGGGTTCAGGTCTGATGCGCTGTCCTTGTTAAAATCATTTTCAATCTCAAAATCAGAGCTTAATATTTCGCCTGTAGAAGCGTCGATCTCATAATCATATTCCTTATTATCGGAATAAAATTCCACATCGTAGACCTGACGTCCGTCATCATGGTCTTTTTTCACGCGGATTCCCGTGATCTGTTCCTCCGTCACACCGGCATCGGAGAGAGCTGTCTTCCTGGCCTCATCCTCGGTGACTGCAGAGGCTGTGCCGCTCTGGGAACCCCTGCCGGCTGCCTGGCCTGCTCCATTCTGGGAATCACTGCCGGCTGCCTGACCTGCTCCATTCTGGGAATCACTGTCGGCTGCCTGGCCTGCTCCATTCTGGGAATCACTGCTGTTTCCTGACTCCTGGCCTGTTTTCTTCCGGGAACTGCTGCTGTTCCCAGACTCCTGGTCCGTTCCATTCTGGGAACCACTGCTTTCAGACGTCTGGTCTGTGCCCTGCATGGCATTCTGGTTGGTTCCCGTACCGCCGCAGGCTGTCAAAAGCGCTGCGGAAATGACTGCTGCCATCATAAATGTAATATATTTTTTTCTCATACGATAAACTCCTTTCATACTTTGTATATCCAGCGGACACATCCGCTATTCTTTGTATACGGTAAGTTTATCAGAGAAAGATTAAAAACAGATTAAAATCCTTAACTTTTTTTCTCTTTCGGAATTCGGAAGGTAAATCTGCTTCCCCTGCCCGGCTCACTTACAGCCTGTATTGTCCCCTTATGCACACTTATGATCCACTGCACCATGGAGAGCCCCAGCCCTGAGCTGCTGTTATTGTCCTGCGAGCTGTCGTTATTGTTCTGCGAACTCCCGTTATTACTCCGCGAGCTGTCGGCCCGGTAAAAACGTTCCCAGATGTGGGGCAGATCCCGGGCACTGATCCCAATTCCGTCATCTTCCACATATCCGGTAACCATATCCTCATCTTCCCAAAGCCCCATATGGATGCAGCCTCCCTCTTTCCCATATGTGACCGCATTCTGAAGAAGGTTGAGCCAAAGGCGGATCAGCAGGGTTTCATCTCCGCGCACCATGATATCGGGGCTGATTGCCGTTTCCAGCCGTATCCCTTTAGCCGCCGCGATACCTTCCATCTCCGCTGCTGCCATCTGGGAAAGCCCGGTAAAGTCCAGTATCTCCATTGTCACCTTCTCACGGCCCTGGTCTGCTCTGGACAGGAGAAGAAGCTGGGAGATCATCCGTGACAGGCTGTCTGCTTTTCTCTGGATAACCGTGATTTCCTCCCGCACCTCCCCGGAAAGCCCATCACGGGCAAGAAGGGCATCACACTGCATCAGAATAACGGAAAGAGGGGTGCGCAGCTCATGGGAAACATCCGAAGTGAACTGTTTCTCACGTTTCATACTGTCTTCAATCTGCCCAAGCAGACTGTCAAAAGTGGAGGCAAGGCGGTATATTTCATCCCTTCCCTCCCCCAGTCCGATCCTTCTGGACAGATCCTCCTCCTCCCGGATGGCAAGGACTGTCTCCGTTATATGGGCCACCGGACGAAGTGTTCTTCTTGTCATAAAGTACCCCAAAACGGCAGTGAGCACCACCAGAAGCGGAAGACAGATAAGCGCCAGGCGCAGGGTGATTCGGAAGCTCTCCTCCGCATCTGTTATGGAAATGGTTCCTCTCACCATCAGGTTCACATTCTCTTCCGGCGCATAGGACATATCAAGGACATAATATTCCACGCTCCCGGTCTTCTGTCTCCGCACCTGACCGTCCCGAAAATCCATGGACTGGTCAAATCCGTAAGGGATCTTGCCGTACAGCAGTGCTCCATCCATATCATACACAGAGAGATACACGCCGTTTTCCAACTCCAGGATATCCGAGTCAAAATCCAGCCTTCCATCTTCCCAGTCAATGTCATCAAAAGCTCCGGTCACACTTTCCCGCAGCCGGTTCTGGACAGAACTTAGTATCTCCCTGTTGCTGAGAGAAAACAGGACCGCCAGTACTGCACAGATATTCACGGTCATCAGAACTGTATAGAGAATCGTCAGTTTTTGTTTCAAAGACAGATTTTTCATATGGGTTCCCTCAGAACATACCCGGCACCCCGTACCGTATGGATGAGTTTTGGCTCAAATCCCTCGTCAATCTTCTTCCGCAGATACCGGATATAGACATCAATTACATTGGATCCCCCCGCGTAATCATAATTCCAGATATGCTGTTCCAGCTTCTCCCTGGACAGAACAATGCCCGCGTTCTGTATCAGATATCTGAGCACGGCAAATTCTCTGGACGAAAGGGTAATCTCCTTCTCTCCTCTGAAAACACGGCGGGTATCCAGATGCACATGCAGGTCCGCCACAGAGCACACGCTGCTCTTTTCCTTCTCAGGCTTCCGCAGCATGACGCGTATCCTGGCGGAAAGCTCCTCAAAGGCAAAGGGTTTTACCAGATAATCATCCGCCCCCAGATCCAGCCCTCTCACCCGGTCCTCCACGCTGTCCCTTGCGGTGAGAAGCAGCACCGGCGTGGTGTCCTTTTTCCTCCGCATGGTTTTCAGAACCTCCAGCCCATCCATCTTCGGCATCATAATATCCAGGATCACCGCATCATAACGGGCACAGGCCAAACAGTCCAGTGCCTCCTCCCCGTTGGTACAGGCGTCCACGCTGTAGCTCTCAGCGGTCAGCTTTTTCACCAGCAGGCGGTTCAGATCACGTTCATCCTCAGCGATCAATATACGCATCCTGTCACCTCTACTTTCCTATGATGTACCCTGCCGCTGCCCGGAGAACTTTCCTTTCATCTCCGTGTCATCTGCTGTACCACAGCCATCCCGCCGCAAACAGGACCTGGACAGCCAGGATAAGGGGCAGGCCCAGCCTGAATTTTTTATGCAGGGTCTTATGCCGGAAGAAATCCATGCCGCAGACAGCTCCCACAGAACCGCCAAGTACGGCCAAAAGCAGGAGCGTGGACTCGGGTATCCGGTACTTTTTATGTTTTGCCTTCCACTTGTCCATACCAAACATGGCAAAAGACACCACGTTTATGACAAGCAGCCAGGCGGCTATGAATTTTATCATTCCATCTCTTTCTCAGGTATTTTGATCTCACCTGCCAGATTTTTATAGAACATCTCCTCGATTTTCTTTCTTTCCCAGTGTTTGCCCAGTATCCACATAACCTTGGTGACAATGGCCTCTGTGCTCATATCATATCCCTGGAAAGCACCGGCCTTGAGAGCCGCTTTGCCGGTCTCATATACGGAAAGGTTGCTGCCCTCATAAGGACACTGGCTTTTCACTACAACAATCATTCCCTTGTCGATCACCAGGCGCAGCTCGTCCAGCACCTCGGAGGACAGAGTGGGAATCCCTCCCATTCCAAATGCCTCTATGATCAGTCCCCGGTACCCCTGTTCATACAGAAACTGAAATATCTTACCGTCAAATCCCGGTACCAGCTTGATGAGAAAGACCTTCTTCTCCAGCCTCCGCTCCAGAACGCAGGGGCCTGACGGGGCCGGAATGATATTTTTATAGATTTCCAGTCCCCTGGAATCCACCTCACCCACATAGGGATAATTGATACTCTCAAAAGCGTGGAAACTTCTCGTGCGCATCTTGCTGGCCCTGGTCCCCAGCATGATCTTTCTGTCAAATGCCAAAAATACGCCGGGCATGCCGCTGCCTGCCATATGGATAGCACATCTGCAGTTCTCCACCGCATCCGCCAGAGGATTTGTAATGGAGAGCTGGCTTCCGGTGATAACTACCGGAATAGGGATATTCAGCAGCATAAAGGACAGCACAGAGGAGGTGTAAGCCATGGTATCCGTGCCGTGGAAGATGACGATCCCGTCGTATTCCTTATATTTTTCATAGACAGCCTCTGCCATGGCCTGCCAGTTCTCCGGCTGGATGTTGGCGCTGTCAAGCTGGAACAGTTCGTAGAAATCCACCTGATAAAGGCTTGTGATATCAGAGATATAGGACAGGATATCTTTGCTGTTCAATCCGGGCAGCAGGCCGTTTTCGCTGCTGACACAGGCCAGAGTTCCACCTGTTGTTATTATCAGTATTTTCTTTTTCATTCGTCTTTTCCTCTTATTTTTTACTGTCCCCCCGGCCACGGGGATATATACATCCCAAAGCAGGATGGAAACCCGGCGGCCAAGGGGAATACTGCCTCAGGAATTTCATGTCTTCGGCCTGAAAACACCCCGCGGGGCAGTGATGTGGATAGCGGTCAATATATTTTAGTGTAACGTAACAACAAGCAGTTTTCAATGGATTTTATATAAAAACCATGCTAATATAGGAAAATAAAGATAAACTTATTACATTCACAACAGGAAATATCAGAAAGAATTCAGAAAACGAGGTGTATAGTATGTATGGTTCCACATTCGGAAATATATTGAAAATATCGACCTGGGGAGAATCCCATGGTGCGGGGATCGGCGTTGTCATTGACGGCTGTCCCGCAGGACTTCTGCTCTCCGCGGAAGACATTCAGGCTTACCTGGACCGCAGAAAACCGGGCCAGTCACGTTTTACCACCCAGAGAAAGGAAGCGGACGAGGTAGAAATCCTCTCCGGCATTTTTGAGGGGAAGACCACAGGCACCCCCATCTCTCTCATGGTCCGCAACACAGATCAGCGCTCCCACGATTACAGTGAGATCGCCAACTATTACCGCCCCGGACATGCGGACAGAAATTATGATATCAAATACGGATTCCGGGACTACCGGGGCGGCGGACGCTCCTCCGGGCGTGAGACCATCGGACGTGTGGCGGCAGGTGCCGTGGCCGCCAAAATACTTGCAGAGCTGGGCGTGGAGATCACCGCCTACACCCTCTCCATCGGCCCTGTCACCATTGACAAGAGCAGATTCGACAAGGAGGAGATGGGACGCAATGCCCTCTATATGCCGGACGCAGAAGCCGCGAAGAAAGCCCAGGCATATCTGGAAGGCTGTATGAAGGAAAAAAATTCCTCCGGCGGTATGGTGGAATGTGTCATTAAAGGTGTCCCCGCAGGTATCGGAGAGCCTGCCTTTGAAAAGCTGGACGCCAATCTGGCGAAAGCCGTCTTTTCCATCGGTGCGGTAAAATCTTTTGAAGTGGGCGCCGGCATCGCTGCCGCCTCCTCAGATGGTTTACATAATAACGATGCATACCGCATGGACGAAGAGGGAAATGTAAAGAAAAAGACAAATCATTCCGGCGGTATCACCGGAGGGATCAGTGACGGCACGCCAATCCTCATACGGGCTGCCTTCAAACCCACACCTTCCGTGGCTGCGGTCCAGGAGACAGTGAACCGCCAGGGAGAGAATATTGAAATATCCATCAAGGGCCGCCATGATCCTATTATTGTACCGAGGGCTGTTGTAGTGGTGGAATCCATGGCTGCCCTTGTGGTGCTGGATGCCATGCTGGGCAGTATGACCACACGCATGGATGCGGTCAAAGGTTTCTTTAAAAATCTTTAGAATTTTTTTCGATTTATACCACGTCACTTTTTAATTTTGATTCCTATACTCAGTATAGTAACAGCAGGAGGACCGCAGCGTAAGCGGCCTTCTGAACACAGGAGAAGAGATACCATGGAAATGAATCACATTTTAATCGTAGAAGACGACAAGGACATCCGGGAGGCAGTTGCCATTTATCTGAAAAGCCAGGGATATGAAGTATTTCAGGCAGGCGACGGCGTAGAAGGGCTGGAGATGCTGGAGCGGGAGGAGATCCATCTCGCAATTGTGGATATCATGATGCCCCGCATGGACGGTATCACCATGACCATGAAACTCAGGGAAAAACACGATTTCCCGGTTATCATGCTCTCAGCCAAATCCGAGGAGGTGGATAAGGTTATGGGGCTGAACATCGGCGCCGATGACTATGTCACCAAACCATTTACCCCAATGGAGCTTATGGCAAGGGTGAACTCTCAAATGCGTCGGTACAAAAGATTCATGGAAAAACTGCAGCAGAAAGAACAGGAAAACACAGATACCATTTACACCATGGGCGGGCTCGAGCTGAACGAGAGTACCTTCGAGGTGCGGGTAGACGGAGCCCCTGTAAAAATGACCCCCATGGAATTCAAAATTCTCCTTCTGTTAATCAAAAATCCTGGAAGGGTATTCTCCGCGGATGAAATTTATGAACGTGTGTGGAATGAGCGTGCTGTGAACACAGAGACGGTCATGGTGCATGTCCGCAACATCCGTGAAAAGATTGAGATCAACCCTAAGGAGCCAAAATATTTAAAGGTGGTGTGGGGAGTTGGATATAAAATTGAAAAATTCTCGTAAACTTGCAGTCGTGCTGGTGTTCCTCGTCATATTGCTGCCTTCACTGGCTATGATGATCATCCGCCCGCACTATATCAAAGGCCAGGGTAATTCTGAGCCGAATTTCAACACTTCCAGCTTCATGAGCACACTTGTGCAATCCAATTATGTGCTCTATGCGGAAGAAAAACAGAGGGAAAACCAGGCGGCTATGATCCCGTTTGACATCTTTTTCCCTTCTGCAATAAACGACAAACAGACAAAAGAGAACGAAGAGGACAAAAATTCAGGTTCCAAATCCAATACTTCCTCCCGGGAAATATCAAAGGAATCCCTGGACGAAGAGAATTTCCCCTCTTCCAAATACAAGAACAGCTACGGAGATGAATACGGAGGATACTCTTCAGAGGAAGCCATCATCGCATCCGCCAATGAGATTTCCAACTACTTCTCCAGATGGGAGCATAACTTCTCCACCCTGCGCTCTTATCTTCAGTATGAAGTGAGGGATGAAAACGGAAAAGTGATAGACTCCAACGCAACAGAGGAACTGGATCCGCTTCTCTCCCAGACAAAACCCGAGGCGCTGGATAAGAAATACGCTTTCGGCGCTATTGTCAAATATGATGAGAGCGGAAATGTATCGCAGGCAGAGTTTTTCTACGGAAAACCCGGCAACGCCACACAGCTTCTCAACGAACAGGTCCGTCAGAACCCATGTTCCAGCTTTGACGACCAATACGGCATGGATGCGCCTTTCCAGAAACCACAGGGCCGCACCTATATCTATCTGATGACAGCAGAAAATCTGGCATCCTTTATGGAAAGCTCAAACGGATATATGGAATACCTGGGCGTTGACACTTACCGCTCAACCGCCGATCTGTCCATTGTCTTCATTACTCTGCTGGGTCTGGTAGCCGCTGCAGCACTGCTTCTGCCGTTTATCAAACCCCTGCAGCTGGGAGACGAGAAAATATTCCAGGTACCTTTTGAACTGGTCTTCATAACAGCCAGCTTTGTTCTGGGATTTTCCCTTTCCATGTCCGTGAACGGCAATACCATGAGCAATGAACCGATTTACAATGTACTGCACAGCATCGGTGTACCCAAAGGGCTGGCCTCTGTGCTTCAGTATTTCTGGGGATTCATCGGATGGGCATTTATCTTTGCAGTGTGTTACTGGGCGGCAGGATGTATCAGAACCGTCTTTGTCATAGGACCGAAACGATACATCCAGGAACGGGTGATCATTTACCGCATCTGGCCCTGGGCAAAAGGCACGGTCAAAAACATTTACAACAGTATGCTCCATATCAATCTGAAAGATGATACCACAAAAGTTCTAATCAAAGTGGTACTGATCAACTTTATCATACTGGGATTTATCAGTCTGATGTGGGTCTGGGGCATCGGAGCACTGATTATTTACTCCCTTGCACTGTTCTTCCTTCTGAGGAAATACTGCAATGACCTGCAGAAACAGTATCACAGACTGCTGGACGCAACCAACCAGCTTGCCGAGGGCAACTTGAACGGTACGATTCCTGAGGAACTGGGCGTATTTGAACCGTTCCGCGGCGAGATCACCAAGATACAGAGCGGCTTCAAGAAGGCTGTGGACGAAGAGGTCAAGAGCCAGAAAATGAAAACGGACCTGATCACCAACGTATCACATGACCTGAAGACGCCTTTGACAGCCATCATCACTTATGTGGACCTTCTGAAGGATGAGAATCTGCCGGCCGAGGAGAGACGTCATTATATTGACGTTCTGGAACAAAAATCCACACGGCTGAAGCTGCTGATCGAGGATCTCTTTGAGATCAGCAAAGCGACCAGCAGAAATGTAACACTGAACATTATGGATGTGGACATCGTAAGTCTGATGCAGCAGGCAAAACTGGAGCTTCATGATAAGATCGAGGCATCCAACCTGTACTTCCGCTGGCGTCTGCCCGAGGATAAAGTAGTCCTCCCTCTTGACAGCCAGAAGACCTACCGTGTATTCGAGAACCTGCTGGTGAACATCACCAAGTACGCCATGCCGCGGACCCGGGTGTATGTGGATATGGAGAACGACGAGAAACGGGTACGCATTTCTATGAAGAA
Organism: Blautia caccae; assembly: GCF_040095955.1. Taxonomy (NCBI): domain Bacteria; kingdom Bacillati; phylum Bacillota; class Clostridia; order Lachnospirales; family Lachnospiraceae; genus Blautia; species Blautia caccae. The sequence goes on along the minus strand of NZ_JBBMFP010000013.1, from coordinate 32,291 downwards.
TATCTCAGCCTCAGAGCTGACCTTCAACCCGTCGGAGATCACCGAACGGTTCGTCCGGGGTGATGCCTCCAGAAATACGGAGGGAAGCGGGCTGGGCCTGGCGATTGCCAAGAGCTTTGTGGAACTTCAGGGCGGAAGCCTGCAGATTATGGTGGATGCGGATCTGTTTACTGTGGAGATCGTGTTCCCGAAACCTTAATATACTAATGCAAGACAGCCATTACTGGATATCGTTGGTAATGGCTGTCTTTATCTATTCCATGATTTATTATTGCAAAACCTTTTCTTTTGTGCTAATTTAAAAAGTATTGAAAAAAAGAGCAGCTGTTTTTATGTACAGCCAGCGCAGCAAATGTGCAGACCTGATCAAGCAGCTGCGGGAAAGGACCAAAAAATGGCAGACATACTAACCAGGGCCGCTGCACTTATCTGCATGATTGCCCTGGCGTTTACATTGAAAAAGATACATATTTTGAAAAAAGAGGACTTCCGTGTGGTGTCCGCACTGGTGGTTAAGATCACACTGCCGTGTGCCATCATCAATAATTTCAGCCAGATGGATTTTGACACCTCTCTCTTTTTTCTGGTTCCCATTGGATTTTGCGGAACCCTCTTTCTGATCGGAACGGGATATTTTATGGCGAGAAAGAAAAGCCCGGATGAGAAGGCTTTTCAGATGATCAACCACTCAGGGTTCAACATCGGCACCTTTGCCATTCCCTATCTGCACAGCTTTGTAGGTCCCTCCGGGGTGATCGCCGCTTCCATGTTTGACATCGGCAATTCCCTGCTGTGCACAGGCGGAACCTATGCCTTGGCCTCCAGTGTGCAGAACCCGGATAACAGAACCACCATAGGCTCCCTGTTAAAAAAGACCTTTTCCTCCGTACCCACCCTGACCTACCTGCTCATGACACTTTTAAGCCTGCTGCATCTCAGGCTGCCGGGGGGCATACTCACCTTTGCGGGAATCGGGGCGGAGGCAAACGCATTCATGGCTATGACAATGCTGGGAATCGGCATGGAACTCACCTTAAACCGCAGACATTTTTCATCCATAACCCGTATCTTAAGTGTCCGCTACCTGGTGGCCCTCATATTCTCCCTTGCCGCCTGGTTTCTGCTTCCCTTTGACAGAGCCCTGAAAAAAACACTGGTCATCCTGCTCTTCTCACCGCTGGCATCCTTTGATCCGATCTTTACGGAAAAATGCGGGGGTGATGTGGGACTTTCCAGTGAGATCAATTCCATCAGTATTATTATCAGCATTGTGTGTATGACACTGCTTTTGATCATTTTGTAAAAAATAACGGTGAACATAGCTGCCTTCCGGGTACGCTGTGTTCACCGTTTTCATTTTCTCTATCCAACCTGAATCTGGCAGACCTTCATGGCCTCCAGTGCATTCTCATGGCTCTCTTTTGTAACTCCCGCGCAGCAGGACGCATCCACAGAGATCACTGCCTCGGGGAGCGCGGCTTTCAATATCATGGCATTTGAGATAATGCAGATATCTGTGCACAGACCCACAAGTTCAATCTCATCATACCCTTCCTTTCCTGCCAGATGCGCAAGAACCGTACTTCCAAATGTAGGCTTCTCCACCAGTCTGCATCCGGCTGCAAGCCTTTTCAGCTCCGGTATCAGCTCCCACCCTTCTGTATCCCTGATGCAGTGCGGAACGGGCAGATTCTTTCCCTCCTGGGTGTCCATGTAATTCTTCTCATGTGTATCAAGGGTAAACACCACTGTTTTCCCCATCGCCTTAGCTTCTTTGACCTTTTTAACCACATTTTCCACAATGGCTTTGGCTTCCGTTGTGCCCAGAGCACCGGTCACGAAATCAACCTGCATGTCAACCACCACTAATAACTGCTTCATTGTCCTCATCCTCCATTTCTCATATGATACCACAGAATATCCGGCTTTACCCATAAAGGGCATCCCTGTAAATATTGGCTTTCTCCTGTCCCTGCAGGATCCGAAGGGCGCCGTAGGCCAATGCCTCCAGTTCCATCTCACCGGGCATGATCCTGACCGGTCCCAGGAAATCAATATAATCGGTAATCCAGTCCGTCAGCATTTTGGAGTGTGCCATACCGCCTGTGAGAATTATGGCATCCACATTCCCCTTCAGTGCAGGGGCAAGCTGTCCGATCCCTTTTGCCACCTGATAGGCCTGCGCCTCATACAGAAGCTCAGCCTTTTCATTTCCCTGACGTATCATTTTCTCGATTTCCCGGCAGTCATAGGTTCCCAGATACGCTTTCAGTCCCCCGTCTCCGCGGATTTTCCGCATCAGCTCTGCCTTGGTATATTTCCCGCTGTAACACATGTCTACAATATAAATAATGGGCACACTCCCGGAACGCTGCGGGGAAAAGGCTCCGCCGTCGTCACTGAGGGCATCCACTATTTTCCCGTGTCTGTGTGCTGAGAAAGAGATCCCGCCGCCCATATGCGCCACCAAAAAATTCATCTCCTCATAGGACTTCCCCGCTTCCTCCGCTGCCTTTCGTGCCATTGCCTTACTGTTTAACACATGGCAGAAGCTCTGCCGCACCACCTCCGGAATGCCGGTGATACGCGAAATTTCCATAAATTCATCCGAAGACACCGCATCATAAATGTAGGCGGGAATCCCAAGCGGTGCAGCCACCGCATCTGCGATCAGTGCGCCCATATTTGATGCATGGGGACTGATGGGGCCTTTTAAGATCCTGTCTTTCATTGCCTGATTCACGGTATATCCGCCTGCTTTTACAGGAGGAAGAAGTCCGCCCCGGCCAACAACAGCGCTTAACTGTTCCACCTGATAGGAATGTGCCTCCAGACAGGCCAGAACCATATCTCTTCTAAAAGGGAACTGTTCTTCTATATCCGGATGGCTGTCCAGAAACGCAGAATCATGCTCAATGTCTTCCCGGAACATTTCCTGCCGGTTTCTGAATACAGCTATTTTCGTAGATGTGGAGCCCGGATTTACTGCAAGTATATCGTATACCATTTCCTTACCTTCCTTTACAAATGCGTCTTTTTCCTCAGCTCCTCGCCCAGGGCCCTGCCCTTAAATATAGCCAGCGCGGACAACATGAGCACCGCCCCTGCCACACACAGCACCGACGGAAGTCTCACGCCGACTGCGCCGCACAGAAGAAGAATCAGGGGGATCAGACTTCCCACGGACACTATGACCATGTAAATCATATAATGTGAGACCGGCGCCCTGGTCACGAACACCACCACCCACAAGATCACATAGACAGCCAGCAGCACAATAGGTATCCCGAAATCCACAGACCATCCTCTCCACCCTGTAATAAAATCCCAGAACAAAAAGACTGCCCACAATAGCACTGCCTCCCAGACTGCATTCTTGAACAGATTCCTGCGCTTTACGATAGCAACCGCTGACAGGATCCACATGCAGCCCACACCGGCCAGCACATAGCCTGACCAGAAACTGTGAAAACCCATGGTCCAGTTCACAGAAACCGCAGCAACACATACCGCAATGCAAACAAAAGAAAATATGCGGAATCCCATGGCCATGCGGGAGTTTTCCCTGGTGAAATCCGGGAACATCTGATTCTCTTCCTCCGGGATTCCCTCCAGATTCCCCTGGCAGAGAGGGCATTTTCTGTGGGGATTCCTGACTGTAATTTTGCAACGTTTACAATACTGCATCCTCAATCCCCTCCTTTTTCCCCGCCAAGTGCTATGATCTCCACCGGGATACCCTGTCCGGTCAGCATCCGGAAGAAATTCCGTTCAATCCTTGTATTGGCATAACCGGATGTAAAGCTGACAGTCAGCCTGTCTTTCCAGGAACACATACACAGCTCCATTTTAGGTGTGCTGGTGTAAAAGTCAAACCAGTCGATATAGGGTTCACACTCCCGGGGCATCTGTATTTTTCCGATATTGGAGAAAACGGCTGTGTCCGCGGAGGTGGAGAAGGCAGCTCCGGCCTGCATGCCCCACAGCTTGAGGGGAAGGGGCAGAATGCGCATAAAAGGATTTTTCTCCATCCGCATAAACCCGTTCATCCGGGCTGCGATGCGCTCCGGTGTCAGCTCCCTTTTGAAAAAATCCGAGGTGAACGCAATGACATCCTCCAGCTTTTCACTCTGTTCGGAAAAATTATATCCGATATCGATCCATCCAAAGAAGTTCCGCACAGAGGAGGAGGGAAAGTAACTCCTGAGATTCACAGGTATCATGAGCGCCACCGGGCGTTTTTTCTGTCTCGGACTCATATCCATGGCAACCGCGCAGAGAAAAACAGCGGTAAGGTATACGGTTATGGTAGTCTGAAAACTGCGCGCAGCCCGGATCAGGGCTTCTGTGGGCACAATTCCCTCCACAAGTCTCATCTGGCCGTATTCCAGGCGGTGATATTTCAGCTGATGGGATTTGTATTTCGGAATGTCCTTCACCAGCGCCTTGTCGGAATAGTATTTGTCAAAGCTGTCCTCTGCCATCTCCTCATCCGTGGCATCTGCCTGTACCTGGGAGACAGGGCCTGTGACCATATCCGGATATGCCTCCATCAGATAATAGTACACAAGGGTTCTGAGAAACTGAAGGGCCCCGGTGCCGTCCGTGAGGGCATGGTATGTCTCGAAATTTATGCGTTTTTTATAATACGTGACCTCAAACAAAAGATTTTTCTGGTCCCTCACATAGATCTGGCTGCAGGGCGGGCGGTATTCCTCCCTGACAACAGGCTTAAGCTCCGACTCCTCCAGATAATTCCAGAAAATGCCGCAGCGAAGGACACAGAGAAAAAGGCTGTAGTCCTCCATACACAGATCAAGGGCTTTCTGCAGCTTTACCTGGTCGATCTCTTCGGTGAGCTGACAGGAAAGCCGGAAGACGCGCTCATCCTTCTTCCCGCTGGTAGCAGGAAATATCTTTGCTGTATTCTCCAGGGTTCTCCACTTTTTTCTGCTGAAATGGGCCATTCTCTCACTTCACTTTCCATAACCTAACTTTTTAAAAATGCATTGATGTAATCATACGTCTCCCGCACAGCGGAATACACGGGTTCCAACAGGAAAAATCCATGGATACCGTCCGCGATCCGGTGCAGTGTCACATCCACGCCTGCTGCCTTCATCCGCCGTGCATAATCCTCCCCCTCATCCCGCAGCGGGTCCAGTTCCCCTGTGATCACCAGGGCTCTTGGAAGGTTTGAAAAATCCTCAGCCAGAAGAGGCGCAAAATAAGGGTTCTGCCTGTCCGCTTCACAGCTCTGGTAAAAATCCAGATAATCTGCCATGTTCTGTCTGGTCAGAAGATAATCCCTGCCGTTTTCCAGAACGGACGGATACGCATTTTCCTCACTATAATCATTATTGACACAGGGATAGATCAATATCTGTCTTTTCGGAATAAATTCCCCTCTGTCCCTGGCCATCTGGCAGACAGCCGCAACAATATTCCCCCCGGCGCTGTCCCCCATCAGGGTGATCTGGTCAGGTTCCGCATTTAAAATCGTCCTGTCTCCAAACACAGCCTTTGCCGCAGCATAACAGTCCTCTATCTGGGTGGGAAATCTATGCTCAGGTGCCAGAGGATAGTCTATAGACACTACCACATGGGCCGTGTTTTTCGCCAGGTTCCAACACACCCGGTTATAAGATTCCACGCTCTCTGTCACAAATCCGCCTCCGTGTATGTAGAGGATGACCGGATAGATATTGTCTGACATTTTGCCTGTATCAAGGGATTTATTCTTTTCCTGGAAGGCTTCGATATCCACGGTGTCGTAGGATTCCTCATTGGGAAAATAGATGCGCACAGGCACTTCCCTTCCTTCATTGTAGATCTTCGTGTCCAGTGTCCGGTAAAAGGGCTTGAAGGGATCCAGGATCTTCAGATTCATGATCCGTCTGGATTTCTGCAGGTCCAGTTTCGTCTCAGGGTCAGACAGCGCTTTCAATACCAGGTGCATTGCTTTATTCATAAATTTTCCTCTATTCTACTAATATACATCCAACCAGTGTCAGTGTCCCCGGACCGTAATAATAAAGAATATCATTTTTCTGGCACACCTCACTGACAAGCATGCCGTAGGCCTCCATTGCGGATGACTGGCGCTCCGGAAACCGGCACGGCGCATGGGGGTAAGTGCACTCCTTACAGTTTTCACAGGCCCCGTCTCCCAGAACAAGAGCACCGGGATATTCCTCACGGACCATCGCAGCAAACTTGTGGAATGCCTCCTTGTGGCGCTCTCCAAGCTCCTGCATTCCCTCTATATCAAAGCTGTCCTCCAGTTCCCCTGTTGTCTGTACGATCAGTCCTCCCGCATATTTGTGGATCTGCTCGCTGCACTCTTCCAGTGTACCGCATCCGGGAGGACAGACCCAGTTCTTATTGTAATGCTGACATTTGTTCTCCGCACATGCGCTGCGGACCTCACTTCTCACCTGGATTGTGGATGCATCCAGATCTCCTACGTGTGAAAAACCGCAGGAAAGCGCTTTTTGTTTTAATTCCTCATACTTTTCCGGCATTGTTTGCCCTCCTTTATCTGTGGTAATTTCAGACAACTGTAATGAGCAGGTTTGACCTGTATTCTTATATTGATTGTTGCAGATAATCGGGCTGGTGTCAATGTGAAATGCTATTCATTATTTTTCTCATTTCCGGCAACACTATAAAATAAATCGTAACTTTTCAGCCATCTGAACAGTTCCGATCAATCAAACCATTGGAGGCCAGAAATGAAATTATGTAAACTTATCCCCATATCCCTTGCCGCCTTTCTTCTGCTGACCGGATGCGGCTCCGGCAAATCCAACATCGAAGATTACCTGAAGGAGGAAAATGCCATCATGGGCAGGATGATGGAGGAAATGGACAGTGCCCGGAACACCGGCAGCGCTGAGCTTGACTTTCTGCACGGCATGATTCCCCACCACCAGTCAGCCGTGGAAATGTCCAAAAGTTATCTGGAATACGCCGGAAAAGGCGGAGAGTTCAAAGGCCTGGCAGAAAACATTATAAGTGCCCAGAATAAAGAGATTGATCAAATGAACACCATGATAGAACGCTTTGAGAAAGCGGAAAGCCCTGATTCCGACAAGGAGGAGGCCTATCTGGAAGAATACCGCGCCATGATGGATACACACCACAGTTCCCACACAGCAGCTGAGACCACTGACCTGGAGGCAGCATTTGCCCAGGGCATGTCCATGCATCACCAGATGGCAGTGGATATGGCAGAGATCATCCTTAAATACACGGATGACGAGGAGCTGACCCGGTTTGCCGACAATATTGTCACACAGCAGGAAAAAGAAATTGACGAAATGCAGTCCTATCTGGATAAAAATACAGACAGCGGCAGCCATGAGCACTGATTTGGTCCTGTAAAATAAGATAAGAACTTATCTGTTATTGATTTTTGATATCTCTGTGTTTGATTTTTTTGTATTATTATAAGTAATGTTACGGAATATAGAAATGGAGACAGTCTGTTTGGGAGTTAAAAAAACGACATGTAATAAGATTTCAAATAAATATGGATTATCGGGATCTTTAAATCCAAGAAAAACAATTGATTTTCCGTTGTTTTTTCTTATAACCTATGCTATATTATGTATAGAGAAAGGTTTAGCCATATCCATTTAGATGGCAGCCTTATTGGATGATTGGAGTCCTTATGGACTTCCGCCTACCTTGTTTTGGGGAACAGGGTAGGCTTTTTTATTTTCGCTTGTTTCTACTCTCTATGTAGGCAAGCAGTGCTACGACAAACAAAGCAAAAGATATCATTAATGATATAGCTTCAAAAACTGTCATTTTCACACCACCTCCCTTCTTTTCAGTTAGGGAGGCTGCAACCCTGTATATGGCTAAACCTTATTAACAGTCTATCATGGATATCGCAAACATTGCAATCTCTTTTTATACAGACAGCGCTACTGCCTCTCCTTATACTGCGTAGGCGTCATCCCCTTATTCTTCTTAAAAGCAATGCAAAAGCTGTTCACACTCTGGAACCCACAGGCATATGCTATCTCCTTTACGGGCCTGTCCGTTGTCTTAAGATAATATCCGGCCTGCTGCAGACGCACTGACACAAGGTAGGCATGGGGAGTCAGACCAGTCTCCCGTTTGAACAGTCTGAGAAAATAGGAGGCATCCAGGGATACATGATCTGCCAGCTCTTGAAGCGTAATATTGGACCGGAATCTTTGCCGTATATAGGATACTGCCCGCTCACACGGGGTCATTGACTCTGTATACGGCAAAGTATAATCAGGCAGTCCCAAAAGAAAGGACAGCATATCCGTAATATATTTTGCCATCCATATTTCCTTGTAGGTTATCTTACTTTCCAGAAGCTCCAGCATATACCTGAGCGGCCGCAGCACCTGCGCCGCCTGCCTTTCTGTAAGCGAAAAAACATTGCCGCTCTGTTTTACTATCATATCATAATAGCTTCCGGCGCATCTGCCGTCAAAATGAATCCACTCTATCTCCCATCCGCTGTCCGAGCCGTAGGCGTGGGGCTGATAACAGTCTATCAGACATGCCTGCCCCTTGCTTAAATGATACTTCCTGCCGTCAAATTCCAAATATCCTTTCCCCTCCCGCACGTAAAAAAACAGGTAGCTGTCGTATGCATTTCTGGCAATATGGTAATCCCTTTCATATGTAAAATCCCCCAGACACAGCGGATACAGCACTTCTCTGCAGGCCGCTGTGGTGGGAACACAGAAGTATATTTTCTCTATCATCTTTCTCCTCCTAAATGTCAATTTTTTTATATAGAAAGTCAACTGCCGCTGATGAAATTCTCCCTTGTTTTTTATAGAATAACTATAAGAATACACCAGGCAAAGGAGAATGTAAATGAAATATGAAATAAGCGCCGAGGACAGAAAGATCCTCCGGGAGACAGCAAAAAAGCAGATGGATTTCGCCTGTCAGGAGCGCAACAAAATCCTGAAAGAAAAATGGTACCTCCACAATGCCCTCCGGGGCGAAACACCCATGGTTGTTCTGGAGTCATGGGGATTTAATGATGAGGTCATCACTCCACGCTTAAAATGTACCGGAGAATTTGCCAGAAAAACCGAGTTTGAGCTGTACCAGAACTTTGTAAACCAGGAGCTCTTTGACGATGACCGGGTAACGCCTGACCGCTTTGAGATGGGATACCATACGGAATTCAAGCTGTATGACCTGGACATGCACAAAGAATTCGCAACCGGCAGAGAGGAGGAAGACACCTCTGGTGTCAGCATGCGTTTTCTGCCTGTGATCGAAGACCTGGAAGATGACTTCCATAAAATCAAGCCCAGCAGATTTTCTGTAGATATTGAGGGCACCGAACAGGAATTTCAGCTTCTCACAGATACGTTTGGCGATATCCTGCCGGTAAAAATGAAAATGGACTGCCTCTACAGTGTCCCCACACAGTTGATCATCCATCTCATGGGAATGGAAAATATGATGCTGAATCTGGCACAGTATCCCGATCTCTTTAAAAAACTCATGGACCAGGCCGCTGATGACACGCTTGCATACTACGATATGCTGGAAGAAAACCATCTGATCCTGCCCACCACAGAGTACGAAAGCGTGGGACAGGGAACCTTCGCATTCAACCATGAACTGCCGGACACGCCCACTGTGGACGGAAGATACCTGACACGCCGCGATGTATGGGGCTACATGGACTCCCAGGAGACACTGAGTATCTCCCCTAAAATGTTTGAGGAGATCATCTTCCCGTGCTACGAAAAAATCGGTTCCCAGTTCGGCCTTCTGTCCTATGGCTGCTGTGAACCCGTGGACAGGGTCTGGGATAACTGCATCAGCAAATTCAAAAATCTCCGCAAAGTTTCCATCTCCCCATGGTGCAATGAAGAGTTCATGGGCGAACGCCTCCGGGGAAGCAGTATCATCTACCACAGAAAACCTGCAGCTACCTTCCTCGGTGTCAGCGGCAGGGATCTGGACGAGGAGGCTTTCCGCAAATATATCCGCAGAAGCCTTACCGCCGCCAGGGGCTGTAAGATGGAAATCACGCAGAGGGATATCTATACGATTGACAATAATGTACAGAAAGCCCGGAGATATATTCAGATCATCCGGGAAGAAATTGAAAATAACTGGAAATAGATATCTGCCCGGCCAGCGAGGCCGGGCAGATATCTTTTTGCTGTATCAGTTGATTTTATAAGTACCGCACCTGTCACCATTTCCTCTGTAAACAGAAACACTGCTGCAGTCTGCATCTATTATCCATTTATCTCCTGGTTTCAGATCCGGAATATTGCTTCTGCCGCACACCTCTTTATCGGCATCCATCCATTCCACATAATATCCTCTCATCTCGTAACAGGGCAGATCCTTTCTGCATCTGATGGCAGTCCTCCCTGCCTTCCATTCTATAGCAAATGAAGCGCACTCCTTTTGCTATGATTTGTGGGAAATTTCTTCCAAAATCTGAGCATTGCTGTAATCCGGATGTCGTTCCTGCAGTTCTGCAATTCTCATTACAAATCCCTCTTCCGCATCAAGCCAATGACAGATCGTTATTGCCGTAAGTCTTTTATTCAGCATTTTACGAATGATATTGACTTCCTCTTCCTTCTTTCCTTCTATCTTACCTTCTGTCTTTCCTTCCTCTTTTAACTCTTCTAATGCCCTGCACACTGTGGTTCCCTCCTTCCCCTCATTTGTATCAATATCCTGCCCCAGCATTGTAAGTAACGCTCTGCTGGCCTCTGCAGACAATTCCTCCAGTTCCTTTCTATGGTTTTCTACATATCTTTGAAGATCTTTTTTATGGTTTCCGCATTTTAAAGTTTCCAATATCAATCTCCAATCACCCGGAAATTTACTCGGATCTATATTCCTGGGATCGATCAGATGTACTTTATATTGGGGGAAATACTCCTTTAACTCTGCCGCACCATCCGGCAGCCGGATCATCTCCTCCACTGTGAGCGGACCATCCCAGGGCCTGTCCCCATAATAGAAAACAATACTTACCACCGGCATGAGCTGTTCCCCTTTATGAAGTCCTGACAAAAACTCCGCTGGTGTTTTCAGATTTCCCGCTTTCCTGTTTTCTTTTTGTATTTTCTTCATCTGGTCTCCGTACTGAACGGAATCATATAAAAGCATGCGCACCGGCATCCCATAATGTATCTCACTCTGGTTTTCACAGATAAAAATCACATACATCGTGTGAAAATATGCCTGTTTAACCGTATCTCTTATCAAGGTTTTTTTATTGGATCTGCCATCGGCTTCCCAGGGAAGCTGATGAATCATTTCTCTCGGAAGCCGCTCTGCATATTCCGGCCTAAATACCTGTTTCCCTCCGAAAACCGCACCGTTCATAAAATCACAGAACACCTGGGGGTTATCAAAATACGGCGTAATATTATCATCCTTTACTCCCATTTTTCCTCCTTATATAATTTTCATTTTCCGGAAATCAACTGGCCGAATGGCCGGAATAGATAAATATACATGCTGCCTGTCGCGGCGATTTGTTGATTCCAGAATATCACAAAGAGGGTAACAGGGCAAATGAACTTTTTATAAATTCAATAAAAATACACGAAAACATTTTTATGTTATTATCAGTATATAATGCAACTATACATTTTGCAATACCATATTCACATATTAAATATTCCCCAAAGCTATACACCAAATGATCCTTAACAGCCCAAAATCACTGCTTTCTCGCATATATCACTGTAATATTGTCCATCAATAACCAGAATATGATATTCCTATTCAACAGGCAGGATAGTAAAATAATGGCAGAACAAATGGAACGGCGGATACCTTTCAGCCCCTCCGCCTTATCAAAAATAAAGAAGTCAAACATATGTCACAAAAATCACAAGTAAAAATCTGGGAAGCCCCCTGCGTTATCCCCACCAATAAAGTCTATCCCCCCGAAAAAAGCCCTCTTTTCATTGAAAAACGAGCCTACCAAGGCAACACCGGAAAGTTCTACCCCCTTGCGGGGCTGACAGGCCCCTGAATCTCCGGCGGGATCGAGTTCAACCGGCCCCAGCACAGAAGACACTGGTGGGGTACAAAATATACCAGAAAGAACTGATGCCTCCCCCAGCCAGCCGAGCCGCTGAAAGCGTCAAAGGACATGAAATCCCTGGAGGAACTGTATCTGGCCGCCTCTCATCTGGAGTAATACCGCCATGCCACCTGTGACCCTGCGGATTACTATCAGGAGGGACTACGGCGTGACGCTGCAGATACCCACCTGAACAACGGCTATAACCTGCTTCTCTACCGCAGGGCCACATTCATGAGAACATTGCCCACTTCCAGGCTGCCGTAGACAAACAGACCATGAAAAATCCCAATCCCTATTCCGGAGAATATTATTTCAACCTTTGCCTGGCTCTGGAGGCGGACGGGCAGGATGAAAAGGCCTTTGATTCCTAGATCCGCACCTTAAAAGCCGCTGCTGTCGGTACCGGGAAGGCGCTTGAGGAATGGAAACGGCTAATGCGCGGAAAATACGAAAGCTGCCTCCTGTGATTATTGTTTTCCGAACAAAACCGAAGAGATTCGTGTTCTGGGGACGGCCATTCAAATGCTGAACTCTGCACCGATGGCAAAATATTACCTTGGAAATCTGCTCTACGATAAAAAACAGTATGACAGGGCAGCCCCCCTGCGGGAGGGCTGGAATATGACCAACTGGCAGCAAAACTGAACCAACCTGTAGAGCAGCGGCTTGCCGTATCTGGACAGACAGGCTGATTATCAGGAAGCTATTATGCTCCTGGATAAATAAACAGAACACAAAAACCGGAAAACCACATTCTCCATATGGTTTTCCGGTTTTTTACATCCATTTCTTATGCCGTTTTAACGCTCTTTCCAAAAAGTGTTCTGATTCCATCAATAGCCATAATCACTGCCAGAACCACAATGGGCACAATCAGCACACATTGCAGGCCTTCCACCAGCGCCTGCCCTGTTCCGCCTGCCAGTTTCAGCACATTATTCTTAAATGTGAGTACCAGCGTGCTCAGGGTAGCTGCCAGCATAAAGAACATGGGGAAGTAGAACATCCTGTTGTTCTTCCCGATTCTCTTTAACCAGCATGACACAGCCAGGAATGCGGGCACAGATACAAGCTGATTGCAGGCTCCGAACAATGCCCATATCTTCTGATATCCCGCGATCGTCAGAAGGGCTGCGCAGGCAATTGTGATAACAGTCGCCACATACATATTGCTGAGAATATTCTTCTCCCCGTTCTTCTTTGAAGCAAACAGCTCCTGGAACAGGAAACGACCCAGACGTGTTGCCGTATCCAGGGATGTGAGGGCAAATGCGGAGATCGCCAGAAGAATGATCGTCTTCATGGTAGTCACAGCCATATCCCCCATTCCCATGTTTGCGAAAAAGGTACTGATTGCTGTCGCAAAGACAACAGGCGGCGTGCCAATCTCCGCATAGGCACCGTCGGAAGTCAGATAGCCCACTGCAATTAAAGCAATTACAGCGAGGACACACTCGATCAGCATGGAGCCATATCCGATCATTTTGGCATCCTTCTCACTGTTGAGCTGTTTTGATGTGGTGCCGGAACCAATCAGGCTGTGGAACCCTGACACTGCACCGCAGGCAACTGTGATAAACAGGAAGGGGAACAAGGTCTGTCCTCCGATATTCCATCCGGTAAATGCCTTGAGCTGTACATTCGGATTGGTGAAGAAAATACCAATGGCAGCGGCGATCATCATAAAGTACAGCAGAAAACTGTTCAGATAATCGCGAGGCTGCAGCAAAATCCACACAGGTGCCACTGAAGCGATAAATATGTAAATAAAGATGACCACGAGCCATGCTGTCTTGGAAAAGTAGATTGGGCTTTTCAATCCCACAAAGATGCACAGCGCCAGAAGAAGGACACCCACAATTGTGGAGACACCCAGATTTACATTCTTCCGGTTCAGGAATCCGAATCCCACAGCCAGAGGAATGAACAGCATGGATGCCATCGCAACAGAACCGTTAGCTGCATTCTTCACCATCTCCCCGTCCGTATTTGCTGTAAATCCGGCAAATGTTCCTGCCACAATATCCGCAAACGCCGCAACGACCAGTATCAGCACCAGCCAGGCAAACACAGTAAAGCAGACTTTGGACTTGTAAGAAATATTTTCCTCTATCACCTCTCCCAGGGATTTTCCTTTGTGGCGGATGGATGCAAACAATGCGGAAAAGTCCTGCACTGCTCCAAAGAAAATACCGCCGATAACAATCCACAGAAGCACAGGCACCCAGCCAAAAATAGCTGCCTGAATGGGCCCGTTAATAGGACCTGCCCCTGCAATCGATGAAAAATGATGGCCCAGCAGCACAGGCGCTTTTGCGGGAACAAAGTCCACGCCGTCCTCCTCTGTGTGGGCCGGTGTCTCCCGTTTCGGATCCACGCCCCACTGCTTTGCCAGCCAGGAACCGTAGGTCACATAGGCAATCAGAAAAATCACAATTGCCGCACCCAGAATGATTACTCCACTCATAACTCTTTGCCTCCTCTTTTTTGATGAATATTTGATAATGAAAAAAATAGCAACATCTTTTGTACCTATTCAGCAGGCCTGCGCATTTACTGCACTGGCCGTAAGAAAAAGTTCAGCAGCGGGCAAAATTCCTATCACCAAAGGCGATTCTGCATGGATTTTGCTCCTAACTGTGAGGGTACTGAAAAGTTACCATCTTTTTATATCCTTTAATCAAATCCTTTGCCGCAGGATTACCGTATATCCTCCTGTTTTCCATATCAAGAAGCACAAGCCGCTCCTCTGAGAACCCTCTCACGGCAAAACGATAGTTTTTCCGGAACTTTAATTTTTTCAGTGTCTGTAATGTCTCAGGAGATACCGCTTTTTCTGAGACGAACACACCTGTCAGATATGTATACATGTGGTCCTTAACAGGCTCTGCCTCCCCCCCCTGACCAGCTCCGGCTCCATATGCTCCAGGAGCTGCTCCTGGAAACGCAGAAGATCTCCAGCGTGTATCTCCTCCCTGCACTGAAAAAATGCGTGTTCAAAGCAGTGGGCACGCCACAGCTCCGCGCGTTTCACCAGCACATATTTGGCGCTGGTCATGCTAAACCCGGCATAGGCATCATAGACTTCACCGTGAAACTCATACGGCTCCTCCACATCAAAATTCGGCCGGTAAGTATCCATTATTTTATCAAGTACCATCTGTCCATTCATTTTATTCTCCACATGAAATCAGTATACGATTTAAAGTAATATCCTATTAACTTTATAAAGTAATTATAAAATTTGTATAAAAATATAACATTATATTCCCTTTTTTACAACCCCTTTGTTTCATTTTTCATATCTGCCATAACTTATGGTTATATCTTTTCAGCGCACAATAAGCACCGAAAAAAACCGGGAAACCACACTTTTCTATGCGGTATCCCGGTTTTATGCGGTATTTCTGAAGGCTGACGCCTGTTCCCAAACGGCGGTTACATAATCTGCTGCACATACTTTGAACCCTTAACGGACTTCAGCCTACTCTGCTGGAAACAGGGAAGGATTATGCCGGAAACAGTGCTGTCTCACTTGGCCTTCCCGGTTATTTCTTCTATATGAATCTTCCATACTCCCGTTATCTTAAGGCTCCTCGCCACTTCCTTGTCAAATTGTCCCATATTTGCAGGCGTATGCCGTTCACAGAGGATTCTGAGTGCATGGATTTTTTCTTCATCCTCCGTCACCTCACAGATGGTTCCGTTTATGACTGCCGATTCATACAATGTGGTAAAGCTGTCCGTCTGCCTTTCCGTATCACCTACACAGACAAGGCATACCTGCGGATGCCTGTTTAAAATATCTATTTTTTTACCTGCCTTTGCCGTATGGAAATAGACGAAGTCTCCGTCTCTTACAATGGTCACAGGAACTGCATAGGGCATTCCCTCCTGATCTGTCATGGATAATACCGCCCATTCACATTTGTCTGTTACCTCCAAAGCAAATTCCCGTGATTTCTCCCTGTCTTTCCTTCTCATGTGAATCCTCCTTATCTTTTTGTACACAGTTTATAACTGTTCAGCCTTTGGCTGCCCCGCCGGATGCTGCCCTGAGATTTCAAGGCAATTGCAAGACAGATGTGCACAGACCACATAAAATGCAGTCTGTGCACATGCCTTTTTGCTGTAGAATTTTATAACCGGATAGCAGCCTGGCTTTTGTTAGGATGATTCTATCATATTCTCACAAAAATGTGTGATTTTTTTATAGGGAGTCCACCCCTAAACGGATATACTGCTCCTGCGGTGCCTCAGCCTCCTTCATTCCTCTCACCAATTTTTTGCACATTATCATCTCCAGTTTTTCATCCTTCAAAGGATGCATTTGATAGTAGTCCTCCTCCTGGTCAAATAGCTGCGATTCTGAAACAAATGCGATATCTCCCGAATAATCCTCCGGTTTCTTGATTGGTATCTTATAGACCGGATATCTTGTATATGAGAGATATCTCCCCATCTCAATCTCTTCCGCATACTCCTCCCCAAAATAACGCCATACCGTACTTGGAATTCCGCAATACTGGTGAAGAGGCTGGTTCTCCAAGCTCTTAGGTGCCCGGAAATATACATATTTTCCGTCACAGACGTTTACCGCACGTCCGAACCATCCATATATCACCTGTTCTCTGGCTTCTGCTCTGCCATCCATAGTTTTTACCAGGGAAATGCCTTTTACCCGTTCAGGTATCCTGCAGTTGTGATGTTCTAAAATTGTTGGCATCAAGTCTATATTTTGTGTCAGCTGTGTCACCCTTTTCCCCCTGTTCTCTTTTCCGGGCCTCTTCATCATCAGAGGAATATGGGCCATCTCATTATAAGCATGCATAAAATTTTTTCCTGTAAATCCGTGTTCCCCAAGCATATGCCCATGGTCCGTGGTGAGTATGATCAGAGTATCTTCATACAGGCCATTTTTCTTCAGAGAGTCTATGAATCTGCCAAACCATCTGTCCGTCATGGTAAGTGTAGCAAGGTAACATTTTTCAAGATGCGCTACAGCATCAGGCGGTTCTGTAACCGGCGCATAGGAAGACCAGTTAAACTCCCTGCCCTCATAAGTATCGTGGTACATCCTGAGATATTCTTCCGGACAGTCAAAGGGTTCATGTGGGTCAAAGCTTTCCACCATCAAAAAGAAGTCATCACACCCCCTGTTGTCCTCCGCCCAATCACAAGCTGACCGGAAAGTCTTGGGCGTAGGAAATTCTTCCTCTGTCAGGAAACGACTCCGGTTCAACAGATACTGCGGCGATTTCCTCCCATATCCCTCCGGGTCCACCCACGGCTGCCTGACACTGGATACCCAGGCATCAAACTCCTGACCTCTGTGATAGTCCCATGTGTTGAACAGATCACAATAATTTTCTCCCCCTATCTCAAAATAGTGAGTATGGTCTGTTGTAATATGTGTGTAGACACCATTCTCCCTGAGGACCTGGGGAAGCGTGATATCAAAAGGTTCAATACCTCCCCATCCTCTCTCCAGAAACTGCATTCTGCCTGTAAAAATATCACGCCTTGCCGGCATACACGGTGCGGAACCGATATAATGGCTG
The DNA here is from genome assembly GCF_040095955.1 of Blautia caccae. Classification (NCBI taxonomy): domain Bacteria; kingdom Bacillati; phylum Bacillota; class Clostridia; order Lachnospirales; family Lachnospiraceae; genus Blautia; species Blautia caccae. Next base: position 14,642 of record NZ_JBBMFP010000013.1, on the reverse strand, counting down.
TCATATATCACGCAGTCTCGGGAGAATCTGTCTATATTCGGTGTGATTCCCACCGCATTTTCATCGTAAGTCTTCAGATACCGCCTGTTCAGTGTATCCATCAAAACAAGAACTGTCCTCAAATCCTTTTCCTCCTATCCTTTGATTCCTGTGGTCACGATGCCCTCCACAAAATATTTCTGCATAAAGATATAGAGCACCAGAAGCGGCAGCATGATAAGTGTCGTAGCTGCCATCAGATAATTCCACTGGGTCACAAATTCCTCCTTGAACACGCTGAGCGCAAGCTGGACTGTCCACATATCCTTTTTAGCTGTTATGATCAGCGGCCATGTATATTCATTCCATGTACTCGTGGTCTTAAAAACGATCAATGTGGCAAATATCGCCTTGCTGAGTGGAATATAGACTCTGACAAAAGTACCGAATCTGGTCAGTCCGTCTATCTTTGCCGCTTCATCGAGCGCCTTTGGAAAATTGAGGAAGAACTGACGGAACAGGAACACACCGAAAGCCCCAGCAATATACGGGGCGACCACTCCCGCATATGTATTGATGAGTCCTGTTCCTCCCTGCCCCAGGATATTGTTGCCGCCTGCCAGCGGAAAGTATTTCATAGCTACAAAATTCGGAAGCATTGTAACCTGCTGCGGAATCATCATTCCCACAAGTGCCAGCATAAAAAGCATATCCCTGCCCTTAAAATTTAATCTGGCAAAAGCATAACCCGCCATAGAATTGATGACAAGGCTGATGCCCGTTGCCACTACAGTGACAAAAAATGTGTTATAGAAGAATCTTCCCCAATCCGACGACTTCATGGCGTCTGCATAATTGGAGAACAGCCATTTCTCGGGCAGCAGACGGAATACAGGAGCTGCAATCTCCGAGGAGGTCTTCAGGGAAGTAAAAAACATGATCAAAAACGGCAGCATGATGACTGTACAGAAAAATACCATTAGCAGGAGCAGCAGCCCCTGTCTCACTCTACTTTTTTTCATTTACCACCCTCCTGTCAAATATCCAGATCCTGGCCCTGGTTGCCGTATTTAAAATTCAGTATTGTGAATACAAACACGATCAGCAGTAAAAATACCGCCTCAGCAGCTCCATAACCCATCTTATATTCTGTAAATGCCCTTATATAAATCTGATGCACAATTGTCGTCGTTGAGTTCATAGGGCCTCCTGATGTCATTACATTCACCTGCTCAAATACATTAAAGGCACTGATCACTCCTGTGATCATTATAAAAAAGGTCACAGGTTTCAGCATCGGCAGTGTGATATGCTTAAAACACTGAATGGCATTGGCCCCATCTATCTTGGCAGCTTCATATAAATACGCCGGGATATTATTCAGCCCTGCCAGGAATAAGGTCATGTAATAACCAATCCCCTTCCAGATGCCCATGACGATCACAGCACCGAGAGCCAGCTTTTCGTCATACAGCCACTGCTGTGCCGAAATTCCCAGCATCTCTGTCAGTACATTGATGACTCCGTGGGTCGGGTCATACATCCACAGCCAGACCATGGACATAGCCACCATGGATGTCACATATGGCATATATATGATCCCTCTGAAGAACTTTGTCCCCCACAGCGCCGCACTTCTCAGCGCAAGTGCCAGCAGAAGCCCCAGTACCATGGTAAAAAACACAGTAAACACCACATATATCAGCGTATTCTTCACTGAAATCCAAAATAAACTGTCTGATATCATAGTCACATAATTCTCCACCCCCACAAAAGAGATGGATTTAAGATTAAAATCCGTAAAACTAAGCCCGATATTCACCAAAATCGGAAACAGCACGAACATCACAAAAAATATATAATAAGGTGCAATGAACACATATCCGCAGCGGTCATCACCAATCCTCTTTGTCCTCCTCATAATCCGTCCTCCCAGCCAAAAAAGCGTAAAAATAGACTGCGGACAAGCATCCGCAGCCCGTTTCACATGATTTATTTTGATATCTCTTTCGTAAGCAGATCATTTGCGTCATTGAGTGCTTCCTGTGCTGTCTTCTTTCCGTTGATGACTTCCTCATATGCCACAGATACGTATTTGTTCAGCTCGCTTACCCACGGTACCGTTGCCTTTCCCTTTCCGTTCTCCACATAATTCAAAATAGCGCTCTTCAGCTCCTTATCACCGGATTCCATATATTTGTCCTCCAGGGATTTCTTGACAATAGGAGTATTGAATGTCTCGGTCCTGTCCCACACTACATCATTTGACATCATATGCTCCATAAATAGCCATGCCTCATCTTTATGCTTGGAACTTCCGCTCATGGCTATGAGCTGATATCCGCAGAAACAGACGCCGTCACCGGAATTCTCATCCTTTTTCAGAATCGGCAGGTATCCCAGTTCCGCGTCAGGATAATTTGCACGGAATGCCTGGATATTGGCAGTGGAGAGATTACTGATCGCTGCGTTTCCGTTTACAAAAGGATGCTCCTCCCCTTTCTGCTGGTCGTGTGGTATAGAGATGTTCATCTGTGCCATTTCCCCAAGGAAATTCAGAGCTTCCACAGCCGCCTCATCTGTAAATGCCGGCTCCCCCTTTTCCTCATCCACCACCTTGGAGCCTGCGGTACGCATATAAGGTTCTGTGAATACAAGAGAACTGTCTATGGATGGGATGTCCAGCCCCGCGAATACAACCTTATCCCCTTCGCGTTTTGTCAGCTTTTCCGCAGTGTCCTTCAGTTCTGCCCAGGTTGACGGCGGATCTTCCGGGTCCAGACCTGCCTCCTTAAAGACATCTTTGCGGTAAGTATAGATCTGCGGATTCGGCAGCACACCCAGTGCCACCTGAGTCCCCTGGTATTTCCCCATCTCGTATGCACTGTCGAACAAATCCTCTTTTTCTTTCCATTTTTCTATATATGGCTCCAACGGCTCAAAGTCTCCAAGAGACCCTCTTGATCCCACCTCCGCCAGGACCACTGCTATCACGTCAGGATAGGTGTCACTGAGCGTCGCTGCATTCAGCTTTGTCTCCTGGTCTGAAATAGTGGTAGACATCCCCGTGGCCTCCACCTTGATATCCGGATATTTTTCGTTAAAAGATTCCACACAACGCTGGGCAAATTCTGTGCTCAGCTGGTCTGTACCCTGATACCAATACTGCAGTGTAACCTGTTCTTTCTCATCTCCCGTCTTTTCCTCCTGGCTCTGTCCGCACGAGCTCAGAAGTCCGGATACGACGATTGCTGCCATAGCAACGCTTATTGTTCTTTTTCCTTTCATAACTTACGCTCCTTTTCATCAACTTGATGATAATATCTTACCAGATGTGATACGGGAATCACGTGAATTTTTTCGGCAGATTTATTCTTATTTTTTGATTGTGCCGTTTTTTCCTACACAGAAACAACTGTTTCGGTAAAATCTTCAGGTTCATTTATAATTTTTTTGGTTTTGTGCATTTTACACAATTTAACAGCTATTTTCATTTGATTTTCGTATATTTATATTATATAATGAATTCGGTTCCTGAAAAGTCGTATTTTGTCGAAAGGGGGAGAAAAATGAAAAACAGCCGCCGGATTTCTTCACAAATTCTATGTATTGTAATCATTGCTTTTCTTCTCTTCTTTCTGTTCACCACCTCCATCATTTCCTATCAATACCGGAAGAATACGTCTGAACTGATCACGCTTTCAAGCCAGCATTCTGTCCAGCAGCTGAATGAGGGTTTTATTACCTTTTATCAGCAGCTCATATATATCATGGTACAGCTCTCTTCCGACAGCACGATAAAATCCTATCTCGAGGAGACACCGGAAGATACTTTCTGTTACTATCAAATGCAAAGATATGTCAATACCTATCTGCAGAGTTATAACGGTTTCTTCAGCTATTCCAATGTAAATATCATCCTATACGGAAAAAACAACTGTACTTACACTACATATAATGAAACCGTGGCCCTGGAGGATACTGGTATTATAGATGAAGATTTCATGCAGAAGGTACAGAAGAATCCTAAAAGAATGGGAATAGACTACTATCACAGGGGCATCACCAGAGAGACCCGGGATAAGTATTATACGTTTACCGCCTGCTCCCTTTTTGATCCGTATTCCCAGTCTCCCTATGGATATATCCTGATTGCCATTGATGAATCCTGTTTTTCCAGCTTATATTTCAATCTAAGGCAGGATGACAACCGCTTTTCTGTGATGACGCATGACGGACTGATCCTGTCCGACTCCGACCCCAGACAGATTGGAAGGACGGACAGAGAACTCCTTGACATCTCCGGTTCAAAAACAGCCGGCATTGCAGTGGATTATCAAGACAAGAAATACATTCCTGTCTCCGCTGAAAATGCTTTTTTCGATGTCAGGATCGTGCAGCTCACAGACTATTCCACTATAACATCAAAAGTATTTTCCAACACCTTGATCGTTGTCTGCATTACCGGACTGATTCTGGCTGCGGCACTGCTCTTTTTAGTCTTTGCCGTGCGGCGTATCACCCGGCCCATACAGAATCTGACAATGGCCATGTACAACATTGACTGGGACAGAGCCTCAAAACGACCTGCTGCTGTAAACTGCGGCGGATGTCTGGAAGCGGAACAGCTTGGTGCCGCATTTGACAAGATGTTCCTGGAACTGGACACATATCTGGATAATCTGGCCCGGGAACAGAACGCCAGAAGACTGGCGGAACAGAATGCCCTCCAGAGCCAGATCAATCCTCACTTCATTTATAACACTCTGGCCTCCATAAAGTATCTGTCAGCAGCCGGCCGCAGCCAGGATGTCATAAGCGGTATCACTGCCCTCATAGATATTCTCAGAAAAACCATTGGAGATACCAGAGAGACGATACCGCTGGAGGAGGAATGTGCCCTGTTGGAGAGCTACTTCAAGATACAGCAGCTCCGATACGGAAACGGCATACGGCTGATGCTTCAGATATCTGAAGACTGCCGTAACTTCCTGGTCCCCAAATTATTCCTGCAGCCCCTGGCCGAAAATGCTATTTTCCACGGATTCACCGATAATAATCCGCTGGGGGATATCAGTATCTATGCAGCCAAGATGGAGGACACACTGATCATAGAGGTCATCGATAACGGACAGGGTATCCCCTCCCATATCCTTGCTACCATACTATCCGATGATGCAGCCCTAATCCGTAATAAAGGGTTCACAGGCATCGGTGTAAAGAATGTAAATGACAGAATAAAACTGATTTACGGCGCTGCCTATGGCCTGCATATCGCCAGCCTGGAAGGCTATGGCACACAGATTACTATAAAACTGCCTCTGATTGAACCCGGTACAACCCACTGTATATAAACTGCCGTTTGGTCACTGCTTTAAAGGGAGGAAACTGGAAATGGAACAGCATCTGACTAAAATATTGATCATCGACGATGAACTGCTATTGAGAAATGGAATTAAATACCTTTGCAACTGGGAAGAAAATGGATTTACCATCGCCGGCGAAGCCTCCAACGGTCTGGAGGCCCTGCACATGATAGAGGAAATACAGCCCGACATCATTTTGACAGATATCATCATGTCTGTCATGGACGGAATTGAATTCACAAAGAAGCTGAAAGAACAATATCCATGGATACATATTATCGTTCTGAGCAGCTACGATGACTTCGAGTATGTGAAATCCCTGTTTAAACTCGGAGTTGCCGACTATCTTTTAAAACCTGCTCTCGATAAGGATGAACTGCTTGCCCTTATGAACAGGCTCAGGTCCGCCTCACCCGGTATCAGAAGCCATGCATCTGCCGCCCAGACATTAAAAGAACTGCTCCATGGCGGTACTCTGTGCTGTCCTGATGCCCTGCAGCGTTTCCGTGATGCGCATACGGATTTCCTGGAAACAGAACCCTATCTTCTTCTAACCGGAAAAATCCTGAGCGATATCTCTTTCTACACTTTGGAAAAAAAGATAGCCCCTGAAATTGCCGGACAGTTTGCCCCTCATTCCCACGCTTTCTGTATTTCCGACGAGGGGTATCTCTGCATCCTTTTGCAGACAGTTCCGGAAAACAAAGACCTGGTGCCCGCTCTGTCAACTGCACTCGTGACAATGCTTGAACGGAAGACAGGCAGAAAAATGATTTTTACCCTGTCCGAACCGTACAATGACCTGTCCTGCACACTCACCAGATATAAGGATTGTATCAGGCTTTTGGAATACAGCTTTTATTTTCCGGAAAGAGAATTACTATACCCTGAGGATATAAAGGCTTCTGCACTTCCATTCCCTCAACAGGAGTATCAGAAAAATCTTGATCCCCTGTATCTCCCCGGGGTCCGCCACCTGCTCAGACAATATGTACGCCGTACTGTAGAAAGCCCCTCCACAGAGGTATTTGTATTTAAAAAACAGATTGAAAGTGCTCTATACTCTCTGATTCTGGCGCTGACTATGGCCGGTTTTGACACTTCCGGCATTAATATGGAAAAAGTGAAATATTTCAAGATGATAGACAAAGCCCCTGACTATGCTGTCCTTGACAAGATACTGGATGACTTCTTCCTGCTTGTGAACAATCTGGTGCAGCGTGAAACTGCCAGACGTGACCTTGACCTTTTTTATCAGATCAAAAGTTATATAGCTGATAACTGCAATCAGGACCTGAAGCTGTCTGATATCGCCCAGGCATTTCATCTGAACTATACCTATCTGTCCACCCTGTTCTATCAGAAGACCAACGAGCATTTTTCGGATTATTTGAACAAGGTGCGTATAGAAAAAGCCAGGCACTTGCTGCAGACACAAAAATTGTCCATCGCTCAGGTCAGCGAACAGGCGGGTTTCATAAATCAGGGATATTTTTCTAAGATTTTCAAAAAATATACAGAAATGTCACCAAGAGAATATCAGAAAATATACCAGCGGGGCAAATGAATGCTCCGCTGGCCCTTATCTGCAGTAAGACTATCCTAAAATCTTCTTCAGATCTTCCTCCGGCGTACTAACAGGCGAAATCTGAAAATTCTCCACCAGATAATTTAACACATTCTCAGAAACAAAAGCAGGCAATGTCGGCCCCAGATAGATATTCTTGATTCCCAGGTGCAGAAGTGTCAGCAGAATGCTCACGGCTTTCTGTTCGTACCAGGAGAGCACCAGAGTCAGAGGCAGTTCGTTGACGCTGCAGTGAAAAGCTTCTGCAAGGGCGACTGCCACCTTGATAGCGCCGAATGCGTCGTTGCACTGGCCCATATCCATAAGTCTTGGCAGACCGCCGATCTCACCCAGGTCCAGATCATTAAAGCGGTATTTTCCGCATGCCAGTGTGAGGATAATGGAATCCTTCGGCGCCTTCTGTACAAACTCTGTATAGTAATTCCTTCCTGTTCTGGCGCCGTCACATCCTCCTACCAGGAAGAAATGGCTGATCTGTCCTGCTTTGACAGCCTCCACAACCTGACCTGCAGCACTTAAAATGGTATCGTGTCCGAAACCTGTAGTCAGTGTGCTGCCCCCGTTGATGCCTGTGAACGTTTTCTCCTCTGTAAAACCGCCCAGCGCAGCAGCCTTCTCAATGACCGGTGTAAAGTCCCGGTCCTCGCCTATATGCACCATACCCGGATAGCTGACAACACCTGTGGTAAATACCCGGTCCCTGTAGCTGTCCTTAGGCGGCATAATGCAGTTGGTGGTAAAAAGCACCGGGGCCGGAAGTCCGGCAAACTCTTTCTGCTGGTTCTGCCATGCAGTGCCGAAGTTTCCTTTCAGATGCGCATATTTTCTAAGCTCCGGATAAGCATGGGCAGGAAGCATCTCTCCATGTGTATAGATGTTGACGCCTTTACCCTCTGTCTGCTCAAGAAGCAGTTTCAGATCCCTCAGGTCATGACCTGAAATGACGATAAACGGGCCTTTCTCCACTTTCATCTCCACTTTAGCCGGCGCAGGAATTCCGTAAGTCTCTGTGTTTGCCCTGTCAAGCAGCTCCATGCATCGGAAATTCACTGCGCCTGCCTCCATAACAAGAGGGAGCAGATTGTCCATATCCCTGTCCTCCCCAATGGCAGCCATCCCCTTGTAGAAAAATGCATTTACCTGTTCATCCGTATAACCCAGTACCATAGCGTGATAAGCATAAGCCGCTGTTCCTCTGAGTCCGAAAAGCAGGAGAGATTTCAGGGAACGGATATCCTCCTGGTCTTTCCAGAGCATCTCCATGGGATAGTCTGATGTGCGGCCGCAGGGTTCCTGGCAGGAATTACAGCCGGGTACATATTTTTCCTTCTCCTGATGCACGGAAGCGATCTGTTTTTTCAGGGATTCATCATCAAAATTAACATTTGTAAGGGTTGCAAAAAGTCCTTCCATCATCAGACGGTCTGTCTCCGGTTCTGCCTTATCCTCTCCCACGGCATGTGCAAGTCCAATCAGGGCGCCTGTCAGCTCGTCCTGAAGCTTTGCAGTGGTTTCCTGCTTGCCGCACACTCCTCTGTTTCCTTTACATCCGCTGCATCCTGCAGTCTGCTCACACTGAAAACAAAACATTTTTTCTTCCATAATTGATTTCCTCTCTTTTCTTAACTTTTTTATTTGTACAGCACTTTTTCCATTCAATACCGCATAACTGCTATATCAAATCTCCCTGTGTCGTTACTGTTACCACCTGAAATGGTATTTCCTGTTCTGATCTTGAAAGGGCATTTTTCACTGCGCGCTCGATTCCGCCGCAGCATGGAACCTCCATACGCACCACTGTTACACTTTTTATATCATTTATCCCCAGGATCTCCCCCAGTTTTTCGGAGTAATCCACACTGTCCAGCTTCGGGCACCCGATCAGAACCACTCTGTCTTTCATAAACTCCCGGTGGAATCCCGCATAGGCATAAGCCGTACAGTCAGCCGCGATCAGCAGGTCGGCCCCTTTAAAAAAGGACGCTGCCGGAGATACCAGTTTTATCTGTACGGGCCAGGGGCGGGAGCCGCTCTCCTCAAAGGCTATGGCCCCTGTGGGACATACCGGAAGGCAATCTCCGATGCCGTCGCATAATTCTTTTTTCAAAAGCTTTGCCTTTCCGTTCACCATACCGATGGCACCCTCATGACAGGCACTTGCGCACAGCCCGCAGCCGTTGCATTTGCTCTCATCTATCTGAACCAGTTTTCTTGCCATTGCAATTCCTCCTCTGTTCTTGTCTTTTCATGGATAATATACTATAATTAAAAAAATCATTCTGTTGTAGGTACAACAAATAAGAAAGGATTCTAACATTTATGAGTGAATTTCCCGTAAAAGAATTAAAACACTCCCCATTATTCAGAGGAATCACCGAGGATGAACTCACCGCCATGCTGGACTGCCTGTCGGGAAGTATCCGCCAATATAAAAAGGACGCCTCCATCTTCCGGTGGGGTGACCGAATCTCACAGATTGGACTTATCCTGAAAGGTAATGTACACATAGTCAGGGAAAGCTACTGGGGAAAGGAATCTCTTCTGGCCAGACTCGGCCCGGGGGACCTGTTCGGTGAAACCTATGCCTGTGTTCCTCAGGCAACCTTTGACGGGACAGCGCTTGCCGCTGCTGATACGGAGATCCTGTTTCTGGATCTGAAGCGCGTGCTGACCACCTGTTCCTCTGCATGCCGCTTTCATACCAAACTTATTCAGAATCTGCTGGGCGTTCTGGCGGAAAAAAATCTGCATTTCTCCCGGAAAATAGACTGCCTGACGCCGCACACCATCCGTGCCAAACTGCTGGAGTATTTTTCCCAGCAGATGAGGCTTCAGAGCTCCAAAAAATTTACCATTCCCTTTAACAGACAGCAGCTCGCTGACTATCTGTCCGTTGACAGAAGCTCCATGACCGTTGAATTATATAAAATGAAGGATGAGGGGCTGATTGACTTTGATAAAAATAATTTTACGGTCTGCTGAGATTCCCTTTTGCGGCACAGGTACAAAAAAACTGCCATAAAATGAAAAATAAACTTTCACATTTTATGGCAGCTTTACTGCTGTACGTTTCCGTTTTTTCTTTTTTAATCCAGCCAGCACTGTCCCTCACCGATTTTGCTGGTGAAGATACGTCCTCTGTCCTTCTCGTACTTTGCCTGATGATACTTGAACAGCATATTGCCGTCCCCTGTCTCACCCAGAATCTCAATCTTGCCCGTCACATGGGAAAGGACATAGCGGAAGCATTTTCCCTGGCCGCTCTGCATCTGTTTTGCACCTTCCACTACACGGTAAGCTTCATGGAGAGGTACCTGGAACTGGCTGTGTACGCCTGTTACCGGCCTGCACTGGAATACGTAGTAGGGAATAATCCCCATGGCTGTAGTTTCCTGCAGAAGTTTTCCCAGAACCTCCGGCCTGTCATTCACCCCTTTTAACAGCACGGTCTGGTTTTTCACCACGATCCCCGCACGCATCAGTGTATGTACTGCTTCCCTGGCCTCAGAGGTCAGTTCATTGGGATGATTGAACTGGGTCACAACGTAGATCTGTATTTTCTTTCCATACTCTGTCAGCATGTCCACCAGTTCAGGGTCTGTTGTGATCCTCTGGGGAAGCACTACCGGTGTCCTGCTGCCGAAGCGGAGCAGGTTCAGATGTTCAATCCCTGAAAACTCCTCCAGATACTTTCTGATGGTCCCGTTGCTGTTGAGGAATGCATCACCGCCGGACACAAGTACATTGTTGATCTCCTTGTGCTCCCGCACATACTGTGCCATATCACTGATATACTCCGCGATCTCATCCCCTGACAGGCCCACAAGACGCTTGCGGAAACAGTGGCGACAGTACATGGCGCACTGGTTTGTGGAGAGTATCAGCACTGTGGCATCGTACTTATGCTGCATTCCTGTCATGACAGTGTTGTCGTGTTCACCGCTGGTATCCATCTCACCCCCTGCTTTCAGCTCCGCGTCCGCCGGGATGCAGAGTTTCCTCACAGGGTCCTCCGGGTCATTTTCATCCACCAGAGACAGGTAATAAGGATTCACAAACATGGGAAACATATCCTGAATCTTACAAAGCGCAGGGAGTTCCTCCTCCGTTATATGCAGGCGTCCTGCAAGCTCCCTGACATCATCGTATCCGTTATCCAATAACTCTTTCCAATCTGTCATAATCATGTCTCCCCTTTCATCTTCCTGACAGCCGAATGCTGCCTTTTATCACATTGTAAACACTGTATAAAAGTATTGTACTAAATTTCTTTTAAGATTTCATCTATTTTCCTTTAATTTTTATGCAATATTTACAAAATGTTTATATTTTCCTGCATGATTATGGCAAAAGTACCGTTTTTCAACGGTCTGTTACGCCCGCCGGACCATGGTTCCTTCCCCGTAAATGTCCCGCGCCCGGTAAACTGAAAGCCGGCCTAAAAGTTATATTCATATAAATACATCTCCAGTCGGAACCTCTGTCCGCCCGGGCTTACCAGCAGTTCTCGGCAGTCCAGGCGCTCAAATTCCTGACTTTCATAGAATTTATAGTTACAGGTATTATCCGTATAGACATAAATGCTCTCCGCGCTTTTTGCCCGGAAATAGCCTCTTAACTGTCCCCACAGTTCTTTTCCCACACCGCAGCCCCTGACTGCCTTTGACACGGCAAAGAACACCACCTCACCGTCAAATTTCTTTCCGCAGCTCTCCAGCATATCCCTGTCCGTTTTCTCAAATCCCCGGAACTGCTTTGCCACTTTCCTTCCGTCTCTGGCCATCATCAGCCTCAGGCCGCTGAAAAAACTGCTTATATGCATTCCCGGATTCATTTTCCTGTCCTTCCCGTATTGTCCCACAATGATTCCCACGACCCTGTCCCTGCAGACTGCCACCCTGGCATAGGTTTTCTGTGCCAGACAGCCCCGCAGATATACCTTTGCCATCTGTTTTGCCGTGGACGGCCTGTCGCAGATACTGTCATAGTTCCATGTGTCTCTGATAATCTTCTCGATATAGGGATAATCCTTTCTCTCCAGATCCCTGTATGTTACATTCAGCTTTCTCTGTTTCATCTTTCCACCTCATTAAGTGCCGCACCCGTTTTTTCCGGTACCCGGCTTTTTTGCTGTTATATGACATTCTAAATGATACAGCTACTGTAAGGTCAAGAAAAAAACTATGAAAAATGCATGAACGTAACGTAAAAAGGCATGGAGCCCGGCTATACCGCCGGGCCCATACCCTTATCCCACTTTCTCTCAGGAACAGTAAATGTTCAGCGCATCTCTGAGAAATTCCGCCGCTCCGTCCTGAACCTTGTCGTAATATGCCTTAAACCTCTCATCCGCGGCGTACATCTCACCCATCTCTCTGTGAGCCTCCCTGGAATACGCGCCGTCTCCCCAGAACATGCAGAGCCACTGTCTGTGCAGGTCGCAGGCCTTCTGCGCAGTCTCTCCTGCGGGACTGCCGTCCTCCATGGCTGCCTTCAGGGTTTCCAGGATCTCCTTACTCAGCTCCTCCTGTCTGTTCCACTCTTCCCGGCTCATACCTGCAAGCCTTTCGTTGGATGCATCAACAGCATCCTCCCCATAGGCCTTCCGCACCTCCCTGCCGTATTTTTCTTCATTTTCCTTTATCAGATCACGTTTAAATCCTTCAAATTTTTCTTCGTCACTCATCATCGCTCTTCCTTTCATAGAATCCAGAGTCTTCTTTACATTTGATATGAGAATCTCTGTCTGCCTTTTTTTCTGCAGAAGGGCTGTAAGATGGTCCTCCAGAGCCTTTTCCCTGTCAAATCCGGGATTTTTTATGATCTCCCTGATTTCCTCCAGCGGCAGGCCCAGCTCCCGGTAGAACAGGATCTGCTGCAGCAGATCCACCTGCATCTGCCCGTAGATGCGGTAGCCGTTTGGATTTACCCGTTCGGGCCTGAGTAATCCAATCTCGTCGTAATACCTGAGCGTACGCTTGCTGACTCCGGATATCTGTGCCAGCCGGTTCACTGTATATTCCATCTTTCCACCTCCTTCACCTGAAAGGATAAGGGTTTACGCAGCGTAAATGTCAATACTTTTTTTCAGGTAATTTTATTTCTTCTGTTTTCCAGGGCGTTTACCATGGCTCCATGCTTCTTATCCAGGTCAAAGAACAGGGCTGCCAGTATCCCCAGGCCGGAAAGGAGCACGGGGATCCAGAAAACATTTCCCTTGATGGCTGCCAGCGCTCCTGCTGACTGCACACCGCCCGCCGCATAACCTCCCGCCCCTAAAACAATGGAAGAGATAATGGGCGCAAAGGCGATTCCCAGCTTATTGGTGCACATCATCACAGATGTCATGATTCCCTGGGGACGTTCCCCTGTCAGGTACTCCACCTCATCCATGGTATCAGAGCACGCAGAGTACAGCGGCCCTGTACAGAGATTGGAGGCCACGCCGCAGAGGAAGTTGAACACGACCTGTCCCGCTACATTGCTGCCGGAAGCAGCCATGCCCAGTATGGAAAGTATCATGCCCAGACTTCCAAGCACCATGCATTTCCGGTTTCCCACCCGGTCCAGTACCTGTCCGATGAACGGCGAGCTGACCAGCATGGAAATAGGTGACATGGCAAGAAGCAGGGTTGCCAGGTCTTCATTTTCCAGCACATATCTGGCATAGTAGACGATTCCGGAAGTCCGCAGCGTAAGCGCGCAGGTGATGAGAAGTGCGACCACACACAGAGCCATCCAGGAACGGCTTCTGACCGCATAGCGCAGCTCGTCCGTGATCTTCACCTTGTCACTCTGCACGGCGATCCTCTCCCGGCATTGTACAGTACAGTTCATAAGAAACACTGCACTGATCACCGCAAATACAAGTCCCGTAAAAATATACCCTTTTCTGCCGCCCCCCAGAAGCGCTACAAGGGGAAGGGTACAGGCATTGGATATCATGGTTCCCACCCCGATCCCCATAAGCTTGTAATTATTGATGCTTCTCCTCTGCTTCACATTTCCGGTCATCATGGACAGAAGCGTCCCGTAAGCCGTGTTGTTCACCGCATACAGCACACAGAATGTCAGATAGGTAAAAAAAGCGAACGCCGTCTTTCCCGCTGCCGATACATCCGGTACCGCGAACATCAGAAAGAAAAACAGCATGAGCGGTATGGTCGTTGCATACAGAAAAGGCTTTGTCCTGCCCAGCCGCGAGTGTACTTTGTCAATCGCCACGCCGGTAGCGAGATTGGCAAATGCCTCTATGATTCTGGCCGCACCCAGAATAAGCCCCACTGCAGCCACAGAGATGCCCACTGTGTCTGTGTAATAATAGGACAGGTACGCCGACGTAACCCCAAAAGTAACGCAGTTGGCAACATCGCCGCCGCCGAAACTCAGCTTCTCCATTGTTGTAAGCTGTCTCATTGTCATGGTTGAATCCCCCGTATCATTTCCTGTTTTGCCTGCGCATTCCTGATAAAAGCAAAGGCCTCCTCCTCCGGAAGCGGTTTTGTAAAATAAAAACCCTGGATGTAATCAATCCCGCAGCTTTTTACAAACGCCTCCTGCTGGGCATTCTCCACTCCCTCCGCAAGAACCTGGAGCCCCATCTCGTGAAAAACAGTTGACAGGCTCTTAACCTGATATGCCCCCTGTCAAGTAGACAGGTTAAATATCTAAAATGAAATGCAGATGAACGATCACACAGATTTGTGTGG